>JACJZV010000001.1:0-367637 GCA_020635395.1 Flavobacteriales bacterium
GCCCGTACCATCGGTTTTGCTCATAAGCGTACCGGCAGTACAAGTGATAACGTTTCCAGGAATACCGGTAATGGTACCTGGACCCATTTCTACATCACAACCTTTTACAACTTCCACGTAGTCGTGTTTAATCAACACTTGTGATGAACCTATATCGTTAGAAGCAATAAGACCAATGCTCCATTTTCCAACATCAGGAAATCCGGGAACGCCTTTAGCTGTAAATACTTCAGGGTTTTGGTCGGCATACGTACTACCAGCAGTAATATCAATGTGTGTACCGGCAGAGTCTGCTTCTTGATACATAAACCACTCCCAGTAAATAGGACCATTGGTTGATAAATCTCTCAAGTTGAAGGTGCTAAAGATGTCAACTCTATTTGAAGTTGCAACAAAGTCAGCTACCGGAGGAGCAGTTGGAGTAATAATCTGAACACATTTAAGAGCAGAGTCTCTTCCAAGACAGTTTTCTGAGAAAAGACGCACACAGTGTTTTCCACCAGTTGTAAAGGTGGTTAATAGGTTTGTGCTTGTGGCATCAATCGTACCATTGTCTTCAATGTCCCAACCGTGGTAGAAGTAACCATCCTGGTTGTTGTTTACTAAAGAAACACGAGTTTTAATGTAGGCAGTGTCGGGCATATAAAAGCCTGCTGCCAAAGTTCCGGCAATACCAAGAGAAATGGTGTAATCCTCTGTCTCACCGTAGGCATAAGTTCCGCAAGGAGCAGTGTTTGTTCCTTCTTTCACAATAGCACGCAAACGAGTGCTGCCACTTTTAATGTTACATGGAACAGTAAAAGTAATTACGTGAACATAACCATTTGCAGAAGAACCTGTTGTACCTTTTCCCAACATTTCACCTGCATCATCAAAATCGCCGTCTTGGTTGTAGTCAATCCAAGCATTTCCGTAACGGGTGTAGTTTCCACCACAAGTACCGTTTTCAAGAGTAATGGTGTAGGCTTCACCTGCCGTCAAATCGGCCATTACAGTTCCTGTATTGTCGGTATAGTTGTCACAACCAGAACCGGTTTTTGAAACATCGAGAGTTTTTGTGTCTCCCTCCAAATAAGCTCGAGCACACTCAGAGTCTGCCGAAACGGTTGCGTTTGAGGTACAATACTGTGCCTCGGCAAACGCACCCGAAAGTAAAGTTGCTGCCAACAACGCTGAGAATTTTTTTCCAAACGGAATTCTCAATTTTTTTGTCGTAAATAAATCTGTTTTCATTAATTCTACTATAAGAAAATTTTGAACGCCAAACTTATACTTTTTTACGAATAAAAAGAAAGGAACAAAAAAATTTTAACAACAACATTATTAGGTGTTTACATCAAATTCAATCAAGAAAAAAATGCTTACTATTTTTACTCACAGCAAAAACGAAATCATAATGAGAACCTCAATAAACTTCTTTTTTACAAATGGTGGGATTCTTGTGAATGACAAACGGATGTTTCAACTTTTTTGTAAGCACTCATTCGTTAATTTTGCCCAATCAAATCTCGCAGTATGCAACAAACAACAGCACAAACCGCTATTGAGTTAGGACTAACCGCCGATGAGTTCGAGAAAATAAAAGAGATTTTGGGTAGAACGCCCAATTTTACTGAGTTGAGCGTTTACTCGGTTATGTGGAGTGAACACTGCTCGTATAAAAATTCGATTGTTTGGTTAAAAAAACTTCCCAAAGAAGGACCTATGATGCTGGCTGAAGCCGGACAAGAAAATGCCGGATTGGTGGACATTGGAGAAGGTTTGGCTTGTTGTTTTAAAATCGAAAGTCACAATCACCCTTCGGCTATTGAACCCTATCAAGGTGCGGCAACGGGTGTGGGCGGAATAAACCGAGATATTTTTTCGATGGGAGCCCGACCCATTGCTCAACTCAATTCATTGCGTTTTGGAAATATCAACACAGCCCGAACAAAATGGTTAACCAAAGGGGTTGTAAAAGGAATTGGCGATTATGGAAATTCTTTTGGAATTCCGACCGTTGGCGGCGAGGTTTATTTTGATGATTGCTACGAAACTAACATTTTGGTTAATGCCATGAGCGTGGGTATTGTCGAGGTTGGCAAAACTGTGAGTGCAGTGGCCGAAGGCGTTGGAAATCCGGTATATATTTTTGGAAGCAGCACAGGAAAAGATGGGATAGCAGGAGCGGCGTTTGCCAGCAAAGATATTGGCGAAGATGCCATGAACGACTTGCCAGCCGTACAGGTTGGCGACCCTTTTTGGGAGAAACTAATATTGGAAGCTACCATGGAAATAATTGAGACCGGTGCAGTGGTTGGTTTGCAGGATATGGGTGCTGCCGGAATAACCTGTTCTACTTGCGAAATGAGTGCTAAAAGTGAAACGGGAATGTTGATTGACTTGGACAAGGTACCACTTCGTCAAGACGATATGCTGGATTGGGAAATTCTTTTAAGCGAGAGTCAAGAGAGAATGTTGGCCATTATTGAAAAAGGACATGAAGCAAAAATTGAAAAAATCTTTGAAAAGTGGGATTTGACTTTTGCCAAAATTGGTGAGGTAAACAACAGTGGAAGAATTCAATACAAAAAAGATGGAGCAATAACTGCCGATGTACCAGCCGAAAGTCTGGTTTTGGGTGGAGGGGCTCCAGTTTATAACAGAGAATGGGAAGAACCTGCATACACCAAAAAAATAAATGAATTTGAAATAAAGAACATTTCTCAGCCTACAGAACTAAAGCAGGTTGCGGAGTTTATGACGGCGTTGCCAAATATCGCCTCAAAGCGATGGGTTTATAGACAATATGATAGCATGGTTGGCACCGTTAACCAAAGCACCAATCAACCAAGTGATGCGGCGGTTGTTCAAATAAAAGGCACGAATCGGTCGTTGGCATTAACAGTAGATTGCAATAGCCGATACGTATATGCTAATCCTGAAGAAGGAACAGCCATTGCTGTGGCAGAGGCGGCAAGAAATATTGTATGCACCGGTGGCAAACCATCTGCAGTAACCAACTGCTTAAACTTCGGAAACCCTTATGACAAAGGTGTTTATTGGCAGTTTAAAAATGCCATTTTGGGTATGAAAAAAGCCTGCGAAAAATTCGGAACACCGGTAACAGGTGGCAATGTGAGCTTCTACAACCAGAGCAGCGACGGAACTGCCGTATATCCCACACCAACCATAGGCATGGTGGGTTTGATAGAAAAACCAGAGCATATTACCACTTTGCACTTTAAACAAGATGGTGATTTAATTTATCTGTTAGGAGAAGAAAAAAATGATTTGGGCTCATCGCAATATGTTGCAAAATATCACAATGTTTCGCACTCCCCCTGCCCGTCATTTGATTTGGATAAAGAATATGAATTGCAACAAACCATAACTCAACTTATAGAAAACAGCTTGTTAAAAAGTTGTCATGATGTGTCGGAAGGTGGGTTGTTTGTAACGGTTTTAGAAAGTTGTATGGCCAGTGGCTTGGGTGCTAATATTACCACCAATTCATCCGTTAGAAAAGATGCCTGTTTATTTGGCGAAAGTCAGAGCCGAGTGGTAGTTTCTGTTGATAAAAACAATCTTTCGGCATTTGAAAGCATGATGGCTAAAAGCAACGTGGTTTATCGAAAACTTGGTGTGGTTTCTGGCGAACAATTGGTTGTGGATAGCGAAAAATTTGGAGCCATATCAAAATACAAAGAAATTTATGACACAGCCATTGAGAAAGCGTTGGTGGGGTAGCTTTAATTTTGAAAAGGCTCAGATTCCAAAATCCTAAGGGGTATTATTTTGACAATTTTATTTTTGACTTCCAAATCCAAGTTTGTAAAATTAGACCCAAAGTAAGCATTCGACAAATCATTTCTTACATTATCAAATGCTTGAATTATCGTGCTATAAACTCCAATATATTGCTGGTATGACGTAGAATTTTCGTGATCCAAACCAATAGCTCCCTTAAAACTTTCAAGCTCATCGAGCTTTTTTGATTTATCAATTTTTTTAATTGATTTTTCTATAATGAACCTGCGAACTGCGGCCTCAATATGTGTAATGTCAGCCGTATTGCCATCAACAGTTATGACATCATTTCCATCTACCATAATATGCAAAATGGAGGTAGAATCATATTCCAAATCTTTTTTGATGTGTGGTGGCAAAACCACTTTCAAACCTCTATTGCTTGTTAAATCAAGTTCCATGGCAAACAAGGTTATCAATGCAATAATGCGAGTTTTGTATAATGGATGGTCAAAATCTGAAGGTTCAAAGTTATTTGTGAACATTGATGCCATTTTTTTGATGTAATTGGAATCTATGTTCATCGGATTTCTCATAGAGCTATCCCCCTTTTGTTTCAAAAATCTATATTTTGATTTAGATAGGTCTCTGTTTTCCAAGTTGATTGATGGGCAGCCAATAATTAAATGATTCAAATTCAAATTATGAAGTTCTTTGTACATTTCTATTTTTGTGAACATTGAATCATACTCACCCTTTTCAAGGGCTTTCAAGGCCTTGGCATAGCTTTTCCCAGAGCTATCATCTAGAATTTTGTGTTTGATATAAATTGTTTGATACTTTTTGTACAACTCGTTCAAATCATATCCTAAACTTTCTGCTGCCCCCTCTTGGCAGTAAAAAATTTCATTTTCCAATTCAAAATCATAATGGTGACGGTTGCAACCAATTAGTACAGAAATAAAAAAAAATAAGATTCTATATTTCATATCAGACTGAAAGTTTAGATATAATGTCTCAACTAACCACCAATCTCCTCAAAATATTCCCGCACCTTTTGTTTGTAGTAAGGCGATAAACCCGGAGGAACTGTTTTGAGCAATTCCTGCTCTTTTTGCTTTTGTTTTAGATACTCCTCAATGTTAGGCGGAATGGGCTTTGCTTCTTCCTTTGCCTCAGTAGCCTTTCGTTTATTGTCCTGTTCTTGTTTTTGAAGAGCTTTTTCATGCTCCAGCATTCGGGTTAAAATTTCTTGTTGCCGTTTCAACACATCAGGGTTCAGCCTTTTGTTGTATAAATCGCGTTCCAAGTCATCCATCATTTGTTCGGTTTTGCCCATATCACCGTGGTTTTTACCCTCTTTTTCCAACTGGCTTCTTATTTCTGCCATTCGTCGTCTTATGGCTGCTTGTTGGGCGGCGGCCTCTCCAAAGCTTTGGCTACTGGGTTTTTGGCCACCTTCTTGTTGTTTGCCCATTTGCTCCAATTGCTTTTTAAGGCCTTCTTGCATCTGTCTGCTGTTTTTCATTTTGTCGCCACTCGAGTTGGGGTTGCTGCCACCCGGATTTTGGCATTGTCCGCTACCCGACATTTGGCTTTTCATTTTTTCTTGCATTTGGTCGAGACTGTTTTCAAGCATCAAGGCAAGGTTGTTCATGCTTGTCATTGCATGTTGCTCGTGGTTTATAACCATTCCGGTGTTTCGTTCGCCAAGCTCTTTTATGGATTTGTCAATATGATAATTAACCAATCCAATTTCTTCATTTATAAAATGTTGCACCTGCTCCACCCGTTTACTCAAAGCAATTAGCGAATCTTCAATCATTTTGCTATCGTCTCTGATTTTCTTTTGTTGCTGAGCAAGCTCCACATATTTCGGATTGTAGGTTCTCACTTGCTTAAAGTTATTCATCAGGTCTTCCTGATCCTTACTTACTTGCACCAAATTTTCGAGAATGGATCGAAGGGTATTATAGTCCTCAACATGCTGCTCTTTGGTGGCCTCTTCCATTTCTTTTTGAAGCTTGTCCGCAGCTTTTTTCATGTTTTCGGCGGCATTTTTTTGGTTTTGCCCAGCTTTATCATTTTTGTTTTTAGATATGTTTTCTTCGCTTTCCTTTTGCTGTTCGTCCACATTTTCTTTTTCCTCTTTCAGCTCGTTCAAATCCATGTTCAGAGGAGTTTCCATTTCTTGATTTTTCTTTTTTATATCATCCAAATCCTTTTTTGCTTTTTCAAATTCGTCTGATAATTTCTTTTGTTCTTTAAGCAATTCATCGTTTGATTTCTTTTTGTCTTCGGTTTGCTCTGCCAGCTTTTCTTGCTTTTCCGCAAGGTCATTCAATTTGTCAACCGTTTCGTCCACCTTTTTCTCCAATTGAAGCATTTTTAGCTGCTCCATCATTCTATCTAATTGATTTTTGATGTCCTTGTCATTGAGTTTTAATTGCTCGAGCTGTTGCATCAGTTGGTCTTTCTGATTTTTTTGCATCATCTCCTCAATTTTTTCGAGCAATTCTTTCATTTCATCATTCATTACCTCATCAAAAAGGTCTTGAATTTCCTGTTGTTTGTCAAGAATTTGTTGGTCAATTTGTTTAAACTCATTTTCCTTTTGAATATTCTGCTCGTTTTGTTCAACAATATTTTCAAGCTGTTCTGAAAGGTTTTCATGCTTTTTAAGCAGTTCTTCAATCTTCTTCTTGTCTTCCCAAGTCAACTCACGTTTTTCGGTAAGTTTTTTCTCTAATTCTTCGATGTCTTTTTGAAGATTGCCTATATCTTTTTTACTGTCAGAAATATCATCTTTTATCTTCTCATTATTTTTTTCTGATTGCTTGTTTATCTCTTCAATGCTTGGTGCAGCAAAAATTTGTTTTGATGTTTTCGATGATTTATTGCCAAACACAGCATCGTTATCCCATACTTCAAAGTAGTATTCCAATTTATCTTCGGCCTCTATGCTCAGCTCATTCAAATCCCAGAAATAGTAGAAACTTTGGGTTTTTAAATCGCTGTTCAATTTGATGGGAACATTCTTTTCAAGCCCTTTTTTGGTTGGGTTGTTTGAATTCAAAAATTTGTAGTGAAAAACAAGCTTGCTCAAACCATAATCATCGCCCACTTTTCCGAGCATATATATCATTTTTTGAGTGCTAGAATCTGCTTTTTCATCGACTTTTATTTCGGGGTAATTGTCCGGAATTATTTGAACCGAGTACACCATCGAATCGCCATTTTTAACGTCGGTGTTTGAGGTTTTGATATTAAATCGATTTGATTTTAAAATGCGTTGGGCAAATTCAAAACGACCAGCACTCGGCTTTATTTTGGTCGATTTTCCATCAAAATCAAAAATGGCTTCTTCAGCATTTTTAGCATTTATTTTCCATTTTATTTGAGTACCAACCGGCACAGTAACCTCCGATGTATTTTTAATCCATTCGTCCTTTAACCCAGTATATTCGGGGTAATCCATAAATGTTTCATAGCCCACCAATGTTGGTTTTGATAGCGTTTTTAAGGTGTAGGTGTTGCTTTCAAAATCATCGGCCAAAAAATGAAAATCCATGGTTTTACCCACCTTTTTTATGGTGTAGGTAAAATGGCCAATTTGCTGATTGGTCATCTTAAATTTGTTCCCATCAAGGTTAAGATAAACCTCTCCAGGCACTTGGCTTCCAATTGTTTTTAGTTTTATTTCCACCTCCGAGTTTTGAAGCACCGTAAGGTTGTCCATGTCCAAAACAAATTCAAACGGGGCTTCGCGTTCAAAGGTTTTGTTGTAGTGCATCAAACGGTTTGCACTATCATTAAAACCTTTGTTTACAACCGACATAAGCACAAAAAGTAATACCGGAATGAGGGCATATTTTATGTACTTTTTGTTGGCATTAATATCAATGGCCTGATGGAAAGGGATGGGTTTTAGCTCGGCAGTTTTTTGCTCAATGGCGGCTCGCAAGAGGCTATCATCATCTGCATTTGCACCGAGTTGAAGTGTGTTTATCAGTTTATCGCCAATAGCAGAAAAATGCTGCCCAACTATGGTTGCAGCTTGATTATAATCTAAAGTTTTGCCCAATTTATTGAGCTTGAGCAGCGGAATTATTACAAATTTGACAAGTATTACCGCACTGAAAATGGTAAATACTCCGAAAATGGCCGTGCGTATTTTTGAATTAAAATGCCCAAAATATTCAAACAAAGAGGCGACCAAAAAAGCAGAAATAATGCCAGCCGTTACCCATAAAATACCTCTAACCAATTGATTTTTATAGTATTTTCGGATAAAGGCATCCAGTTTTTCCAGAAGAATGTTGTTTTTTTCCACGCTCTATTATTCTACTTTTTGCAGAACGGTAAAAGTAATTAATTATTTTTTTCTTTGGCCAATTGCATGGTTTCTTTAAACGTCATAATTGTGCCATTAACTCTACCTAAAAGTTCTATTTCTTTAAACCCCATTTTCTTTAAATCGTTTTCAAAAAGCAGTGCTTTTTTATATGAGCTAAATCTTGCCAACACTAATGCGTCTCTCTCATCAAGAGGCCTGCCCTGAATTTTAGCCATTTCACTTTTATATTTTTTAAGGTCAAAATCGCCTTTAAATTTTATGTGGATTTCAAAGAAAATTCCTTCAAAATCATCTGAGTTTTCGAGCAATGCTTCGTTAGCCAACTGCAACTGTAGATTGGTCTGCAACAAGCTATCAAGCCTATTTTTTACCGAGTCGGACGTAGCATTGATATTGGTTTGATGAGCAGTTTTGGTAAGGGCCTTTAAAGTTGAAATTTTAAACGACTGCCACAACACAATGCCAATTGAAAAGGCTAAAAACGACCCCAAAATGATGGCCCATAACCTAAATTTTTGAGCGTTTTGCTGCTCAATATTTTTTAAATAATCCGACTCTTTAGGAGATTCTATTTCTCCTGATATTTTAAACTTGGTATCTCTAATAGATGTCAATTCTAAACTACAAAAAATATTTGATGGCTCGAAATTATGAGTTTAGATTTACAAAACAGCTCAATAAATAATACTAACTTCGCAAAACATTCGGAATGGTTTTTGTCATGCTCCGAGTAATAATAATAAAAAAATGAAAAAAGCATTGCTCTTACTTCTTTTTGTATCAACGTTGTTTACCATATCGTCCACAACAAAAACACAACATGTGGCTTGGAAACAGTGGAATGAAGGATATCCCTCAGCAAAAAGCCAAAATAAAGTAGCCATTATTGATGTATATACCGACTGGTGTGGATGGTGCAAAAAAATGGACAAAGACACGTATGAAGATTCGACTATTATGGCCATGATAGATGAAGATTTTGTAGCGATTAAATTTAATCCCGAATTGGGGGGGCTGTATAACGTAAACGATACTACTCTGGATGGTAGAACTCTGCTTTCGGCCATGAATCAAGGCGGACCTAATAGTGGTTATCCCACCACATTTTTCTATATACCGAGCATAAACCAAATGTATAAAGTACCTGGATATCATGGAGCTGAAGAGTTTAAAAGCATTTTGGAGCAAATTCAAGAGTTTCACGAATCGCAGGCAAAGGGTCAATAATCAACATAAGAAGTTAAATTCTTGAGAAAGAAGAATCTTTACGGCACGCAATTGCAGAGCATTACAATTGAGCGGGCTGGTGCAGAGGGCAATTGCATTGCTCATTGGAACGGAAAGGTGGTTTTTGTAAAAAAGGCCGTGCCGGGCGATGTGTGTGACTTAAAAATAGTAGGTAAAAAGAAGAAGTTTTTAATTGCCGAAATCGAAATCATCCATCAAACGGGTTCAACGCGAACAACTCCATTTTGCAATCATTTTGGGGTGTGCGGCGGTTGCAAATGGCAACAAATGAGCTACGAGTCACAATTAGATTTTAAAACCCAACAGGTAAAAGACGCTTTTGAGCGAATCGGCAAACTGCCTTTTGAGAACATTCCAAAAGCCTTAGGAAGCCGACGAACCGAGTTTTATCGAAACAAAATGGAATATACATTCAGTCACAGTAGATGGCTGGAGCGGGAGTTGATTGAGGCAAATGAATTTGTTGAAAATCCCGGTTTGGGTTTTCATATACCGCAGCGATTCGACAAAATTGTGCACATAGATAAATGTTGGTTGCAGCACGACTTGGCCAATCAAATCAGGAATTGGTGTTATGATTATTCGATTAAAAACAACTTTGAATTTTATAATGCCCGAACAAAAGAAGGGTTTGTTCGAAACCTGATGCTTCGGAATAATAGAAGAAATGAGTGGATGGTTTTACTCACTTTTGGGTATGAAAGCGATGAAATCAAACCGATGCTTTCTGCCTTAAAAATGGAGTTTACCGAAATAATATCGTTGGTTTATGCCATCAACGAAAAAGTGAATGACAGTCTATATGATTTGGATATTCAGACATTTGACGGAGAAGAGTATTTAAAAGAAACGCTAAATGATTTGAATTTCAAAATACGTCCAAAATCATTTTTTCAAACCAATCCAGAGCAAGCCGAGATTTTGTATGAAACAGCGTTGGAGTTTGCCGACCTAAAAGGACACGAAAATGTATATGACCTTTATTGTGGTACGGGAACCATCAGCTTGTTTTTAGCCAAAAAGGCAAGAAAAGTGGTGGGCATAGAAAGCGTGCCGCAGGCTATTGCCGATGCCAACGAAAATGCTAAAGACAATAAAATTGACAATTGCCAATTTGTGGTGGGTGATATGAAAGACGAACTAAACGATGATTTTACCACAAAATATGGCAAGCCAGATGTAATAATAACCGACCCTCCGAGAGCAGGAATGCATCAAGCGGTTGTGGAGCAAATACTAAAATTGGAAGCTCCACGGGTGGTGTATGTTAGCTGCAACCCCGCCACACAAGCCAGAGATTTGGATTTGATGCGAGAAAAATATAGGATTATCAAAGTTCAACCCGTTGATATGTTTCCGCACACGCACCATGTGGAGAATGTGGTTCTTTTGGAGTTGACTGGCAGTTTGGAGAGTTCAGACCTAAATAAACCGTGATAAGCCGCGGCAAATCGCGGTGCAAAGCTAACTCCAGATATTAACCTTTCTTGGTTTGGCTTTTTCTACAACAATGGCTTTTCCGTTTATTTCTTTGCCATTAAGTTCTTCCATTGCTCTTTGGCCGTCTTTTTCGTTTACCATTTCCACAAACCCCATTCCTTTGTGTTCGCCCGTAACTCGGTCGTACACCACTTTCACATAATCAATTTCGCCAAAGGGGTTAAACAACATTTCTAGATAATGAGCATTGTAGCTTTCGGGCAAATTTTTAACAACCAAGTTCATGCTTTTTTTGTGCGAAGGTAGTGATGTTTCCGTCAAACAATTAAATTTGGTGCATGAAAAACAGACTATTTTATTCCGTATTAATCGCCCTAACCCTTTTGTCATCGAATGCCTTTGCTCAAGAATTGTTTAACTACCCTCAGTTTGAAATGAAGGGTTTGAAGAACATTAAACTTGAACATAGTAGATATATTTATGATGACAAAATGGAAAAAACCCCATTTGGGTATCTTGTCCAAGAAGGTTCAGGTCTTTTGGACAAAAATTATCAATTTCATCATTACAATAAAAACTTTGAGAGAATGGCGAGTTCAAAGGTTGTCCCTGACTTAGTTCCGAGCATGGATAATGAGGCTTCGTATTCATTGGAGAAAGTTGTATATACAGACTCGAAAATGTTTGTTTTCTATGAAAGGTATGGAAAAAAGGACGGTATGGCCAGTTTGCATTATGTGGAGGTGGCACCTAATTCACTAAAAAAAATGGGTGCTGCTAAAAAGATTGCCCAACACAAAATTTATTATACCAACACCGTTCAAGATCGGGGCTGGTTTCGGGTCGATCAATCGTGTAGAAATGGATGGATTAAGATAGTAAATGTTCATGCCAAAACAGAGGAGCAAATCCAAGAAATATCCGTATTTGACAAAGATATGCAGTCTTTGGATATAGAGTATCCCGAGGACGATGAAGTGGTGAATAAAATACCGGCAACATATTCTTTTTACTCCCCAACCTACACCATCGGCGATGACTTTTTATTTGTTGCTAATTCGAATGAGGCGACATCAACAGCATACAATTCTAGAGAGATAATTCTCAGAAGATTCTATATGGAAAAAGATGAGTTAAAACTCAAAGAATTTAATTATATCCCAAAACATGATGGTGGTGAATTTCAGCTAAAGGGATACAGAATTAAAAATGGGAAAGTCGCAATTTTTGGTAAAATTATTCAAGAGGACCACCATTGTATAGGGGTGTATGTATGCCAGATAGATATTGAAACACAAAAACTAGATTATGAATGGACTTTTGATTTTCAGGATTATGATAAATCCAAGTTTTCCGAAACGTTCGTTTCTGAAATAATAGATGGATTGAATACGAATGTGGTTAATCGGCAAAAAAACATATTACTTCTTGCATCTGATAGTGGTATGTATGTTGGTTTTGAAAGGTATAATGCTTCATACAGCGGAAGCTCTCAATACATTCGTAACGAGGATATACTGATATTTTATATTGACAAGAACCAAGGATTTCAGAATTTGAGTAAAATTGATAAAAACCAAATTTCAAAAAAGGAAAAAACGGAATACCTTGCTTCCAAATATATGTACACGGATAAAGATGGAGCTCTTAAAATTATTTTCTATGACAAACCAAAAAATGTGTCGCCCGCTCCATTAAATAGTCAGTCTTCAAAACCTCAAATTTTGGAAACAACGCTTTTACCAAATGGAGAAGCAAGTACTAAATCCATAGGTGTTTTGAAGAGCAATAATTATGAGTATTACCTCAATTTCAACTTATACATTCGACTTGAGGACTCCGAAAACAACTACTTAATGTCTATCACCAACGGGAGTGAAGCCAAGTGGGCGATAATTTCTCTAAAGGAATAGCATAGCAAAAACATAGGTTTCAATACCTTTGCCCATTATGCACTACCCAAAGGTGTTGGTTGTTATACTCAATTTAATACACGGCAATTGCTCGATTTATGAACAATTGGGTAAAGAGGTTTAAAACGCTATTTTCACCATTAGGTTGTTGTTTTTCGCAATTTTAAAAAAAAAGGTTTATCCTTCTTTTTGTATGAAGGTAGTTAATATCATTTGGTTAGAAAGGATACATTTGAAGAATGAAAAAATTAATTTATCAGCTAATAGTAGTAACTTGTTTACATTCACTTTCATGCATTGATTCATCTGCTCAAAGCGTTAACAACCATCTTTTTTCAATTGATTTTGATGCCAAAAGTGAGAATTTGGATATTATACCTTTCATTCCATCTGTTGTTAGCAATAATTATGTTATTGCATTAGAATATAACAACGGGCCAAATTTGGTTAAATTCAAAGAAAATTCGATAGTCGAGAAAAGGATAAAATTGAGTCCTGAAATAATTCCATATCGAACAGTGAAAAATCAGTTAAGGATAAATGGAGTATTTCTTTTTGGGGGAAAACTGTATGTTTCTTACAAATTCAATTCAGAAACTAAGTTGTTTTATTACGTTGCTCAGTTTTCACTGGAAGATTTAACACCCATAGGTGAGCCAATCTTGTTATTAAGTCATCAATTTGAAGAGGAATATAATAAGGGAGATATTGAAATGTCGTTTGCAGACAGCAGTGCTTCATACTTGGTGCTATGTGAAACATTACCACTGGGAAAAGCAAATTTTGAAACTAGTGAGCGGTTTGTTGTGTTTGACGAGGATTTGAAAAAGATCCACACCCACAATTTTGAGGGTGCAACAGAAAAATATGTAGTTGAATTATATCAAAGCACCGTGGATAAAGAAGGCAATTTGTTTTATTTGTCCGGAATAACGGAATATGAAGTTAAGGCAAAAGCAAAAAGAAATGACATTAATTACACGGCGACAAAGAAATATTACTTTGGGAAAATAGATATTGAAAAGAAGGAGACAGAAGAGTTGGAGATAGAATTAGAAGATGAGAGTTCAATAATTAGTGCTGAGTTCTATTTTGATTCGAACCAAGTTGCTCATATCGCTGGATTGTACGAATCGAACGGATTGGGCTGCAATTGTCCAGCTTCTAAAAAATCAAGCGGCTTCTTTAGTGTTACTCTTAACATGAATGAGTTTTATATAGAGAATGATTCATATATGAAATATGACGAAGGATTTTTTTCTGTTGCAAGTCAAGGACAAACCAAGCGTTTTACTCGTGTCGGGGGATTATTTAGTACTCCGGCTCGAGAAATTATTCAGGCTCGCAAAGGGGTCTTTTGCCTTTTTGAATCACGAATTTGGGGTGCCTTCGGAGAGTACTACGAAGAAATTATTGTACTGTATGTTGATGAGAAGGGGGAGGTTGAGTGGTATAAAACAATTGAAAAGAACCAATCAACTCAGCAGATGGATGTGAATGAATATAGTCCAAGTCAGCAGATGGATGCGAATGAATATAGTTTTTTTGCCTTCGGTAGCGATGACAATTTGGTAATTTTATTCATGGCACCAGCCAAAAGTGTTACAGCATATCGTTCTCAAAAAGTTGAGGATAAAAAAGAATATTTATTCGTAGCTTCTCTAAATACCGAACAAGAGTTTCGGATTGAAGCCCTCTATTCTAAGAATGAATACAAGTACATTCCTTTTGTCAAAAGTGCCATTTGCCTTGATGATAATACCTTTTTTATTCCCCATAGAAAGGGAAAACATGACAAGTACGCTGTATTAAAATTGGCAAAATGAAATAAATATGATTGGCATTATGCACTACCCAAAGGTATCGGTTGTTATACTCAATTTTAATACACGGCAATTGCTCGAACAATTGTTGCCCTTTGTTTTAAAAACAGAATATCCAAACCTTGAAGTGGTGGTGGCGGACAATGCTTCGACCGACCATAGTGCAGAGCTTGTAAAGACCAAGTTTCCGGAAGTAAAGCTAATTGAACTTGCTGAAAATTTTGGTTTTGCCGAAGGCTACAATCAGGCATTAAGGCAACTTGATACAGATTTTTGGGTACTCCTAAACAGTGATGTGGAAGTGCCACAAAATTGGTTGAAACCAATGATGGATTTGATGTTGTCGAACGACCAAATAGCAGCGGTGCAACCAAAAATTTTAGATTATTTCAAACGCGATTTCTTTGAATACGCAGGAGCTTCTGGTGGGTTTATCGACAAACATATTTACCCATTTTGTCGTGGTAGAGTAATGAACGAACTGGAAGCGGATAATGGACAATATGACGATGCAAAACCAGTTTTTTGGGCAACAGGTGCGGCCATGTTGGTTCGTGCCAATGTCTATAAAGCATTGAATGGATTGGATGCCGATTTTTTTGCCCACATGGAAGAAATTGATTTGTGTTGGCGAATAAAAAATGCAGGTTCTGAAGTTTGGGTTTGCCCTCAAAGCACGGTATATCACATGGGCGGAGGCACGTTGGCAGCTACAAGCCCACGAAAAACATTTTTGAACTTTAGAAATAACCTATGCTTAATGACTAAAAATCTAAAAGCCAGTGAATTGGTTCGGGTGTTGGCCATACGATTGGTTTTGGATGGAGTGGCAGGGCTTAAATTTTTGGTTGACGGAAAACCAGGCCTTACTTGGGCTGTGGTAAAAGCTCATTGGGCATTTTTTATAAAATTTGGTTATTGGGCATCAAAGAGAAAAAGGGTACCCAACCAATTGCCGCTGAAACAACATACCGGAGTTTATGGCCATAGTCTGATTGTGGCTCATTTTGCAAAAGGCAAAAAAAAATTCAGTGATTTATAACAAAAAAAACCTCTCCGTTTGGAGAGGTTTTTCTATAAAAAAGTAAGAAATCTTATTTTAAAACAACTCGTTTTAAAGCCGAAGATTTTTCAGCATTAATCTCAATTAGGTACATGCCCGAAGCAAGATTTTCAAGAGAAACAATAGCGTTCAACCCGTTTGCAGAGGTTTTAGAAACGACATTTCCTTGAATATCAAATACTCGAATGCTTGTCAAATTTTCAACAGATTCAATGTAAACAACACCTTCGGTTGGGTTAGGGAAAACCTTGGCAGAAAGCGTAAATTCTTTAATTCCTGCGTTTCTGTATTTCTCTATATCACTCAATTTTCTTGGGAAAATTTGATAACCGGAATTGTATGGAGAAGAATTGTCGAACTGACCACCAATTCCTGTAATTTTCAACGTATCCCATTCAATTGGTTGACCAACTATGTCAGAAGCATCTCTATCAATGCGTACTTGGAAAGTGTCTGTGCCATTGGTCATCCACACATTTCCATTGTCTGGCCAAACGGTGTTGGTGTCGGCCACCCATACTCTGTCAATAACGATAAAGTCCGATTCGGTTTCTTCTGAAGGTTTGGAAACCATAACAGCATCTTTCAATGTGTTTCCACTACTATTTACTTTAATACTATCAGCAAAAACCTCTGTCAAACCGTTGTAGAAATCCATTTTTCCTCTAACCGTAATTTCATCACCTTCTGTTACTACATAATCAGAAACATCATTAAAGTTAAAGATATTTACGCCAGCGGTAGAGTCGATAATGGTAAAAGAAATACCGGCATTTCCATCAAAATCAATTCCGTAAACAATACCAGTTACCTCTACTTTTTGACCTTTATTGGCAATGTTAAAATCGGCTGCATTAACCTTTACGTCTTTAATTTTAGCTACCAAATAATCATCATCTTCAATGGTGATGGTCATTGTTGAATCTGCAGTTAGCAATGCACCTGAAGACACGTTTCTCAATGTCAACATGATGGTTGAATTGCCAGAAGCCATTGTATTATCATTTAGTGTAATATCAAAAGTTTCGTTGCTGCTTGAGCCTGCGGCAAATGTCAATGTGGTTGGAGAAGTAGCCGAATATTCCGCTCCGTTTGTGGCCGAACCCCCGGTTATTACCACTTCAACAGTTGTAGCTACTGTGGATGACGGGCTTGCAATACCTACATTTACAGACACCATGCCTGCATTTTCCTTAAAGGTAGCTGAGGTAGCTTTAAAACCAACTTCTGGAGTTGGCGGAACATAACAATCGCTGGTGTGCGAACCTAAGTATGTTGTTGTGTTTTGTGGGTAAACATCCCATTCGTTCACGCCTGTTGTCCAATCTAAAGAACCACCTTTAATGGTTGATTTTCTTACCAAAGTATATTCACTTGAAGCTCCACTCCCGACAGTCCAATTGGTTCCTGGATCGATTCCAGGAGTGCCAAAAATGTCAAGTGCAGTTTGAGTAGAAATTTTGAACAAAGTCAAAGCATCGTCACCATTGAAATTGGTAGCCGAACCTGTAGTATCTTTTAAAGCCAAAATGGCTGCATTTGCACTAGCGTTGGCAACAATGTACACATCGTAAGAAGCCAAACTACCACTTAAATAAAAAGTGTCTGTGGTTGATACACCACCGTTTAATCTCAAAATGGCGTAATCCGACAAATCAATGGCCGAGCCTGTTGGATTGTAGATTTCAATAGCTTTGTTGTTGCTGCTGCCCTCGATATATTCCGAAAAGAATAACTCGTTGCACTGGGCAAAACCTGACATTGCCATTGCGGCAACTGCAATAATTGAAAGGAAAAGTTTTCTCATTTTTTTACTTTTTTACTTGTCTTTTGACTGCGAATTTATTGAGTTTAGAGCTAAATAGTCAAGCAAATCAGTATTAAATTGCCGTTTAATTTATGGTTGTAGCTATAACTGGCATTAAATAAGGATGTTAAACGATTGTCATCCTTATTGGTCGTTCGTTAAGTAAGGTGGTTCGTTTGTGAAAAGTGGCTTTTAAGGTTTGTTTTCTTCATCGAAGTTTACACTTTTTCTAATGTCAAATTACGATGGTTAAACCAATCTTTTACATTTTGTTGGCCATATTTTTTTTCACTGGTTGCGATTTTCAGAAAAACAAAAATGTCCAAAATAATATAAACGAACAGACCCAATTCATTATATCATACTTCGAACTAGAAATTGGTGATTCGGGTAAAATGTATCTTGAAGGCAAATTAAAGAACCTAAACGAACTGCAAATGGAAATGCAAAAATCATTGAAAACCAATGGAAAGAAGATGGTAATTTATTTGAGACATGACGAGCAAATGAGTTATTATAACTACAATCAATTTTACCAAGAACTTGACAAAATTTTTAAAGAATTAGAAACCAAGTTTCAAGCAGAAATTATGTTGACGGGAGAATATCAGTACACGATAATTTGTCGTTGAAAGCTCTGTTTTTGGAGTAAGTTTGTGTCAATAAATATTGTGAAATGGCATACGATAATTTTTTAGCAGATAGAATTGGAAATCATTTAAAACGCCACAGCGTGCATTTTGAGAGCAAAGAAATGATGGGGGGCTTGTGTTATATGGTGGATGACAAAATGTGCATTGGCATTATAAAAAATGAATTGATGGCTCGCATCGGTGAAAAATTAAGGCTCGAAAACGAACACAAGCCGGGTTGCAGACAAATGGATTTTACAGGAAAACCTATGAAAGACTATGTTTTTGTTTCGCCTGATGCGATAGACAGAGAGGATGATTTAGCCTTTTGGTTGATTTGTGTTTACAGTTTAACCCGCTAGCCAAATCGAGCAAAAAAAAGAAAAAATGAGAAACGGAGACAGTGAAGAATTAGCCGCCCAGCTACGAAAACCAAGTGGAGAAATGGGTTTGCAAGTGGCCGATTTTATGAACAAAGGCAATGAACTTCTCAATAGAAACACCATCGACAAAATAGATTTTGGGCCAGGAAAACGGGTGGTGGAAGTGGGTATGGGCAATGGCAAGTTTGTGGCCGAACTATTTGAAAGACAGTGCGATATATACTATTCTGGCTGCGATTATTCGGAGTTGATGATAGCCGAAGCCGAACGTATAAACCGACATTTTATTGACCAGAAAAAGGCTAACTTTTATCAGAGTCAAGCGGCAAATTTGCCTTTTGATGCCCATTCGATAGATATTATTTTTACCGTTAATACCATTTATTTTTGGGAGAATTACCACGCTGTTTTAAATGAATTTAAACGTGTTTTAAAATCTTGTGGACAGCTCGTGATTGGCATGCGGGCAAAAGAGCAAATGCAGCATTATGGATTTGTAAAACACGGCTTTCAAATGTTTCATCCACGCGAAGTAGAGCAGCTTTTGACAACTTCAGCATTTAAAAATGTCAATTCATATCTCATCAACGAACCCGATTTTATTACTGAAAATCAGGTGTTTAAAATAAAATCGTTGATTGTTTCGGCGAATACATAGCATTTGTTGCTTGCTATTTTGAACCAATAGTCGCAACTTTCGCAAAAATTAAGATTATGAAACGAACATATTTTTTTGGTTTAGTGTCAATTTTATTTTTAACCACTCTCACAATCACAAATTGTGCCCCTGATTCATCAACTTCCGACGATCAAGTTACACTCAACAATTTGTTTTGTGGCGTAGATCAATTGTCACAAAATCATACAGTTGGCACATCACCCTGTCCGCAAGATATTTCTACCTTAAACATTCTGCTTACTGAAGACCCTACCATTGGTCATCCGGATTCGATAAGTGTAACATTGAACAATACTTCGCTGGATGCCTTCTTTCAGGATAATGGTGAACGAACGATTGGTGGTTTGGCCGTGGTGAATTCGACGAAACTCAGAATCATGTTTACTTGTGCCACACAAGAAAGCTTTACCGGTACTGTTTCTATAAACTACTTCAAAGACGGGAAACTTGTTTTGAAAGAAGATGTTGATGTAACCATGAACATTACCAAATAAAATTAGTGGGTAAGCACCACCGGCAGAGTTTCAAATCCGAGCGAATGTTCAATGCGAACCCAATAAATGCCTGCTTGCAGCTTGCTTAAATCAATGGTGCTGGATGCTTGGTTTGTACTAAACTTTTCGGAAGAAATGATTTTGCCATCGGTTGTTATAACGATTGCGGCAAGCATATTTTTATTTTTGGCAAAAACCTGAATCATCCCGTTGGTCGGGTTTGGAAATAGGGTAAAATCATCGGAGTTGTTTGGGTAAAGTGCTGGTTTCTCAACTACCTTAGAAACCGTAGTGTTTGTAACAACAGGTTTTTGATAATCAAAATAGATATAGGCCGTATTTTCTATTGTTTGCCCAACAGTTAATTGATTTGACAAACCAGCCAAATAGGTGATGTATCCACTGCTTTCTTCATCGCCAACCCACTGCTGGGGCATAAGGTAAATTTCTTCAAAACTCCAAACAATGGCGTGGCCTCTCACTTTATATGACGAAGAATAATGTTGATGATGACTGTTGTCTAAAATTTGAAGATATTCTAATGGCATCGTAGGGTCAATGGTATCCACCACATGGATATTTGCCGCTGCTGCCGTACCCAAATTTTGAAAACGGATGTGATAATTTAAGTTTTTCTCGCCAACAACAATTTCTTCTTTATCACATTGTTTATCATTTGGGTCAAAGGCAGAAACCACCATTTGCTCCAAACTGCTTTCGGCAATGTTTGCTTGATTAATAGATTGGGCGTTAACCTCAAAAAGTAATTTTTCGTTCATTTCAATAAGGTCAGGATCTATTCTAAAATCAATGTCAATGACTTGATTTTCTGAAAGTTCCCAACCAATTGTATGTTGGCTTATCGTGGTTGGTTTCACGGAAAAAACGGCATCTGTTAGCCGCTCGTCGATTTTTAAAGAGAGCAATACCGGAAATTTGCTCTTGTCTGCAGAGTGGCAGCTCAAAACATATTTTTCCGTATAACCATGTTTTGCCAAAAACCCATTTTGTCCGGTTATTGATGCTTTCAGTTTAACAATTCCAGGATCAATTTGGAGGGCAAAATTTTCTACCAAAACAGAATCTGTATTGGTTGTTCTTACAGTTCTTTCTTCTCCATTACAATTCGGATTTTCATTGTCTTTGGCAAATATTTTTATGGTGCTTGTTTGATTGTTGGGAATAAAAAGACTGTAGAAACCTTGAGCATTGGTGCTGGTATAGTAGCTGCCGTTGTTCAACGAAATAAGTGCATTCTGGCGTGGTTCATCGCCAGCATCAAACACGCAGTTTCTGTTATTGTCAATAAAAACTCTGCCACTCAAAATGCTGTTTCCAGGTTTTAACACAGCAATATGGTCGAAATTTTTACCTTTTAGTTTAGAAAAATATCCACTGATAACCAGCTTATTATCATACGTTGAAAGGGAAATTTCCGTACTATGTGTTGCCGCAATATCAGCATCAAACAAAATAATTTCAGTGGTCTGTTGGTCGATGCTAATCAGCCGAATAAGGTTGTTTTTAGAATCCTTAAACAAACCAGAAGCATACAATTTTCCGTTATACTCCTCAATACTATTCATCGAAACAATTTCCAAATTCATATTGCCCATTTTCTGCCATGTTTGGTCATTTTTAAAATAAAACCCTTCCGAATTTATGGCAACAAGATGATTCTGAAAGGAGGTCAAATCAATAAAATTTTGGGTAAACGAATGTGGCACCTCAAACCAACGGTCATTGGCAAAACCCGCCAAATTCCTGCACTCAACAGATTCAATCTCGCTAAAATTTCCTGAAACATAAAGTGTATCATTGGCCACAGTAAGGCTATTAAAGGAATTTCCGACAGAATTTATTGGATGCCAAAAGTCGTTTTGCAGCCGAACCAAATTTTTTACGTCTCTGCCGTCGGCGAGGTCAAAATCACCACACACAAACAATTGGTTTTGGAATGATTTCATACCCGAAATAGAAAATTCGTCATGAATAATTCGGGAGGATTGGATTCCTCCTGCTACCGATTTCCATCGTTCTCCGTCCCATTTGACGATACCTTTAATTTGCTCATTTTGGGCATAAAACGAACCTCCAACATATAGTTCATTTTTATGAAATGCCAAACGCATTTGGTGAGCGGAATCATAGAAAACGTTGTTGGCATTTAAGGTTGGCAGACTGGTCCAAAACAGGCCGTTCCAGTACCGAAAACGAAAATTGGCCGCTCTATATCCTATACCAGTATTTGGCGAAAAGGCATAAAGATTTTGGTTGGAAGTTATTGTTTTTTCTATCGATACATTGGGTACTTCATCCAATGCGACAAACAGTGATTGAGCTTTTATAGAAAAAGCCGAAAAAACAATCAATATGCCAAAGAGGAAACGTTTCACTAATGCAAAAATCCGAATTTAATAGAGAACGAGTTAAACCCTACTGAATAAATACCCTTTATTTGGCTCAAACCAAAATTGTTTCCGTAGGTGGGTTCTATAAACCAACGATAGTTTTCGTTTCTTCGCCAAAGGGTAAAGCCCACGTTAAAGGCTAAATTACCCTGTTTATAGTTTGAAGAATTGAAGGTCTCCACCTCATTCAAATAAACAGCGTTTGGTGTTTGGCCGCCACTTGCTATCAACATTTGCGGAGTGAATTGAGCTAAAAATGATAATCCAATTTTATTTTTTTGAGTGATGTCGTAAGAAACACTCAACGGTAATTGAACAAACGAATAGTGATGAGCAGAGTTAAACCGAATATTTTGCGGCAACAACTTGGTGTAACCTATTATGGTTCCATTTTTTTCTAAAATTGGGCGTTCGGAATAGTCAAAATTATAATGAGCCAGCACCCTATAATGGCTAAAACCTAAACCAACCATCGGTGTTATTTTTGCATATTTTTTTCCTGCGGTTAGGCTAAAATCGATGCCTAAATTGGCCACTTCACTGCTATTTCTAATCGATGTATAATCCTTGTGATTTCTAGAAGGAGATGAAATACTTCCCGCAGAAATGGTCGGGGCATTGTAATTTGGACCTAAACTGAGTTTCAACACATTTTCGGCTGTTTTTAACAAAGGAAGACTATCAGAAATAAGGTTAGACAGCTTGTAAATAATTGAATTTGAATTAATTATGGTATCAAATATAACAAAATGTGGTGTGTGTTGGTGTTGGAAAGACTTTGGCACAAACCTTGGAAGTTCGATAGAATTCTTTGTTGAAACCATTGAAATTGGAGAGTCATTAACTTGTATTTCTTTTGGTTTCGAATCAGGTTTTACTCTTTTGAATTCATGCAATTTTTCGGTTATCGTATTTTCTTTTTTTATGTCTGAAGTGTCAATTATTGGCTGTTCTTTGGCTTTCATATTTTCTGGATGATGCAAATCGGTATGAGGCAAATTGACCTTTTTGGATTGATGATTTTTATTAAACATAGAGAAATAAGCCCAAGAGCCAATACCAATGATTAAAGTGGCAGTGGAAATAATTCTCCACCAAAAAGCGGCCCTCTTTTTTGACCTTTTTTGTTCAAACGAATTCCAGTCAATGCCATCGGCATCCATTTCGGCATTATCAAATAAGCCGTGCAAAAGTTGGTCGATATTTTTTTCTGACTTAGCCAATGTTCAACAATTTTTTTAACGCCGCTCTGGCTCGTGATAATTTTGAACGAGAAGACGATTCTTCAATTCCTAATTCTTGAGCTATTTCACTATGACTCAAATTTTCGATGGCATACAGATTGAGCACTATTTTATAATCGGGTCTTAGTTTACTCATTGCTTCCAAAACAGCTTTTTGTGAAATTTCTTCCTCTTCTTCATACATCATTTCGTTGGTTTCTTCAGTATAAATTTCTTCAAAATAGTGGATATATTTTTTGTAAGCCGACCGAACATAATCGATGCAATTGTTTGTAAACAAGCGTTTTATCCAAGCCGAAAAGGAGGATGTACCACTAAAAGACGATATGTTTTTAAAAAGTTTCATAAAACCTTCGTGAAGCAAATCTTTTGCTTCATCGGCATTTGAACTGTATCTCAAACAAATTGCGTACATCGATTTATAATAGGTTTCGTAAACTATTTTTTGACATTTTTTGTCGTTGCGGCAGCACCCCTCAATAACTTCACCCGAAATTTCAACTTGTCCTTTAGCCGACATGTATTGTCTATATATAGTTGTACCAAAAGCAAAACTATGTTTTTTATTATTTGACGATAAAACTCAAAAACGTTGCAGAAAAAATTTTGGGCTTTTTATTAGAAGTCAATTTGAGTTAAAAATCAAAGTCAAAAGAAGGCCGTTCCTCCTTTTATTTGAGGCAGTTTACGATGCCATGGATACGTAAACCAAAGAAAATTTGATATATTTTTGCAACGTTTTAAAATGCCTTCGTCTTAAAGGGTATAGAAAACTAAAAAAATGAAAAGTCTTTACAAATCTGTTTTATTTACTGTTGGTATGATGATTGGGGCTTTTGCCTTTGGGCAAACCACCGTTTCATCCATTATTTCATCAAATCAAACATGGACCGCCGCCGGAAGCCCATACTTGCTCTCTTCAAATGCTCTGATTGAACAAGGGGTAACTGTAACGGTTGAGCCGGGAACAATCATTCAAGGTGGAACAAGTCTATATAGACTTATTGTTGATGGCGAGTTTAAAGCAATCGGGAAAAAGGATTCGGCCATAACCATCAAAAAAATTACTGTAGAATTTAGCAAAAAAGCTGTTGACTATGATTCATCATCAAAAACGGGGTCACAATTTCAATATGTTTATTTTGAAGGCAGCAGCACTGGTGGCGATCGAAGTATTTATACCACAAGCACCTCGCTATTGGTAAGAAATTGTAAGTTTATCGATGGTTACTACAATATTTATGCTTATTCAAGCTATCCGGATACTATTGATGTTTTTATTGAAAATTCTGTTTTCAGAGGGGTTACCAATAAATATGGTTATGCATGTTATGCATCTGGGGGTAATATCAGATTGTTTATGACCGATTGTTATGCCGACAATTTGTATGGAATGTATTTGCCTTATACGGCAACCATTATTCGATCAAGTTTTAACAACATGTCCTCATACAATGCCATTTATGCTTCCAATATCCGAAAACTGAAATTGCAGTGTAACTCATTTACCAACTTCCCAAATACTGTTTTGAATCTTTATTTTGGAAAAGATGCGGAGGTAGAAATTACTCAAAACACTTTCGATTCAGGTGCTTACTTTATGTCGATTGGTAGCTACAAACCTGCCAAATTTGTTGTCGAAAACAATAATTTCCTGTTTGCTACTAAAAATACGATAAAAATTTCTGGTGGTAGTACACCCGGAAAAGCAGATACTCTAAATTTCAAAAATAACTATTGGGGAACTACCAATGCAGCGGCTATATCAGGTGGCATCTGGGATTTTGCAGATGATATAACTATTGGCGGATATGTTGATTATTCAAACTATTTGTCGGCAGCCCAAACTACTTGCAGTCTTGGAGGCACCATCGGCGGAGCAGATACATCCTCTATTCATGGCGGACAAGTAGCCGTTCAAAATATTCAAAACACTCGGGTTAAAATGTATCCGAACCCTGCCAGCAATCAGGTTCATTTCGATTTTAATGGTGAAAAAATTTCAACCATCAGAATGTTTGACCTACAAGGCAAATTGATTGTTGAAGAATCTGTTTTGAATAATAATCATACACTTTATCTTAATTCTATAAACGATGGGCTTTATCTACTCGAATTGAGTGGAGACAACAAAGTTGCCCAGCAAAAATTGGTCGTAAAACACTAAATTTTAATCACCCTTAAAAATGCGGCTCGCCACTGGCGAGCCGTTTTTTTTTCGTTTAATCAAAAAATCAACACGTTTTAATCAAATTCGATTTTCGAATAATAACATCCACTTCTTGCCTCAAAACTTCGACTCATATTTGAACTTGATATGTTGGCATTGCGAAGAATACCGAGAATAATGAAGTGGATAAAGAGAATGTTCTGGTTTGTCTTTATATACTTTTGGTTTTGTTTGCCTTCCAACCTGTTTGAAAACCAATATTCTACAGTTTTGGAAGATTCAAAGGGAAGCGTTTTGGCGGCTCATATTGCCCCTGATGGCCAGTGGCGGTTTCCGCTGAATGACAGCATTTCAGACAAATTTAAAACAGCACTCATCGAATTTGAGGATAAACATTTTTACAACCATTGGGGCATCAGTATCAGAGCAATTTCAAGAGCCATGCTTCAAAATATACAGGCAAAAAGAGTCGTGAGTGGGGGTAGCACCATCAGCATGCAAGTTATTCGGTTGAGCAGGGAGCGAAAAGGAAGATTTATTGGAGATAAATTGCTTGAAATGCTCATGGCTTTGAGGTTGGAAACCAAATTTACAAAACAAGAAATTTTAAATCTTCATGCATCTCATGCACCTTTTGGGGGCAATGTAGTTGGCCTGGAAGCGGCCAGTTGGCGATATTTTGGCCACAATTCTTTTCAACTTTCGTGGGCAGAAGCTGCCACATTAGCTGTGTTGCCCAATGCACCTTCACTAATGCATCCGGGCAAAAACAGAACGGCTCTAAAATCGAAAAGAGACAGGCTTTTAAAAAAAATGTTTGAAAAAGGTCTTTTAAATAAATGGGAGTATGAAACCGCTCTGGTTGAACCCTTGCCCGAAAAACCAAAGCCATTGCCGCAGACAACACCGCATTATATGGCCAAACTTTCTTTAAACGGTAAAGCAGGACAAAGAACCATAACAAACATTGACGCGTTGCTTCAACAATCTGTTAATGAAGTGGTTAAGAGGCATTATGAGGTTAATATTCAAAAAAATATTGCCAATATGGCGGTGGTAGTGTTGGATGTAAAGACTCAACAAACGTTGGCCTATGTTGGCAATACACCGTGCGATGCTCGACACCAGAATGCAGTAGATATAGCATCTTCTCCACGGAGCACAGGAAGCATTTTAAAACCGTTTTTATATGCCAAAGCCATGCAAAATGGTCAAATTACGCCCAAAATGTTGCTGGCCGATTATCCTACCCGAATAAATGGCTATTCTCCCCAAAACTATGAAGAATCGTATGATGGAATGGTGCCAGCCTCACAAGCATTGGCTCGGTCGCTCAATATTCCTGCCGTTCGGTTGCTTAGCGAATATGGTGTTACCCGATTTAAAGAAAACCTCAACGAAATTGGTTTAACAACTCTTTTTAGGCCGGCAGATGATTACGGATTGTCGCTCATTTTGGGTGGAGCCGAGGCCAATTTAATGGAACTGAGTCGTGCTTATTCCGAATTATCTCGTGCAACACAAGGCATTGGCAATGAAACAAAATTTGACAGAGCAGTTGCCTATGAAGTTCTGTCGGCAATGGCCTCCGTAAATCGACCCAAAGTGGAAATGTATTGGACTCGATTTGACGATAAGCAAAAAATTGCATGGAAAACCGGAACAAGTTTCGGTGCCAGAGATGCTTGGGCTATTGGCCTTACCACGGATTATGTGGTGGCGGTCTGGGTAGGCAACGCCACCGGAGAGGGTGTGCCGGGTATGACAGGCAGCAGCACTGCCGCTCCTGTTTTGTTTGATGTTTTTCAATTGTTGCCCAAATCTAAATGGTTTGTGCAGCCTATGGCAAGCATGAGCTACGTAAAATTGTGCAAAGAGAGTGGGCAAAGGGCTGGGCAGCATTGCAGTAATGTTCAAGAACAACTGATTCCGAAGACGTGTTTAAAGGCACGTTCCTGCAGTTTTCACAAACTTATTTCGGTGTCAAAAATTACGAACGAACGGGTTTACAACAACTGCGAAAAGCCTCACAACATTGTTCAAAAATCTTGGTTTGTGTTGCCTCCACCTGCCGAGAAATATTATAAAGCCAACCATCCGGATTACATTCCTTTGCCAAGCTTTAAGAAGGGGTGCGACCAAACTCCGGACAATTTGGAGATAATTTATCCCACCAAAAACAGCACCATTACCATTCCGGTTTTGCTGAGTGGAGAACTCGGAAAAATTGTTTTGGAGGCAGTACATAGACAGGAAAACGCAGAATTATTTTGGTATATAGACCATCAATTTATTCAAACCACCAAAACCGTGCATCAAATGGAGGTGCAACCCCCAAAAGGCAAACACCTGCTCACCGTTACCGATGAGCAGGGGCAAACAGAAAGCAGATTTTTTTGGGTGGAGTAGAGGAAATATCTGTTGAAAACCCAACACTCCCAACCCCATTTCTCCACGTTTTTTGATTGGTTGAGTTTTGCAAAGTACATTTGGAGTAAATGATAACAGGTAGAGGCAGTTCCATTAATTCAAACAATCGGTTTGCACAGCATCAGTATTCGGCTGATGAGGGCGAACGTTTGGAGGATGTGGGCATTGGCCAAAGTAAGTTTATCGAGATTTTCCCTAAAACCATTGTCAATCCGGTTATCAGTCCGGATGTGCCTTTGAAGTGGAGCTTAAACCCATATCAAGGGTGTGAGCATGGCTGCACTTATTGCTATGCCCGTCCAACGCATGAATATTGGGGCTATAGCGGAGGTGTGGATTTTGAACAAACGATTTTGGTAAAGAAAAATGCTGCCGAATTGCTCCGAAAAAAATTTGATAGTAAAAACTGGAAAGGCGAGGCCATCATGTTTAGCGGCAATACCGATTGCTATCAGCCCATTGAGCGGAAATTGCAAATAACTCGCCAGCTTTTGGAAGTTTGCAATCAGTACAAAAACCCTGTGGGCATAATAACCAAAAACAGTTTGGTGGCTCGAGATATTGATATTTTGGGCGAAATGGCCAGCAGAAACCAAGTGCAGGTGGTGTTAAGCATAACCTCCTTGCAAGAAAAAGTTAGAAGAATTTTAGAACCAAGAACGGCTTCGGTAAAAAGCAAGCTGCAAACCATTGAGCAACTTTCGGCTGCCAAAATACCTGTGGCTGTGATAATGGCACCAATTATTCCGGCAATAACCAGCCACGAAATTATGGATATGGCAAAGGCTGTTTCCAAAGCAGGTGCAACCTCGCTGAGTTATACCATTGTGCGTCTAAACGGGTGTGTTGAAGAGCTTTTTACCGATTGGTTAGGCCGCCATTTCCTAGATAGAAAAAACAAAGTGTTGACCCAAATAGCCGATTGTCATGGGGGGAGCGTGCAAGACCAACGGTTTAAAACCCGAATGAAGGGAGAAGGCAATTTCGCTGAATTAATTCATCAACAATTCAAATTGGCATGCAAAAAATACAACCTGAACAAACAAGAATTGCCCTTGAATGAAACCGCTTTTCATCGTTTTAATGCTCAGACAAGTTTGAATTTTTAATTATTCTTCCTCGTCTGTTTTTGCTTCCGAAGTTATTTCCGAAGAAATCATTTCAACCTTATTTGGAGCAGGTTGTTCGGCATCCTTTTCAAAGGGACGCGGGCCAAAAATGGCCTCCAAATCTTCCTTAAAAATAACTTCTTTTTCCAATAGTTTATCTGCCAATTGATTTAGCTGCTCTTTCTTTTTTGAAAGAATATCAATAGCACGTTTATATTGTTGGTCGGTTAGTTTTTTCATTTCTTCATCAATCATGGCGGCAGTTTTTTCGCTAAATGGCTTTGTAAAACCTTCGCTTAGATTGTAGTAAGAAATATTTCCGATTTCATCATTCAAACCATAAATAGACACCATGGCCATAGCCTGACGGGTAACTTTTTCCAAATCACTCAATGCTCCGGTGGATATTTTGCCAAAAGTAACCTGTTCGGCAGCACGACCTCCAAGTGTTGCACACATCTCATCCAATATTTGTTCGGTGGTGGTTATCTGCCGTTCTTCGGGCAAATACCAAGCCGCACCCAAGCTTCTACCACGTGGCACGATGGTAACTTTTACCAACGGATTGGCGTGTTCGCAGAACCAGCTCACGGTGGCATGACCCGCTTCGTGCACTGCAATGGTTCGTTTTTCTTCGGGAGTTATGATTTTATTTTTCTTTTCTAATCCACCAATAATTCGGTCAACAGCATCTAAAAAGTCTTGCTTTTCTACCACCGATTTATTTTTTCGTGCGGCAATCAAAGCGGCTTCGTTGCACATATTGGCAATATCGGCACCGCTAAATCCTGGTGTTTGCTTTGCCAAAAAATCTCTATCTAAATTGGGTTCTACTTTTATTGGTTTTAGATGCACCTCAAAAATGGCTTTACGTTCGTTCAAATCTGGCATGTCTGCAAAAATTTGTCTGTCGAAGCGTCCGGCACGCAACAAAGCAGAGTCCAATACATCCACACGGTTTGTGGCAGCCAAAATAATCACACCGCTGTCGGTTCCAAAACCATCCATTTCGGTTAAGAGTTGATTTAATGTATTTTCACGCTCATCGTTGGCACCTTGAAACGTGTTTTTACCTCTGGCTCGACCAATAGCATCAATCTCGTCAATAAAAATAATGCAAGGTGCTTTTTCTTTGGCTTGACGGAACAAATCTCTTACCCTCGAAGCCCCCACACCCACAAACATCTCCACAAAATCAGAACCTGACAGTGAGAAAAACGGCACATTGGCCTCACCTGCCACGGCTTTAGCCAATAGAGTTTTACCTGTTCCGGGAGGGCCAACAAGCAATGCCCCTTTTGGAATTTTTCCACCCAAGTCGGTATATTTTTTGGGGTTTTTAAGGAAATCAACAATTTCCATAACCTCCACTTTGGCTTCTTCCATGCCGGCAACATCGGCAAATGTTACATTTACCTTCGTGTTTTTGTCAAAAAGTTGAGCCTTCGATTTTCCAATGTTAAATATTTGACCAGCACCACCAGCACCACCAGCTCCTCCCATTCTTCGCATCATCAAATACCAAAATCCGAACAGCAAACCGAAAAAGATAATCCAATTGAAATATTGATTAAAATCTTCGCGAGTTTTTGGGGTGGCAATAATGTGGGGGGCATCAGCAATATCTTTCTGAGCATTTTCCATCTGCTCGGTAAAAGTTTTGTAGTCGCCAATATCGTCAATAAAAAAGTCGGGTGCATCTTCCGAAAAAGAGTTTACGCCTCTGGCTCGTTCTTTCTCTTTGTATTTGTCAAGTTTTTTGGCAGAATCAGTAAGATATACCAGCACTTCTTGACGATTTACGATTTCAATTTTCTTTACGTCTTGGTTTTTGAGCATATCAGACAGCTCATTGATGGTGGTTTCTGAGCCTCTGCCCGGACGCATAAACAACATGCCCAAGAAAATGAGAGCTAAGGCAATAAATATCCAATTGAAATTGAATCTTGGAGTTTTTAAACCACCTCCCTGATTTCCGGAAGGGTTATTCTCGTCTTTTTTTACCACAATTTTGGGTTTTTGATTGCTTTGTTCTGCCATGCAATTTTATTCTTTACTCTTGACCACTACCGCCAAAAGAGCGGCAAATGTAACATTATTTTAGGCCAATACTATGCAAACCAACAAAGGGCAAAAAGGTTGGTTGGATAGACGAAATTGTTATTTTTTCGGATGAGGGTGGTGTGGCAATTTTTGGTTGATGGTAAAACGCCGAACTAAATGGCAATTTTCGGATAAGATTATTGTTGCATTCGAGTAAAATGGTAGAACTTCTTGAGCAAATTATTTTGTATTACAATTTGTCAAATCATCCAATTCAAAAAAATATAATTTTGCTCCAAAATACATCTTATGTTCGATACCCTAAAACCCGCTCTGACAAAAGAGCTTGAAAACATAAAAGAAGCCGGACTTTATAAAAATGAACGCATCATTGCCACCCCGCAAGCAGCCGATATTAAATTGGCGGATGGCAAAGAGGTGATAAATTTCTGTGCAAATAATTATTTAGGTTTATCAAGCCACCCGAAAGTGGTGGAAGCAGCTAAAAAGGCTATTGACACGCATGGCTACGGAATGTCTTCGGTTCGATTTATCTGCGGAACACAGGATATACATAAAGAATTGGAGCTAAAAATTTCTGAATTTTTGGGTACGGAAGATACCATTTTGTATGCGGCCGCTTTTGATGCAAATGGTGGTGTATTTGAACCCATTTTTGGCGAAAACGATGCAATAATTAGTGATGCTCTAAACCATGCCTCCATTATTGATGGTGTGCGACTTTGCAAGGCTGCAAGGTATAGATACAACCACAATGACATGGCCGATTTGGAAAGATGCCTTCAAGAAAGTCAAAATGCAGAAAATAGAATCATTGTAACGGACGGTGCTTTTAGTATGGACGGCACAGTGGCTCAATTAGATAAAATTGTAGAACTTGCAGAAAAGTACAAAGCCCTAATTATGATTGACGAATGTCATGCCAGCGGCTTTATGGGCAAAACGGGGCGAGGTACACATGAACACTGCGGTGTGATGGGTAAAATTGACATCATAACCGGAACATTGGGCAAGGCCTTGGGCGGTGCCTCTGGGGGTTTTACTTCGGGTAGAAAAGAAATAATTGACATGTTGCGACAACGGTCAAGACCTTATTTGTTTAGCAACACGGTGGCTCCGAGCATTGTTGGAGCAAGCATTGCAGTGTTGAATATGCTTAGCGAAACAACCGATTTGCGTGATAAACTGCACGAAAATACTTCCTACTTCCGTGAAAAAATGACCGAAGCGGGGTTTGATATAAAACCGGGTGTTCACCCCATTGTTCCTATCATGCTATACGATGCAAAATTATCGCAGGTATTTGCCGAAAAATTGTTGGAAGAAGGTATTTATGTCATTGGATTTTACTTTCCGGTAGTTCCAAAGGGTCAGGCCAGAATAAGGGTGCAAGTGAGTGCCGGACACGACCGCCATCATTTGGATAGAGCCATAAATGCATTTGTAAAAATTGGCAAAGAACTGGGTGTAATTAGCTAATGCTCAAAGCTTTTGTCAAAGCAGCTCGGTTACGCACATTGCCGTTGGCCATTGGTTCTATAGCCATGGGATCTGCCTTGGCATCCTTTTTTTATCAGCATAGTTGGAAGATTACGTGGTTGGCAACTCTAACCGCCATTTTGCTGCAAATTCTTTCAAATTTTGCAAACGACTACGGCGATTTTAAAAAAGGGACAGACGACAAAACCCGCACTGACAGGGCATTGGCATCGGGTGGTTTATCTGAAAAGCAGATGAAAAATGCCTTAATTGTTACGGCTGTTTTGTCAACCGTGGTGGGCGTTTGGCTGCTTTTTTCGGCTTTTAAAAATATTAATCTAAGCTTCATAATTTGGCTATTTATTGGCTTTATGGCTATTGCTGCTGCCATAAAATATACCGCCGGAAAAAGTGCTTATGGCTATCGGGCTTTGGGAGATTTGGCCGTGTATCTTTTCTTCGGTTTAGTGGCAGTTTTGGGTGTTTATGTGCTTCATACCAATGATTTAGGTCGAAATTTTTATGTAAGCATTTTACCTGCATCGGCTGTAGGGTTGATGGCTACCGGCATCTTAAACATCAACAATATCAGAGATATTGAGGGCGACAAAGCCAACGGAAAAATTACTCTTGCCGTATTGCTCAAAAAAAGAAATGCAGAAGTTTATCAGCTCATTTTATATGTACTCTCTTTTGGGTTGATGTATCTCTTTTTTGACAAAACATCGGGTCGGGTTTCCTTTTTGTTTTTGCTATTAGTTATCCCTTATTTTGTGTTATGGCTTCGTTTAAAATCATTATCAAACAACGGGACAATGCGACCAACATATAATAAACTACTAAAAATCAATGTATTACTAAACTTGGTTTGGGTGGCGGTGTGTTGCTTTTTATTGCTTTTTTAAACCATGATCTACTCCATATCAAAGCATATTTTAACCTTTAAAAAACCTGCCAAAACCAGCCGAAATACTTTTTTGGAGCGGGAAATTTATCTTGTAAAGTTTGAAGAAAATGGTTTAAAGGGAATAGGCGAAGCCGCACCATTGGCCAAACTTAGCATAGATGATGTAGAAAATTATGAAGAAATGCTGCATCATTTTTGCCAACAAATTTGCGAGGGGGGGCAACTACAAGAACTGGATTTGGAGAGATTTCCATCTATAAAATTTGGACTTGAAACTGCATTACTAAATCTAAAACAACAACAAGCCAATAAGATTTTTGACTGCTCGTTTTTTGCCGGAAAACCAATCAAAATAAATGGATTGGTTTGGATGAATGAGTTAGAAGCCATGTATGATGAGGCTTTGCAAAAAATTGAATCCGGGTTTTCGTGCATCAAATTTAAAGTTGGCACACACGATTTTGATGCAGAGTGTAGATTGTTAGAAAAAATTAGGAAGCAGTTTTCTACATCAAAAGTAGAAATACGGCTTGATGCAAACGGAGCTTTTCTGGTGGATGAGGCACTCATTCAATTGAAAGAGTTAGCCAAATTTGACATACACAGTTTGGAGCAACCCATTAAAAAAAGCTCAGAGCCTGAGTGGGACAGTTTGGCTAAAATTTGCCACGAATCGGCCATTGATATTGCCCTTGATGAAGAACTTATTGGATTGAATATCAATATTTATGGAGAAAAACTAATCAACCAAACAAAGCCCAAATACCTTATTTTAAAACCCAACTTGATTGGTGGTTTTGATGCAGCAGACCATTGGGTAAAACTTGCTAAAAAGCACGAAATAGACTGGTGGGCTACATCGGCTTTAGAAAGTAATGTTGGGCTAAACGCCATTGCACAATGGGTGAGCCAATACGACACCAAAATGCCCCAGGGTTTGGGTACAGGAAGCTTATATGAAAACAACATTGCAATGCCATTGCAAATTGTTTCCGAATTTCTCCGATACAACGTTTGATATTTGACAACAAACCAAACAATCTTCTTAATTTCGCCCTCTTAGCTTTATTGCATTTAGCATGAGAATTTCGGCCCAGGCTTCGTTTGATATTGTTTATTCCATTTCGGTTCACCCACAATTGGGGCCGGTGGTAGAACCCTATATTGTGGAGCTTACAAGTGCCGGAAACCTATCTATGGTTAACCAAAAAGTACACTCTATAAATGCAGACTATTTCGACAAAAAGCTGGATGAAAATGATTACAAGGCCATAAAGCTTTTGGATGAATGTTCGCCAGAGTTTATAACCAAAAAATTCAGCAAAATAGCCAAAATTAAACCTCGCGATTTTTTTGAAAAACAGTTTGATGACCAACTTTTTCAAAAGAGAATTAGGCCACACATAGAAAAAAAATTGGCCGAAGCATTGGAGTTGATTCGAAACAAAAAACTATACTTTACCTATTTCAACAATATTGTTTATCAACCCATAGAGTGGGCAACAGAATCGGCATCTGTACTGTTTCATTTAAGAAGAAATGAAACCAATACGCACTATTTTGCTACGGTTAAATACAACAATCATCGACTTCATTTTAGTCAAAACAATTCGTTGATTTTGTCCACCTCTCCATGTTTTTTAATGGCGGGTAACATGCTGCTACACTTCGAAAATGATTTTGACGGAGCCAAGATAAAACCGTTCATCAGTCGAAAATTCATTGAAATTCCACGGGCTTCAGAAGAGCAGTATTTTAAAAAATTTGTGGTTCCACTGCTCGAAAAAAACGATGTATATGCTGTTGGGTTAGAAATTGTAACAGAGCGGCACGAAGCATCGCCGGTAATTAAACTTACGCGACTTTTGGATGGCAGTTTTGGGGTTGTTTTGGCCTTTAACTATGGCATTCACGAATTTCCGTATCACTCACTAAAAAAAGTGTCCGTCAGCCTGCATAAAACAGGTGATTCTTATATATTTAAACGAATTAAAAGGAGCAGCCAGTGGGAGGAAATTAAAAAACAAACCCTCGAAATGTATGGTTTGCATCAGGTGGCGGGTTCTGAATTTAGTTTCGAAAATGCCACCAGCGAGCATTCTGTAGTGGAATGGGCAGTTCAGAACAAAGAAAATTTGCTGAAAGCAGGGTTTCGAATCAAACAGAATTTTAGCCAAGAATACAGCTTGGAAGAGTCATCTATGCACTTGGTGGCCAGCATGCACGACGATTGGTTTGATGTGCATGCCAAAATTATTTTGGGGGGAATAGAAGTATCGATAAAAGCACTGAGGGCGGCCATAAAAAAGGGAACAAACGTGTATATGTTGCCTAATGGAGAGGTGGCCGTAATACCTCAAAAATGGATTGATCAGATTCAAGGTTTGGCTCTTTTTTCTCAATCAGAAGATGAGCTAAAGCTGAAAAAGCAGCACATTGGTATTGTTGAACCATTGCTTCGAGGGAATGATTTGGCAGAAACCAAAAATCAGTTTATTGGAGTGCAAGATGTTGAATTGCCATTGGGTTTTGAAGGTCAACTTCGACCCTACCAAAAAGCAGGTTTCAACTGGCTTTATTTTTTGTATCGAACAAGGCTGGGGGGCTGTTTGGCCGACGACATGGGATTGGGAAAAACGGTGCAATCGCTGGCATTTCTTCAAAAAATAAAAGAAGAATCGGGTGGTGCGGAAAATCAGGAGCATCAGGGCCAAACGGAGCTTTTTTCGAGCAACGAAAAACGAAAAACAAGTTTATTGGTGGTGCCAACCTCACTGATATACAATTGGGTGGTTGAGGCAAAAAAGTTTACCCCTGATTTAAAAATATTGCGTCACGTTGGGCTGGAAAGGCAAAAGCATACTTCTTTTTTTTCAAAATACGATTTGGTTATTACCACCTATGGCACTGCCCGAAACGACATGGATTTTTTAAAAAACTTTCATTTTGAAATTGTCATTTTAGATGAAAGCCAATTTATAAAAAATCCAACCTCGCAATTGGCAAAAAAGATAAACTTGCTTCAGGCACAGTTAAAAATAACCCTTACCGGAACACCAATAGAAAACACGATTACAGATTTGTGGAGTCAAATGAATTTTGTGAATGCCGGATTGTTGGGCAATTACAAATTTTTTGAAAAACAGTTTGTACAACCTATTGAAAAACAATTTGATATAGTAAAATCAGAGCAACTGCAACAAATCATAAAACCATTTGTGATGCGGCGAACCAAAATGCAGGTGGCCACCGATTTGCCACCCAAAACCGAACAAATTGTGTATTGCGACATGACCGAATTGCAACAAGACATCTACGAAAAAACAAAATCAACCTATCGAAATATGATTTTGGATTCGGTGCAAAAAAATGGTTTGGCAAAATCAAGAATACAGCTGTTGGCCGGTTTGACTAAACTTCGCCAAATAGCCAACCACCCGTTGTTGGACAACCCCGATTATGAAGGAGATTCTGGCAAGTTTGAACAAATCGAGCAAATGCTTTTCACTGCTTTAGAAGAAAATCATAACCTGCTCATTTTTTCTCAATTTGTGGGTCATTTGTCTTTGGTAGAAAATCTGTTGAAACAAAACGAAATTGATTACTCGTATTTGGATGGCTCAACCCCCCAAATGCAACGAAAAAAGGAAGTGGAGAGGTTTCAGAATAATGAAAAACGGGTGTTTTTAATTTCATTAAAAGCCGGCGGTTTTGGGTTGAATTTAACCGCTGCCGATTATGTGTTTTTGTTAGACCCCTGGTGGAATCCGGCGGCAGAAAATCAGGCCATTGATAGAACACACCGCATTGGCCAAACACAAAATGTTTTCAGTTATAAATTTGTTACCAACAACTCGGTGGAAGAGAAGATAATAGGGCTTCAAAACCGCAAAAAGGAGCTAAGCAATTCGCTTATAAAAACCGAAGAGTCATACATAAAACAGGTCACTTTGGAGGACATTGAGCAAATATTTGGTTAAAACGGTTTGGTTTTTGACAAAAGAATACGCAACTTGCCCCTTTAAATTCTAAAAAAATGAGAAAGTTTTACTTTATTGGATTCTTAATGTTTGTTCTGGCAAACGCAGCGTTTGCACAAAGAACGATTGATTGGTCGGTGGATGAAATTATATCTCCAACCCAATTGGCAAGTACAGCCTCAAATACGACAGCAATAAATGTTCAAGCTGTTTTAAAGTTGGTTTCCGGTGATTCTGCTTATGTTGGAGATACGGTTGGATATCAAACTGTTATTAGAAACATAAATGATCAAGTTCTTGTGGCAATCCCCAACGGCACACTTTATGTTAAATTGTTGACAAAAAATATGGGTGTTGGAGATACCATGCACTTAAATGCCAATTATAACTTGTCGGTTGGAATTAATGCATCTGCAAATATTAAGTTGCAAGTTTCGAGTCTGCTAATCAACAGAGGTACTATAAACCCCATCAGCTTGGAGACCACCACTAATGCAAACAATTTGGCAACAGCAAATATTATTTGGTATGACAAACATGGCTGGGGAGTAGGTGTTGAAGAAGTTGCCCAAAATGGTCTTTCGGTTTACCCAAACCCTGCATCAAGTTTAGTGAAAGTGTCAAGTTTGTTTGTCTCTAACTCTTCAAGTAAAATTAAGATTGTTGACCTACAAGGTAGAGTAGTATTGGAAAAAGAGCTTGACTCTACAAACAGTGTTGACGTATCTTCTTTAAATGCAGGAATGTACGTTGTTGAAGTTGTAAGTGGTGATATTCGTTCTACCGAAAAGCTTCAAATTGTGAGATAAGAAAAATTTAATTTGATAAATAAAACCCGGCGAAAGTCGGGTTTTTTTGTGCCTTCATTTTTCAAGATTTTAAATATGTGTCAACGTGCCGTTTCTTTTTTTCGGGATAAATATCGTTGATAGTAACCAAAATTCCGGTTTCTTCCACATCGCCAAAATCAGGGTTTAAGGCCGTCCCAAAACACTTCATTGTGGGCGAAAGCTGCATATAATTGTTTATAAGTGGCGGGATGTTTTCATTTCTATCCCGAACAAATTTGGTCAATACCCGATGGGCTTCTTTAAAGTCTAACGATTTTATTTCATCCACAAAAGCCGAAATTTGGGTCTGAATTTCTAAAGGTCTTTTTGGAACAACCATGTGTTTATGGTCGGCAAAAAAGTGATTCATAAAGGCCAAAATAGCATCTCTTCCTTGCCTGTCAAAATTTGAATACATGGTGACTTTTCCAAAAAAATGCCTGATATGCGGATAGTCGATGGTGATAGCCCCCAAACCATCCCACAAATTATCGAGAGCAAAAATGCCCTTTCTTGAACCATTGCCCGGTTGAAAATTGGGCTGAACCCAACTTCTTCCAAGTTCAATGGTGTAGGGTAAATAATCTTTTACAAATTCATCAGAAAAATGAAAATAATGAGCGGTAGAAAGCTCTAACGGATTGGTTTTGAGTACGGTTGAGCAATCAATAAACCGATATCCTCCAATAATTTCTTCGGCCTCGGGTGCCCACAAAACAAGCTGTTGGTAGCAATGCTCAGAAGTGTCATTTTCATCAATATCCACCGCATTGCCCGTGCCACCACCGGCAGAGGCAAAAGTTACCTCCCGCAATCGGCCAATTTCTTGCATCACATTGGGGCTGTTGTGATGGTTTATTACATAAATCTCGTTGTCTCCTTTGTTGGTAATACGCACAAAACGTTCTTTTGAAAGTTCTGATTTAAGAACCTCAACAGGCACCGGAGCCGCGATATAATCTAAATTTAAACTCATTGATTTTATGCCTGCAATTTATAAACTTCTTTTTTAACCCAATCTGCCCAATTTTGGTCTGTTTTTGAGCCGTCAAACGTAGTGTGGGGCAGGGGTTTCCCAAAGGTAATACGAATGGTTTGATTTTTTTGTTTGAACAGTTCATTTATCAAAAAGAGCATTTCGATATTGGCTTTAATACCGAGAAATTGCCTGAAACGTGCCAAACCATAAAAAAAGTTGCTCAATTTGCCATCAATAAAAACCGGAATTACTGATTTTTCATACTTTTTAGCTCGGGTGATAAAGGTTTTTTTCCAATGCAAATCCTCCACTTTCCCATGTATTTTCCGACTAACTAATCCTGCTGGAAAAATAAAGACCATCTTGTCTCCCGAAAAAACATCATCCACTTGTTGCAGGGAAGATGCCGCATTTCCACCGTGTTTGTTAACCCCGACAAAAAGGTCTTCGAGGTTTTTTAAATTAAGTAGTATGTCGTTTACAATAAATTTAATATCGGTTCGATGATGGCTTAGGGCATCTACCATTGTCAGGGCATCCATGCCACCCAACGGATGGTTTCCCACCATAATCAATCCGCCAGTGGGAGGTACATTTTCGAGTCCAGAAACAAGTAGTTTAAGGTTAAAACGCTGGATAATTTCTCGGCAAAATGCCTCATTTTTGAGCGAGGCATTTTCGCGAACAATGGCATTAATTTCGTCTTGATGTAGTATTTTTTTTAGATAAGAAAGCACAAAACCCGGCAATCGTTTTAGCAATTTCGGATTTTTTTCGGCTATTACCCGCTCAACATCAAAGAATGAAACATCCATAACTTGTAAGATGTTGGCGAAGTTATTAATAAGAAATTAATTGCAGCGTTCGGAGCTGCTTTTTTCACTGGTAGTTTGGCTTATTTGCCGTAAACGTTTTTTTTTAATTTGGTTCGGTAAAATTATAACGAAAATTCAGATCAAATCAGACGAAACCTCCAAAAACGTATTCTCAATCTCCCAAATGAACTAAAACTTAAAGATTTGATTTCCAGAGGTATTTGCAAGCCAAGCTGCGGTATGGTTTCCATGCCTCGCTCAGTTTTTCCATGTCGGTTTTTAACGCTTTTTTTTCTGAAGTAAGTTTATACCAGTGTTTTATTTTGGTTTGAATACCGAGGTCGTCTATCGGGAAAACATCAGGTCTATCAAGCGGAAACATCAATACCATTTGAACAGTCCATTTTCCAACACCCGAAATTTGGGTTAAATAGTGGATGATTTCATCATCCGATTTTTGCAAAAGATAATCGAATGAAAGGGTGTTTTGCAACGAAAAGTGGGCGACATTTTTGAGGTATTTAAGCTTTTGCCAACTTAAACCCACGGCTCGCAAATCTTCGTCGGCACATAGAATTATCTCTTTAGCCGTAGGGTTGCCTTCGGGAAACAAATCGGTGAATCGTTTCCAGATAATGTCGGCAACTTTTATAGACAGCTGTTGCGAGACAATGCTTTCCAACAAAAACTGATAGATGTCAATGTTGGCGGTGGGTTGCGGATGATAATCTACCGAGGTAATAATTTTTGCCATTGTCGGGTCGGCAATGGCTAATTTGTTGGCTATTTCAGAATAAGGCAGCTCCATTAAACCTGATTGGTGGTCGATTTTGTTGGAAACCACAATTGATTTTCGTTGAGGTTTTTCCATCGAAACCAAACGATGGAGCAGAGAACAAAAATGACAATGGCTATAAACTGCGAATGGCTGAGTGAGCCGTTGAATAAAAAGCCACGCTCCTCATCGCCCCGATAAAGCTCGTTGATGGAGCGGCCAATGGCATACATAATCATATAAACCAACATCAGTTGTCCGGCAAATTTCTTGCGTTTTTCGAGCCAAAAAAGGGTGATAAAAATTATCAGATTTACGCCAATATCCATCAGTTGAGTGGGATAAAGCGGCACGTTTAACGGATTTGCAAGACTTTTTGGATTTGAAAAGGTTACACCCATCCAGTTGTTGCAAACCTTGCCATGACAGCACCCGGCCAAAAAGCAACCAACTCGACCAAAACCTTGGGCAATAGGGCCAACAAAGGCTACTATATCCAAAAATGGTCTTACAGGTATGTGGTGTTTTCGCAACCAGATTATCAGTGTAGGAATTACAAAAATAACCGAACCATAAAAAACAAAACCGCCACCTGCCAAGCGAAGAAGTTTGCCGGGTTCGGCCATATATTTGTCTATATCTTCTAAAAAGAAAAACAATTTGCCACCAACAAATCCGGCCAAAATAGCCCACATAAAAAAACTGGAAAGCTGGTCTTTGTCTATTCCAAATTTCTTTACACGTTTTAGCATAAACCAAAACGAGAGCATAATGCCCAAGGCAATCATAAAGCCATAACTATGAATGGTAATATGGTCGGGCAGAAATCCGGTTAAAAACTCTGGGGTTTTAAAACTAAAAATTTGAGGGTACATGCCTAAAATAATTTGCTTCTACGCGAAGATTTGATGCCCAACACGCCCAACAAACCACGGGTTACCTCTCTCATTACGGTGCGAGTAATGGAATGGTTGGCAATTTTCTCAAACGTCGATTTTTCAGGTCTTCTATGGGTTTTAGTTCCGGCCTCTTTTTGCTCGTTCTCCTCTTTTTCTTCAAGCTTTTCCAGCTTGGCAGAAAGCATTTCATAAGCACTTTCTCGGTCTATGGTTTCGCTGTATTTTCTTACCAATTTAGATTTGGACAATATCTCATCCTTTTCATTTTCGGTTATCACATCCATGCGAGACGACGGAGCAGTAAGTAATGTATGTACCAGTGGGGTGGGAATACCTTTTTCGTTTAATACTGAAATTATGGCCTCCCCAATTCCCAATTGGGTAAGTAATTCGTCGGTTTTGTAATAGTCACTCAACGGATAGTTTTCGGCAGTCAGTTTGATGGCTTTTCTATCTTTTGCCGTAAAAGCCCGAAGAGCATGCTGCACCTTCATACCCAATTGACTCAGCACTGCATCGGGCACATCGGTTGGGTTTTGCGTGCAAAAGAATAATCCAATGCCTTTTGAGCGAATCAGTTTTACAATGGTTTCAATTTGGTCGAGCAGGGCTTTACTGGCTTCGTTAAAAATAAGGTGTGCTTCGTCAATAAAAATAACCAATTCCGGTTGACCGCTATCGCCTTGTTCGGGCATTTTTTCATAAATTTCAGCCAGCAAGCACAACATAAATGTGCTAAAAAGCCGTGGTTTGCTTTGAATATCATCCAACCGAAGAATGTTGATATACCCCATTCCTTCGTCGTTGAGCCGCATCAAATCGTCAATTTCAAAACTCTTTTCGCCAAAAAATAAATCAGCACCTTGTTCTTCAATGGCCAGTAGGTTTCGCATGATAGCACCCACCGAAGCTGTGCTAACAAGGCCATATTCTTTTTCAATTTCGGCCTTGCCTTCATCGCTCACATATTGCAGCACTTTTCTGAAATCTTTGATATCGAGCAATGGTAGAGCATGGTCATCACAATATTTAAACACCAACGAAACTACTCCGCTTTGCGTGTCGTTCAGTTCTAAAATTTTGGAGAGTAGCACTGGGCCAAATTCGCTAATGGTGGCACGCATTCGCACACCATTTTGCTCGCTGATGGTCATCAATTCCACAGGGTATTTTCTGGCTTGCCATGGGCTTCCAATTTTGGCATGGCGTTCGTCAAACTTTGGGTTTTCGCTACCGGGTTGTGCAAGTCCGCTTAAATCGCCCTTAATATCCATTAACAATACCGGAACACCTTTTTCAGACAGTCGCTCGGCAATGTTTTGCAAGGTTTTGGTTTTTCCGGTACCGGTGGCTCCGGCAATTAAACCATGTCGGTTAAACGTTTTTAGTGGAGCCTTTACTTGATTGCCGTCAATGGCTTGCCCATCAAGCATGCTGGCACCCAACAAAATGCTATCGCCTTTAAAGGCATAACCCTGTTCAATTTCAGCTTTAAATTGTTCTGTCTTGCTCATTTTACTACCCAAAAGATGTTGGGCAAAGATATGGATTTAGGGGAAAGACCTGACAGGTTTTCAAAACCTGTCAGGTCTGGATTTGATAAACACCCCTTCAAGGGTTTCTAACTTGTGAAGGATGTTTATTTTCATATAATCTTTATTTCATCAATTTAGAATCAATGATGGAATCAAGCATTTGAATAGATTTTTCTCCATAACCAACATTGACATACTCAATAGTTCCACCTTTTCCAACAAGAAAAAAAGTCGGATAACCATCAACGCCATAATGCTCTTGTGGGAGTTTTTCATCAACAAAAACAATTGGATAAATTAATCGGTGTTTGTCTAAAAATTTAGGAAACTTCTTTTGGTCGTTTGGGTCTCCATTATATGGGTTAACGCCCCAAACCGTTAAACCCTTGTCTTTATATTTGTCAGATACATCGCTTAAATGTGGAATTGCCATAATGCATGGATAGCAGCTCATATACCAAAAATCAAGCAACACATAGCCTTCTTTGACTTTGTCAGATAGCCTCACGGGTGTGCTGTCGGGATAAACATAACCCCAAAAATCAGGTGCTTTTTCGCCAACGGTGAGCAAAGGTTTTTTCTCTTTTTCAGATGGTTTTTGGTAGTCGGTAAGCGGGTAGTTTTTTGTTAAAAGTTGAAATTCATCTGCTAATCCATTTGATGAAATTTGGTCGAATTTTAGGTTAGTAAATTTCCACGAATCGTATTGAAAACCACCAAACAGATTGGCACGAAAAGTAAAATATACAGGATTGAATTGACTGTCGAACAAAAAAGTGGATACAATATCCGTAACTGGTGCTTGATCTTTTTGATGAATGGTTAGAAGAAAAAAAGAAACGTTATCAATTGAGGTATCACTCAAATACATTTCTGCAACATTATCGTCAATCAAATCGGCAAATTTCTTTTTACCTAAAAAATAGTTTACATATCCGCGGTTTATACGATGCTCTATTCTTGAAATATTTCCTTCTGGATATCGGGTAACCTTTTGAGAAGAGTGATTGACAGAAAACAGATTGCTAAAATTGTAATACAAGGCCATCGAATCACCATATTTTAATAAAATGGTGGCTCCCAAAAGCGTGTCGGATTTGGCCGAAACGAATGCATACTGACTATTTTCTGAGGTTGTATCATCATCCGAACAATACTTGATTTTATACTGCAAATCATACGAAAATGAATGATGTGAGCCAAGCACCGAATCAATCGCTGACAAAAAGTTGGTAATCTCGTTTGGAGTGGTCTTTTTTGGATTTTGCAACCCCAACAAAAAAAGAAAGGCAATAAAAAATAAGAAGGGTTTAATCTTGTTCATTTTCGGGTTTAAAAAGTTTCAAATATAAGTTTAACTTGGCATCAAAATCAGGGGCTTCTTTGGGCAATTCAATGTTTGAAAGCTCCCAACTTTCGTATTGGAGTTCTCCAAAGGAAACCAGTTGCTTTTCGTATTTGTAGGCAATTCCAGATTGAGTATTTACATAAACTGATTCATCGAAATTTTTGAGTAAAGGTCTGTTGTTGGGCAGCCCCAAAGAAATCTTTTGAGTAATGAAGCTGTCGGTTTCAAAGATCTTATGTTTAACCGAATATTTACCACTTATCATTTTATCGTAAAATGCTTTCTTGTTAATTGCGAAAAAACCAATGATCGCCAAAAAGTCAGAACTGCTAGAAAAATAATAACCTATACTATCAGAATTGATATACTTGTAAGTCAAATTTGACCTATTAAAGAAATAGGCCGAATAATTAGTATAATAAAATTCTAACGGGGTTTGCTTGTCAATAACGTTGACCCAAATCGTAGCTCCAAATAAAGTATCTTCATTGTTTTTATGAATAAAAATTTCCATGGGGTATTCTTCTGTATCCGAATCATCGAGATATTTCATTCTATAGGTAAGTGCGGCTTTTAATACAGAAACAGAATCAGGGATATTTTGGGTGTACGAATAATCTTTTTCTTGCAGGTGATTTTGTTGGATACCTTGTTTTCTAGTAAAACATCCTAAGTTGGAAAGACTAAACAGTAACAAAAGTCCAAGTAAAAAAGGTTTCATGTACAAAAATGTGTTTTAAAATAGGTGTCTCAAGAATAAGAACCTGAAACACCCAAAGGTAGGTAGTTTATCTAAAAGTAAAGTACCAGACCTGACAGGTTTTCAAAACCTGTCAGGTCTGGGTTTGATAAACACCCCTTCAAGGGTTTCAAACTCTTGAAGTGATGGTATTCGTACAATCAGAAAAAATCAAACCTTTTGCGATTCTTTCTGTTTAAAACTTTTTAAAAAAAATGGAACAAAAAATACGGAGAGAGAAGCAAATGCTCCAAAGAGAATAGAACTCCAAATTTGCCTGTCGATGCTATAAAAAATGGCAGATTGTAGAATCCAAAGTGGGAAATAGATGATAAGGCTTTTATAAAATTGTTTCATAAACATAATTTTCCTTTTAAGACCTAACAGGTTTTGAAAACCTGTCAGGTCTTAAAAAACTACCTCTTAAAAATAAACCATTTCCTTTTGTAGGAGATCAAAGTGAGAATGAGCAATACGGTAATTGGCCAAATATGCACAAAAAACAAAATGATGTTGGTGACAATATTCCAACCGCTTTGAAATGCATTTGCTAAATTGCCCCAAAAAGTAGGAGCGGTGCTAATGGGCGAGCTACTGTCCAAAGGTTGATATAGATACACAGTAATGGTGCTTTTTGACACGCGGTCTTCCAAAAATTTAAGCCGCCCTTCTTTCGATTCTATTTCTTCTCTAATAACTCGGATTTGGTCTTCTACCTGCAAAATTTCTTTAATGGTTTTGGCTTGCCTTAAAATGGTCAAATAGCGTTGTTCTACTTCTTTTTTGGTTTTGATACGGGTTATTAGGTCATAATATTCTTCGCCCACATCAGTGGCACTGATGCGTTTATAATCTATACGTTTAAAACCTTTTCCTTCCGATAAGGCATCCATCAGTGGATAGAAATTGGCATTTGGCACCCGAACGGTTATTTCGTTCGAAATGCGGTTGGTTTCTGTCCGCTCGTTTTCATGAAAAATCTCGGCACCATATTTTCTGAAAATATCTTTAAAGCCATGCTTTTCCCTTTCGTAGTCGTTAAGTTCAAAACCTATTTCGCCTGTTTTAATTATTTTATCGTTGGTTTGGTTAAGCTTTTGTTCAACAGGTTTTTGCTGGTTGGGGTCTGGTTCGGTAGTCGCAACATCATTATTTTCATTACCAGAGGCAGCATTGGCAAAATAGTTTTTGCTTACATATGTCACACTACCATCTTCGCCAACTTCTTCTACTGTTTCTTCCATATCCATGGTGGTTTTGGCTTCTTCGGGGTTGTATGCACTTGAGCTCCAACTGCTACCAACTGCTGCGGTTTCTTCTGATGCTACGTCTAAATTTTCAGATTTTTCGCCCTTATTGCAGGCCACAAAAACAAAAACGAGTACAATTAAATAAGCGATTGATTTCATAAAATTATTTTTTAAAAGTGTTGGTGTCATTTCTCAAACGGAAAAATGGTAAACGAAAATATGGAAACAAATTGATTAAAGCAGCAACTTGTTGGGCGTATCCTTTTTTATTATTCCTACTTTCTCGCTAAAACCAAAACAATCGGTAAGAGTAAGTCATTGATGGTATCTATCGTAAGTCGTCACCCGAAAGCTATCGGGTCTGAGGGCTTGCCCTATGAATCTCAAAGCAACCAATCAACTAATATTCAAGTCAACTAATCAACGCTTAATAAACCACGCATCTGCCCCAGCATAAGTCTTCGGCAGCAATTTTTTTGTCGATAATGCGAGTTTCAACAAGTGTATTCACCACATTGTTGAGCATTTTTTTTGATATGTAAACATCCTGTTCCCACTCGGTTTTGTTAAACCAACTGTGGGTATCGTCGCGGCTCAGGCCATATTTTGCCGATACAATCTGCTCCGCATTTTCATCAATCATAAAGTGGCGGCTCATTTTCCGGATAACCCAAAGCAAATTCCAAACGGTGTCTGGATTTTTTAACAGAATTTCCTGTCGTGCGGCAATAACAAAACATGGCCAAGGGGTCACGGTTTCGCCTATTCTTCTAATCTTTCCGGCATCAACCGTCGGTTTTGTGGTAAATTTTTCCCAAAGAAATAAATCGGCTTTGCCATTGTTTAAGGCATCAATGGCATTGTCAAAATTGGCAACTTCCACAAATTGTTCATCCTTCAGTTGTATGCCTCGGTTTTTTGCTTCAACGCAAGCCATTAGGTGTGAGCCACTTCCTTTTCGGCTGATAGCAAATCGCAGATTTTCATAAGAAGTTTCGTTTGAAACGGCCGAGTTGTTTCCGGTATGAATGCCCCAAATAAGCGGAGATTTGATGTATTTCTGAACAATCATTGATGGATTTCCGGCAGCAATATCGGCCACAATGCCTTCGGTAAGCACTACCGCCAAATCAATTTCGCCTGTACGAAGCTTGCGACACATCTCGCCAGTTCCGCCCGGCATATCATGCCATACGGCATCAATGCCAATGTTAGACAAACTTTTGCTTTCTATGGCCAAATGCCAAGGATAATTGAAATGCTCAGGAACGCCTCCAATGTTAATTTTCATTTGTTCTTATTTATGTTTTTTAAAACAAACCAATTGAATAATGCCTCAAAAATTCGCTGTCTGCCTTCTGTGTCGGCATAGATTATTCAACCTTGAATTTTTCAGATAACAAAAATGAACTTTTTTATCAGAAGTTTTGGATTGCCACAAAATTATTCCCACCCATAGAGGCTCGGAATCCCTATTTTTGCACTATGTTGACAAGAGCCTATTTTAATGAGTTGCTGACCGAGCGAATTTTGTTTTTGGATGGAGCCATGGGAACCATGATTCAGCGGTATAAATTAGCTGAAGAAGATTATAGAGGGAGTAGATTTGCCGATTTTGAACATTCTGTAAAAGGCAATAACGACTTGCTTTGTATTACGAAACCCGAAGTGGTTAGAGAAATTCATAAAAAGTTTTTGGATGCCGGAGCCGATATTTTAGAAACCAATACCTTTAATGCCAATGCCATTTCAATGGCGGATTATCACATGGAAAATTTGGTATATGAAATGAATGTGGCCGGAGCAAAAATTGCCAAGGAGTTGGCAATAGAATATACCAATAGAAACCCGGAAAAACCTCGATTTGTTGCCGGTTCTATGGGGCCTACCACAAAGTTGGCATCTTTATCACCCGATGTTACAAACCCGGGATATAGAGCTGTGACTTTTGAGGAATTGGTAAACACCTATACCGAACAGGCCAAAGGTTTGATAGATGGTGGAGCAGATTTGCTTTTAATTGAAACCATCACGGATACACTTAATTGTAAGGCGGCCATTTATGCAATTTTAGAGTTGGAAGAAACATTGGGTTTTGAGATACCGATGATGATTTCGGGCACCATTACAGATAATAGTGGAAGAACTCTCAGTGGGCAAACGGTGGAGGCATTTTACAACTCAGTGGCTCACGCCAAACCAGTATCTATTGGCCTCAATTGTGCGTTGGGAGCAGAGTTGATGCGGCCATTTTTGACCGATTTGAGTCGGGTGGCCGAATGTCCGGTATCTGCCCACCCCAATGCCGGATTGCCAAATGAAATGGGCGAATACGACGAAAGCCCTGAATATATGAGCAAAGTGGTTGGCAACTTTGCGGCTGCCGGTTTGGTAAACATTTTGGGGGGGTGTTGCGGAACAACTCCTGAGCATATTGCAGCCATTGTGGAGGCATCAAAAAACATCCAACCCCGAAATTTGTTACAACTGCAAACGCTTGAATAAACAATGAATGTTGGTGTAATCTGTTATCCAACCTATGGTGGTAGTGGTGTGGTAGCCACAGAGTTGGGCAAGTCAATGGCGGCAAAAGGCCACGTCATTCATTTCATTAGCTACGACCAACCTGCAAGATTGGATTTTTTTAGTGAAAATTTGTTTTACCACGAGGTGAACGTTAGCGACTATCCGCTGTTTAAATACCCGCCATACGAAATTGCCCTTACCAGCAAAATTGTAGAAATTGTGTTGTCGGCAAAACTGGATATTTTGCATGTGCACTATGCCATACCCCATGCGGCTGCGGCGGTTATGGCCAAATATATTTTAAAAGAAAAAGGTATTAACATACCCATAATAACTACGTTGCACGGAACCGATATAACCCTGGTTGGTAAAGATGCAACATACGAACCTGTAATCGATTATGCCCTCAATCAGAGTGATGGGGTAACGGCAGTTTCACAAAGCCTTAAAAGTGATACAAATGCTTATTTTCATATAACACAAGATATAGAAGTGATTCCAAACTTCGTAGATATGAAGCGGTTTAGCAAAAAACCCAAAGAGCATTTCAAAAAAGCAATTGCCCCCAATTCTGAGAGAATCATTGTTCACACCTCCAATTTTAGAAAGGTGAAAAGAGTGGACGATGTGATGAGGGTTTATAAAAAAATTCAAGAAAAAATCCCGTCAAAATTGTTGATGGTGGGAGATGGGCCTGAGCGGGTACGACTGGAAAGAGAGTGCCGAGAAAGCAATATTTGTGACCAAGTGAGTTTTTTGGGCAAGCAAGATGCGGTGGAAGAAATTTTATCTATTGCTGATTTGTTTTTGATGCCCTCAGAAACAGAAAGTTTTGGACTTGCGGCATTGGAGGCAATGGCATGCGAGGTACCCGTTATATCTACCAACACCGGTGGCCAACCTGAAGTAAATATTGATGGTGTCACGGGTTACACTACCAATGTGGGCGACATTGAGTTGATGGCCGAAAAGGCACTGTATATTCTAAATTCTGATGACGTATTAAGAAAGTTTAAAGACAATGCGGTGGCTCATGCCAAAACATACGATATTCATAGCATTTGCCCATTATATGAGCAGTATTATGAAAAAATAATTAACCGTGTAAAAATGAAAATGGCATGAGCAAACGCTTATTAGCTGTTCTTTTTATTATTGGGCTGCAACATTCAGCGGTGTTCTCAAAGGATGATATAGAACCTGTTTTAAGAAATAACAATGCTCAACTTTGGGTATTTGTCGTATCTATACTTATTCTCATAATAATTGGAATAATTAAACTTACGCAACCCACAAGGCACATACTGGCATTAAGAAGTGGTTTTTTGACCCCTGAAAATGAGTATGAGTTTTTGACTCGAGAAAATGGAGTAAGTCTTGTTTTTTTGCTTCAAGTATTACTCAGTTGCCTCATTTTGGGGTTAAGCGTTTATATGTTTTTGCCATTTGATCATACTTTTACTTTTGGTCATCCGGCAACAGGGTTTGGTCTTGCAGTGGTGTTTTTGCTGATGGTTTACTCAATCAAATATTTTATACATTACATTGTGGGCATAGTGCTGCAAACCGAACATTTAGGAAGCCTAATGCTGTTTTCTTTCGGAAATTTGATGTATGCCTACACCATTGCCGTTTTTCCGCTTGTGGTAGTGTGGTATTTCGTTCCTGACCAATCAATAAAGAGCATTATTCGGATGGTTTTTATTGGAGCATTTGTGCTTTTTCTTATGTGGAGATTGGCCAAAAGCATACTAATCTATGGTCAAATGTTTCCATTCAGCAAGATTTACTTATTTCTATATCTTTGCACCCTCGAAATCGTACCACTCCTTTTATTGGGCAAAATACTTGTTCAAACAGGATGAAAGTTTCGAGCAAAAAGTAGAGAATGTTGAAAGTAAAGAGTATTTTGGTATCGCAACCCGATCCGGGAGATAAAAAAACGGCATATCATATTTTGGCCGAAAAGTATAAGCTCAAGCTTGATTTTAGACCCTTTATACAAGTAGAACCCGTGCCGGGCAAAGAGTTGAGAAAAAACCGAATCAACATTCTTGACCACTCGGCCATTATACTTACCTCGAAAAATGCCGTTGACAATTTTTTTAGATGTGCAGAAGAGTTGAGGGTTGATTTGCCAATTACCATGAAATATTTTTGTGCAAACGAAGGAATTTCGTTGTACACCCAAAAATATATCCAACTTAGAAAACGTAAAATGTTTTTTGGCAAAGGCCGTGATCCGGAGTTTTTAAAACTACTAAAAACCCATAGCAAAGAGAATTTTCTGTTTCCCTGTTCCAACATTAGAAGTGAGCTAATTCCCAGTTTTTTGACAGAAAATAAAATAAATTTCAAAGAAGCTGTGATGTATAACACGGTAAATGCAGACCTTAGTGATTTGGAAAATGTTTTCTACGACATTATTGTTTTCTTTAGCCCTGCCGATATAAAATCTTTGTTCGACAATTTTCCTAATTTTAAACAAAACAAAACAAGAATTGCCGGCTGGGGCGAAACCACCAATCAAGCAATTGAAGAGGCCAAATTAGTAAATGATATTCCGGCACCAACTCCAGTTAGTCCATCCATGACTGCGGCTATTGAAGAATACATCAAAACTATTCCAAATCAATAGGTTTTGCATAATAGCAAACAGGGTTTTCTGCCTGATTTTTACTGAAAAACAAAAAATTCTTGCCACCTTCAGGAATTTGTAGGCGTTTTCTAATGCTCGCCACATCTTCAAAAAAATGCCTTTGAGCAATATTGAGGGCTTTTATTTTCTCTTTTTTGATAAATGACTTTATTTCTTTCCACGAAAAAACAAACGTGTGCAATATTTCAAAAGCTCGGCACTGCCCCGGGATAGAATCAAAACTATCAGAAAAAAAATAGAGGCCGTTTTGTGCCAAGAAACCAAATGAATGGTGCATAGCAAAGTTGGCGGCCAAACCAGATTTTATAATGGCTTTTGATGGCTCAATCAGGTATTTTCCGGCATCAGAATATTTCATTTTTGATGTAGAAGCTGTTTTAGAATACATACTCGTTTGTTCCTTTTGTATATCAACGGCTATTATTTCTGCATCGCCCAAGAAATTGTTTTTGGCACATATTAGCAGCTCCTTTACCTCGTTTTTTACAGCCACCACATATATAGTTTTCACCCATTTTAGCTGATTTAAAATCATAGAAATATCAAGCATTGGGCTTACCTTAATTAACAAGATTTCTGAAAAAGGCCAAAGTGTATCCTGAAAAATAGTCATATCAGGGCTGTAATCTTGCAGGCTGTATTCTCTTTTCTGCATGCCTTCGGGTCGTCGGTCGGGGTCGATGTATATTAAATCATAAGTTTCTGACAATTCATAATTTTCGCAGTTTTCGTTGACAAATTCGATATTGGATGCACCCAACTTATTGGCGTTATATTTGGCATATTCAAATGTTTCTGTATGTGCTTCAAGCGAAACAACTTGTTCAAAGCGTCTGGAGAAAAAATAGGAATCAACACCAAGGCCACAGGTCATATCCAGCATTTTTTTTCCTGCAAAAAGGCTTGCTTTAAACCGGGCAGTTTCTTCGCTGCTGCATTGTTCATAATTTTTGGCATTCATAGCACACCTTTTCAAAATCCAAAGCGGCAATTTGTGCTGAGCTTTTTTATACAATTGCAACAATTGTGTAACTTTTGAGATGTCAAAATCGACCCTTTGGCGATAGTTTAACGCCAAAAATTCAGGGTTTTCAGAACCGTGAAGACTAATAAATTCTTGAACAATCTCGTCTTCAAGTAATGCTATTAATTCGTTTCTTTGCACAATAATTTGCAATCTTACATTGTTGAACTTAAAAAGGCGTTCACATTAAAAGGAAAAGTATGAAAAAGTTGTTGAGTTTGTTTGGTTTGATGATTGTTTTGGCATTAGTTTCAACTTCATGCGGTGGTAGAAAAGAAGCCTGCCCAACGGGTTTCGGAAAAGTAGAAAATTCAAATCCGCAGCACTCATAATGGGCTTTGCCCAAATGGGGGTTATCACACGTTTTAATTTTATTTGCCGATACACTTATCGGGAAATGAGGTAAATTCTATTCTTGGTCTGTTTCCATTTTAGCATAATTTCTTCTTCAAGGTATTGGCCATATTGCCGTTTGTTCGAGATAAAATTTTCAAACAAATAGCTTTAAAAAGAAGGTTTTGCATTTACTCCAACAGCAAAAAAGGCTTTACAAAAGCAGCGTTTTGTTTGTTGAAGTGTTTATCGTTTTGAAATATGACTTCAAATAGTTAGATTTACCACTGATTTTAGATAAACAATCGCTTTGAGAATAATCTATTCTTTGATTTTTGTGTTCGTTAGTTTCGGCGTTAGATCTGCCGATAACCCGCGTTTATGGGATATGGGCTTGCATATAAATACCAATGGATTTGGGCTTGGCAGCACCCTGCGATTGTCAGAAAACAGAATGATAGATGTTGATTTTTCATCATTCAAACATCAGCGAGAATCAAAAGTGGTAAATCATAATTTTGAAAATAAGCTACCTTTTGTTTTTGGCAAACTTTATCATACCGGAAATTTTAGGATAACGTATGGAGTTTCAAAAAATCTGATTCAAAAACAAAATCAAGGCGATGTTACAGTAGATTTGAGAATGTCAGCGGGATTAGCGATAGCCACACTGCGGCCTGTTTATTTAAGATTGGCAGAGTTTGACGGCGACAAGGATGTCTATCACATAGTAAAATATACACCAGAAAATGTGCCATCAACATCCGATGTGGTTGGATATGCCCACTCCGGATATGGGTGGGATGAGATAAATTATAAGCCGGGCTTAACATCAAAAACCGGAATTGCCTTAACTTGGCAAAATCCGGCTACACTGGCCAGAAGCATTGGAGTTGGCACAAACGTTAATTATTTTCCTAAAGGGTTAAATATTATGGCTTTCGAACCAACTCAATACCTTTTTGTTTCGGGTTATATCGAATTCAAATTGGTTTTCAATTCAAGAAATTAAAAACCATTTGCCAACCGCTGGTTTCCATTGGTAAATTGAACTTGTCAAAAAGGGAAGAAAATATAATTTTGCACACTGATAGTAGTTTTGATTAAAAACTGTAGAATAGAGGATATGAAAAAGAATATATACAAAGCATTTTTTGGAACTGGAGTTTTGGCTGCCGGTTTGGTGGCATGGCATTTTGCACCATCTTCTAAAATGACTTATCAGCCTAAGGATGGAGAAAAAACAGCCGAAAGTTTTGAAGGTGCTGCAGAATATTTGAACAGCCTGAGGGCAAATCAAATAACAGGAATTGTTGACCCTGAGATTGTAAACGGTGTTAAACAACAAGTAATTGCATTTGAAAGCAAATTTGGTAAAGCTAAATTTCCATTTTCATGGAGATTTGCAGGTCCTGATAACGTTGGGGGCAGAACCCGTGCTTTATTAGTTGATAGAAATAACAGTAGCATATTGTTTGCAGGAGGAGTAAATGGTGGTATTTTTAAATCAACCAACAAAGGAGCATCTTGGTATGCGGTTGACGACCAAATGATAGACATGGCAATTTCTTCAATTTGTCAAACTCCTAATGGCACTATCTATGTTGGAACCGGTGAAGCTTTTACCACTGGTTTTTCGGGAGAAGAATCTGGTTCACCTGGTTTTTCGGGCGGAGGAATCTATAAAAGCACCGATGGGGGAACTACTTTTGCCAAAATTGCTTCCACCTCAGGATATTCATACGTAAACAAAGTGTTTTCTCACCCTACCAAAAACATAGTTTTTGCAGCCACATCGAATGGATTAAGAGCTTCTGATGAAAGTGATGATACTAAATGGAACGTGGTATTGAGCGGGGTTGTAACAGACATAGTTTTGGATAAAAATGGAAATGCTTTGGCCGTATCAGGGCCAAAGGTTTATCGTTCTACCGACCCTACAACCAATGGCTCATATACAGCAGTGACAGGTTTGCCTTTAAGCGGAATTAGTAGAATGGTGGTTGCCCATGCACCTTCAGATCCCAATTATGCCTACGTTGTAGTTACCGGTATTATTTCTATAAATGGGCCGAGAGGAGTAATTAATGTTGGTAGCGGTTTAAAAGGTGTTTACCAGTCAAAAGATAACGGTCAAAACTTTGAACAGATTATTGGTCAAGGTTCCACTTTTTTCGATCCATGGACGCATCTTAGCTTAGGTTTTTCGCAAGGTTCTTATGATTTGTGTTTGGCAGTTCATCCATTCGACAGAGAGCATATATACATGGGTGGTGTCGATTTCGCAGAATGGACTCCCAACAAAGGACCTTATGTTGTGGGCAATACAAACGACCATAAAGCAAACCCATTTGGCATTCATGCAGATAAACATTTGATTGTTTTTGATACAGTTTCTAAGCCTGCAATTATGTACATTACAAGTGATGGTGGTATTTCGAGAACTACCACCTCCACATTTGATAGATATACAACCTTGTATAACGGCTATTCTGCTACTCAATATTACGGTATTGCTGCCGGTAGAAATGGGTTGATAATTGGTGGTTCTCAAGATAACAACACCGTAGTAATCAATGGTAGAGGAAATACTCCACAAAGTGCTATTGAAGTTTTAGGAGGTGATGGTTTTCAATGTGAGGTTTCTATGATTAATCCTGACGTTGTTTTTGGTGAAAGCCAAAACACAGGTATGGCAAGATCATTTAATGCCGGTGGAAACATGTCGCCAATTTGGGATGAGCGAATCAAAGAAGAGTGTGTAGATGTTAGATCAGACGGAACGGTAGTTCAGGCAAGTAACATTTTTAACAGTCCAATGGCTTTATGGGAGAGACTTTCTGACTCGGCCAGCAAATTGTATATTGGTATGAATGATGCCGTATGGATGGCTCTCAATGCAAGCACTGCCCCAAGCCCAATTTGGTATAAAGTCGCAGCTTTAAGTTTTCCACCTGCCAATTTTGAGATTGTTCCTGATGGAGGCTCTCTATTTTTATCAGGAAGAACCTCAAATACATTGTATCGTATCGATGGTTTTAACAGAGAAGTTGAGTGGGATACGGCAATTATTGGAGCTACTGATATTTCGGATAGTTTAGAATTGGTTAGCATCTTCGGAACTGGTTTGCCATCAGGCAGATCGGTAACTGATATTGAAGTAGATCAAAGCAATCCAAACAGAGTAATTGTAACATTGGGTAACTACGGCAATACTGCCTTTGTATATGTTACGGAAAATGCCATGGATGCAAGTCCAGTTTGGAGAAATATCACTGGAGGTTTACCAGGATTTCCGGTGTATGATGCCGAGATTAGTGTTGACAACAACAATGTAATCATTCTTGGAACAGAATATGGCATTTATTATACACAAAATGGAAATGCCACCAACCCAACTTGGACCTTTAACAAAGACAGTATGCCACGAGTAGCTGTTTTCCAAATAAGACAAGTAGAGGAGAAAGTATTTAAAAATGGAAGCCGAACAGGGGCAATGCTCTATGCCGGAACGCACGGTCGTGGTATTTGGAAAAGCAGCTCGGCTTTAACAAAAGTGAATTCGATATCTCGGGAAGCAACGTTAAGTTTGTTAGCATACCCAAATCCGGCAACAGACGCAGTAACAGTAAAAATGGCACTTCGTTCAAACGATGCGTTGACCATCGAAGTTATGAGCATGACCGGGCAGATAATGATGAGCAAAAAGATGAATGCCACTGGTACCCAAGCTGTGATTGATTTGGATGTTTCTTCACTTCGGTCAGGAAATTATATAATCAGTGTTAAAGGCTCAAATCATACTGCGGCCACCAAATTCATTAAACAATAAGTTGAAATTAAAGGAACAAAATATAAAAACCCGTCACACGACGGGTTTTTTGTTTTATCTGAAATGGGTGGTTTCCTTTGTTTGGCCAATAGTTTTGGAGCGGCGAAAAGACCAATTCGTTCAACTCGAAATAGAACTTAATCGTGGAAAACTCTTGCTAAATACCACCAATGCAAACTATTCCTATGGCAATTTACAATTGGCTTACAAAGGGTTGTTTTATGAAGAACCTTTTGAATGGGAGAAAATAAAAACGAGCCTCATTTTAGGATTTGGAGCCGGCGGAGTGTGCAAACTGATTTATGAAAAGAACCCGGAATGCAGACAAACCGCAATCGAAATTTCAGAGGTTGTGGTGCAGATGTATCACACCTATTTTAAACCAATACCCAATGTGAACATAATCGTTGATGATGCCGAGCTTTTTGTTTTGAACTCCAATGAAAAATATGATTTGATAATTGTGGATGTTTATAATGACTTGGATGTTCCAGAGCAATTTCACAAAATAGAATTTGTACGTGGTTTAAGAGAATTATTGAATGTAGATGGATTTGTAATTTTTAACAAAGTATGCTCTACCCTAAACCAAAAGCAACAATTTCAGAATCTTATCCTTACATTTTCGCAATACTTCAAAAAGGTTAAAACCAATGAACAAATGACAATAAACCGGTTCATTATAGCAAAATAATGACACAATGACACTTTTATAAAAAATTTCGTCGAAATAGAGACAAAATGACACCTATTTGTTGACTTTTTTTATCTGGAACGAGGCTTGCAAAAAACTGAGCAAAAGTTTTAACATTAAAAAAAATACAACAATGAAAGCATCAAAATTAGCACCAGTAAGAAGTTTGTTCAACGACACTTTTTTCCCAACTGTATTAGATAGTTTTTTCAACGAATTGAACAAAGGCGAATTCGAGTCAACGCTCACACCTGCCGCCGAAGTAAAAGAAACTGATGAAAATTACATCATTAACTTGGCATTGGCAGGAATGGAAAAGGATGACATCAAGCTTGATGTACATTCAAACCAGCTTACAGTAATGGCCGAAAAAGTGGAGAAAAAAGAAGAGCAAAACGCAACCTATCATCTGAAGGAGTTTCGTTCAGGAAAATACAAACGCAACTTTTATTTGCCCGAAAAAGCAAATACAGATGCTATCAATGCCGAGTTGAAAAATGGTATTTTGACCATCACTATTGACAAGGTAGAAAAAACAGCTCCCAAACAAATAACCATTAAGTAGTCTGTTTCATTAATAAAATACGAATAATCCCCGAGAAAAACTCGGGGATTTTTTTTGTTAAAACCCAATGTAGTAAGTTTGCTTCCATGACGCTCAACGATATTTTTGAAATGGTAAAAAGCCAACCTACAGTTGCCTTTTTGTATTTGTTCTCAATTCCGGTGTTGGTAATTTTCACGGGGTGGATTTCAACACCAAAATCAAATCAAAACCCATGGAGATATGTGTACGCGGTTTTGCTCTACATGGTTTGTTTACCGGGAGTATTGGCATTGGTTTTCAACCTGTATCAGTTTCTTTTTGAGCGAAGAAGCATTTTAGATGCCGACATAAACATTCAGTTTTTACCAATTATTTCAATGATTGTAAGCCTATATTTTGCAAACAAGAAAGTGCGATTTACCAATATTCCGGGCATGGGAAAACTATCCACTTTTTTGCTCATTATGTTTGTGCTTATTGGTTTTTTGTGGGTCATGGATAGAACATTTATCATTGCCTTTGCTGCAATACCCATTCAATTTTTGTTGACTGGCTTTTTGTTGGGTTTTGGCATATTGCTCATTGGCAGCAAACGATTGCTAAAATAATCACATGGCCTCAAAAGCACCGGCATCCGGCATTCCATCTCGTGAGTTACCATCAAAATCGGTTGTTATTCCAACATTTGCTCCAATATTTTGAGCTGCCGAACCTACCTTAATCCGATAATTTCTATTGCGGGCATCCACAAATAGCACTGGTTTTTCAAAGGTTGGGTATGGGCCTTTGTCAATAACATTAGCCGGACTTCTCAGGGCAATTTCTGCCACCAGGTATTTGTCGGTAGCACGTATCAAATTATTTTTAAGGGTAGAATCAATAGTCATCATACTTTTTAGTACGGCAAAACCAAATTCATCATCTGCACTTCCTTCTATAATGCAGTTTTGAATGTTGAATCCAATGGGGAAAGAATTAACTAAATGGCGGTTTTCATCCAGCTCAATATTATTCAAAACCAATGTTGGGTCTTTGTGCGAAAAGTCGTAACCATAAGTGGCAAAAGTGCAATGTTTAAGGTCATAAAATCCACCATAAAGCCCTAAAAAGGTATATCTACCACAGTTGACAACAACATTATTTATGGCTCGTATGTAGCTGCCCTTGCCCGATATTCCATCGTAAGCCATGTTCCGTATTTCTGTGTTTTCAATAACTACGTTGGGAAGGCCGTTGTTGCTGGTGCTATCACAATAAACGCCCACAGTGCCATTTTTAATTTCAGCGTGTTTTATGGAATTATTTTTACTCAGATAGTTTAGCCATATACCACCCCACTGACCAGCTGATTCTTCAAAATCGGGTTGCAGCCTATCTCCTTCAAATTTTACTGGTTCTCCGCTGGTTCCTTCTATTTTTAAAGTTCCTTCCACATAAAGCCACGAACGAGGTGCGAAATGCAGTTTAACACCTTCTTTAATAGTAAGTTGACAATTTTCTGGTACATATAAGTAGCCCCAAACTACGTATGGCTTTTGTTTGTCGTCAAACACCATGTTGCAAACCGAATCTCGAATAATATAATGGGCATCTTGCCCCCAAGCCACAAGCTGCACATGTTGTCGGTTTCCATTGGTCAGAATCTCAACGGAATCTCTGATAATTAAGGGCATAGAGGTTGGGTTATTGTTTGGGTCGGCGGTTAGTTCAACAAAAACAAAAACGGAGTCCTTTGGCAATATTTCCACTTCCGAAACGGTTGGGCCAACCTCGCCATCAACATTTATTCGAAACTGCGAGGCAGAGCCTCCGGCCAATCTAAAACTGGTCTTAATTTTTTCTTTATGAGGATTAACTACCACAAATTGCTTGTTTATCGACTTTGGTACAGCCGTAGGAATGGCCGTAAAAACAGTGTCAAAAAACATGGTGTCTGTTCGTAAGGTTAAGGTTGCCGCAGGGTCGAGCAAAATGGCATCTTGATCTTTGCAAGAGAATAACGCAAAAACGAGTAGTGCAAAGCATCCAAAAATTTTACGAGTCAGCATGGGACAAAAATAAATAACACAACGCCATTACAACGTCAATTTATTTAAGGTATTATTTGAGATAATTATTTGACTTGGATATTTGGGATCCATTTTGCTAAATTTGGTCGGTTAATAGGTTAATCAAAAAACATGAATTTTAAAAAATTAATATGAAAAAATTATTTCAACAGTCTTTCGCATTGCTACCGTTTCTTCTTTTAATGAATTATTGTTCTACTCAGGCACAGAGCCTAAAAAGCGTTATGATAAATGCTTGTGGAAGTTCAGAAGGCGATAACGAATATCTTATTCTACAAAATGGGGGCTCCAGCCTAACCGTTTCACCGTCAACTATCGATATAAGATATGGAACAACTTCGCCTGCGTCAACTACCTATACCGATGCCATAGCAGCATCGGGCAATTCAGGCTTTGTGAGCGGGCTAAATACCAAACTATCCGGAAGTTGCGATTTTGCTTTTGTAAATGCTTCCAACGGCTCTTCAATACCTGCCAATAGTTACTTTATTGTAATGAATGATGCCCCATTGGATACACCCAATTTCAGTGCATGGTGCGGTAATAGTGTTGGCAATGTGTATGTTGTTTTTAGCACCGATGCAAGTTTCACTTCCTCCGGTAATTTTGCAAACGCCGGTGCAACCGCTCGATATTTTAGAACCATTATTAATGGCGTTGACAAAAACTATAACTACATTCCCAATAATTTAAGCAATACCGATGGGTCGTTTGCTGCATGGAGTGATACTGGTGTGGCCAGTACTTCTGGAAATTACTCTTCTTGTCAGCCAACCAACCTTGCGTCACTCCCAGTAGAACTTATTTATTTTAATCTCGCGGAGGGCATAAACGAACTAAAATTAATGTGGGCAACTGCCATGGAAAATCAGAATTTGGGCTTTGAAATTCAGCGTAAAACCGAGGCAAATGATTGGGAAAGGCTGGATTTTGTTGTTGGAAACGGTAGCTCCAACCGAACAATAAGCTATGAGTACAAAACGCTTGTGCCAACGGAAACAACTTATTTCAGGTTAAAACAAATGGATTTTAATGGACAATATGTGTACTCAGCCATTCTAAAATTTGAACCAAAGATGAAGAAGCCGTTTTTTGATATTTCCCCAAATCCAACGTCCGAATCTGTACAAATAAATTTTGCTATTTCGGATGAGGAATCAACGATTATTTTATACAACTCTGTGGGTCAGCAGATAAAAAATGAGCGTATTACAGCAGGTCAAAGCACATTGGGTATCTCAAATTTGCCGGGAGATATTTATACCGTAGTTTGGCAAAATGGGAAAGAATGTCATACAAAACGCTTGATTGTTTTGTAGATTAATCAATTTGAGAAATCAAAGTTTCAACGGCTTTTTTGGCTGAAAAATTTGCATAAATCACGCGATATACAAAATCAGAAATGGGCATTTTTACCCCAAATTTTTGGTTCATCTCATAAATGGTTTTGGTGGCATAATAACCTTCAGCAACCATTTTCATTTCAATCTGAGCAGATTTTACGGAATATCCTTTGCCCAACATATTTCCAAAAGTTCTATTGCGGCTAAATTGGCTATATGCAGTCACCATCAAATCTCCCAAATAGGCCGAGTCGTCAATATCCCGCTCAATGGGGTGCACGGCAGCCATAAAACGTTTTGTCTCTCTAATGGCATTCGACACCAAAACGGCTAAAAAATTATCACCAAAACCCAAGCCATGAGTTATTCCGGCGGCAATAGCGTATATATTTTTTAACACCGCTGCATATTCGGTTCCATAAATATCATCAGAGGTTACCGTTTTAATAAATCTACCTTGCAGTAGTTTGGATATTTCGTTCGCAAGATTTTGATTTTTAGAAGCTAACGTTAAAAAGCTAAGTTTTTCCAAGGCCACTTCTTCCGCATGGCAGGGCCCAGTGATAACCCCAATATGGTCATCGTTTATACCGCAGTGTTCTCTTAAATAGTCGCCCAAAATCTGACTCGTTTCAGGTATCAATCCTTTTACCGCCGAAATCAAATATTTGTCTGAATAAAGTTGGGGAGAAATGCCCGACAACGTTTGATGCACAAAAGCTGATGGAATAGCCAAGATAATTATTTCCCCTTCCGAAATACAGTCTTCAAGATTGGTGAAAAATTCAATCGGCTGATTTACAAAGCTAACCGAACTAATATAATCTGGATTGTGATGAAAGGTTCGCATATAGTCCGCTTTCTCTGGAGTGCGAACCCACCAATTAATTTTTTTTGCAGATGTGTTTTCGCACAAAATTTTTGCAATGGCCGTTGCCCAGCTTCCACCTCCCAAAATAGATATAGATTGAACCGAATTTTTCAAGTGTGCAAAGTAAGTTCAATTTTTAATTAATCATTTTCAAAGAAAAGTTCGGAGGCCACAAAGTCAGCCATTTTTTTGCCTGAATCTGTTAAGTATAACACATTGTTTTTCATTTCCAACAGTCGGTTTTCGTTTAATTTTTGAAATTCAAATTCTCTGTTTTTCAATAAGTTAATGCCAAAATAAGTTTCAAAATCATGAAGATTTAACCCCCATTTTGTTCGTAAGCCAAGCATAATTTGTTCATTCATGGAGTCCACTTTTGTAAGTTGCTCTTCCTCAAAAAATACCTCTTGGTTGTTTACTTTTTTAATGTATAATGGGTTGTTGGCCAAATTCCACCGCCGCTTATTTTTGGTATAAGAATGTGCCGAAGGCCCAAATCCCCAATAAGGCTTTTGTTTCCAATAAGAAGTATTGTGCAAGGCATAATTATCTGATTTACAATAGTTTGAAATTTCGTAATGTGTCCAATTTTTTTCTTTTATCTTATTTTGAAGAAAGTCGTATTCGGCATTCGATTTCGAGTCGGGAGCAGCTTTTTCTTTTCCGGTTTTCACAAAATGGTGCAAAGCCGTGCCTTTTTCGATGGTCAAGCTGTAGGCAGATAAATGATTTATAGGTAGGCTTAATGCCAACTCAACGTTTCGTTGCCATACGTTCGATACTGGAATTCCATAAATCAAATCTAAATTGACATCAGAAAAACCGATGGTTGCTGCATTTTCAATCGACTCAAGTGCCTGTTGTGCATTGTGCGACCGATTCATCCAAACCAAATCTGCTTCGTCAAAACTCTGAACTCCTATACTTAACCGATTGATTTTTAAATTCTTCCATTCAATCAAGTTGTGCAAACTGCAATCATCTGGGTTGGCTTCCATAGTTATTTCGGCGGTTTTTGAAACATCAAAGTAGTGGAAAATTTTGGTCAATATCTTCTCCAAATTTTGTAACCGGATGATGCTGGGTGTGCCTCCGCCAAAATAAATGGATTCTATCTTTTGGTTGTGTAATTCCGATTTTCGAAGGTCTATTTCCGCAACAATTGCGTCAATCAATGCATCCTCATTCTTTGTTTGTGTAGAAAAATGAAAATCGCAATAGTGGCAAGCCTTTTTGCAAAATGGAATATGTACATAAATGCCGCTCACTCGATTAATAAGCCACTGTAATGGCCTGTTTTTTAATTATTTTTTTACCGCTATCAACCGATAAAGCCTCTAAAACAACCACGTAAATTCCGGGTGGAACTACCTCATCATTCACTCCTTTTCCACTCCAAACAAAAATGTTATTGATACCAGAAAGAGCCGTGTTTACCGGAAAGGCAACCATTTTCCCATTCAAATCAAAAACGCGGATATTGATATTTGCACTTTCCTGAATGTTGAATTTTATGAATAATTCATCATTAAAGCCATCACCATCTGGCGAAAATGGGTCAGGTGAAATTTCAAATTCGGACAAACCCAACAACGGTAGTGCAGACTGCGAATTTTTATAACCCGGTGTTGCATAATTTTCGACATAAGATGCCGAAGTCCAGTTCAATTTTTGGTTTGTAGAATCTAAAACCGACCTTCTTTCGAGGCTAACACCTTCATTATTAGATATTAAACTGTTATGCATGTCTTCCGAATATGGCAACCAATCAATCGAAGTACCGTTTGAAATGGAAATACCAACATTGCCTTCATCATCTGGCATGGTGGGCAATGAGGGGGTTTCAAATAGATTTATCAAACTCGATTTAGGATAATGTTGATTGATTATCAGTGGGTTACTGGTCAATGCAATGTATTCTTTCGGAAAAATGAGTTTTGGAAGGGTTGATACTTGCTCCAAATTTTCCCAGTCGCCATCCATGTTTTTCTTTCCTATAAATAAATGGCTCAAATCAAAAACTGAGTCGGCGGCATTGTAAATTTCTACAAAATCAACCCCTCCGGTTTTGGGGTTAAAAAGTATTTCATTGATTAACAAATTGTTAGGTTTAATTTTTGATGGTAATGCCAACGATATTTTAGCATTTTCAATTTTATTTCCAGAACAATCCGAAACGCCATTAACCAATAATTCATACAATTTTCCATAAGAAAAGAACTGGTTAAAAGTCAAAGTTAAATGATAGTTGTCGGTTTTTTCTACCTTAGAAATGGAATAATTTTCAACTAAAAAATGAGAAGCATTGGGGGCATATAAAATCAATGATTCATCAAAAGTAAGTTTGATTTTATTTGGCAATTCAATGAATGAGTTGATAATGGCCGGAGCTTTACTGTCACTTATATTTCCTGAAATAGAGTTTATTTTTCCGGGAGTTCCACCGCTCAAATCCTTGCTCGAATTCCAGTTTTCCGCACCCAAACATGGCATGGTGGGGTCAATCATTTCAAGGCTCCAACCTCCGGCTTTTTTCCATTCTAATGTATGCCAATCGTTGGAATAATTCAATTGAAAAATGATTTCGTTTTTGTTGTTTTTTAGAGTGATGCTATCACCCGAATTGTTGAGAGAAATGAAATTGCTTGAAGTTAGAAGTGGAGCAAATTGTTTCATTTCTTCATAAGCCGATAGGTCGCAAATAACTAAAAAGGTGTTCGGCATCATTATCAAATCAGGCAATAGAATTTCTTTGCTGGCATCTGCCAATATCCAATCTTTAAGGTTTAATATTTTTGCCGACCTATTGTATAGCTCCAAATATTCAAATTCGGGCAAACCAACCGATGGAGTTGGGTCACTCATTACCTCCGAAATTACCACATCAAAAAGCTCTGCATCGTCGGGTTTTAAGTAATTGAAATTCAGAGTAGTATCAGATAATTTATTGCCTGCTAAATCAAAAATGTCAGTTATGTGTAGTTGGTAGTTTTGGGTGGCAAAATGATTTGGAAAATGTAGGGTACAACTGTTTTTAACGAAATTAACGGTAGTGGCAAGTCCAATGCCATTGTTTATCTCAAAATTAGTAGCGGTAATTTTAGTATTATCAATGGTTTCGGAGAATAATACAACCAATGAAGAATCGCTTAAAACATTAAGAAACTCCACCTTTGGAGGCGTTTTGTCAACACGTGGTTGGCCAAAATAAAAATTATCAAAACTGTGTTTTTTGTGAAAAGAAGTGGTGGATTGGCGAACGATAATACCACAATATTTGGAGTCGGAAAAGAAAATACTCGACACCGAAGTCAGAAAGACGAAATTACCCGAAAATCCATTGTCATAGCTAACCAACCAGTTGCCCAGAGAATCGCGAACAATTTTTATTTGCCCATTAAAATTATTGGAATGTCCGTTCGCCCCGTTCGCCAATAAAATGGGGCTTCCTGCCTCATTTCTAAAGAGTGAAAAATTGTCGGAAGTGCCTCCAATTCTTAAAAAGTGGCCATTGTATTTTGATAACAAATTGGCAGAATCGCTGCCCAAAACCACGTCAACATAGTTGGCCGATGAAGTTGCTATTGGAATGTTCACATCCAAAGTCCATTCGTTTTCTTTATTAAAATTGATTTGTGTGGTAATAAAAAAAGCATGGTTTACCGAGTCGCTGTTCGATTTCAATATTCCGCCGGTGTTCGCAAATTCCGAAATATTACCTATCCAAATAGGGTTTTGGCTCAAATCATTGTCTTCAAAATTATCCTGTACCAAATTGTTTTGGGCAATTGCAAGATGTGGAAACAGCAAAAGCCACACAACCCCCAAAAGTAGTTTCATTTTTTTCAAGCCATTTTTATTCATGATTTCACTTTAACCATTGTTCCTTCAAAAAAAGGTATATTTTGGCTTAATTTTGCCCACTTTTATAAAAAAATGGCATCAAAAGAAGAAATATTCGAGCAGGGCAGTATTGATATTATTGGTGCTAGAGAACACAACCTAAAAAACATAAATCTTTCGATTCCTCGAGGTAAATTGGTGGTTTTCACTGGTTTAAGTGGTAGTGGTAAATCATCTTTGGCGTTCGACACCATTTTTGCTGAAGGCCAACGTAGGTATATGGATACCTTTTCGGCCTATGCCCGTCAGTTTATTGGCGATATGAAACGACCGGAGGTTGACAAAATTGAAGGTCTAAGTCCGGTTATTTCTATTGAGCAAAAAACCGTGAGCAAAAACCCCCGTTCTACTGTGGGAACCATTACCGAAATATATGACTTCCTTCGATTGCTTTACGCCCGTGCTGCCGATGCACACAGCTATATTTCGGGCAAAGCCATGTCCCGATTTTCGGAAGATCAGATAATAGATTTGATTTTAACTGATTTTGAAGGTAAAAAAGTGGCGGTTTTAGCACCATTGGTAAAAGGTAGAAAGGGTCATTATCGCGAACTTTTTGAGCAATACACCAAAAAAGGCTATGGAAAAATGCGGATTGACGGGGAGATTGTAAAAATTGAACCGGGCATGCAACTGGATAGATACAAAGTGCATGATATTGAGCTGGTTATAGACCGTATTGAAGTTTCTGCCGACAACCGTTTTAGGGTGACCGAATCGGTTAAAGCTGGTTTAAAGGCAGGCAACGGAGTTATTTTGCTCCATGATTTCGACCAAAATACCACCCAACATTTCAGTAAAAATTTGATGGATGCCGAGAGTGGTTTGGCGTATGACGACCCTCAGCCCAATACATTTTCATTCAATTCGCCGTATGGAGCCTGCCCCAAATGCGGTGGTTTAGGCACTTTGGCGGATATTGAACAAGATGTTATTATTCCCGACAAAAAATTGAGCATCAATAAAGGAGCTATTGCACCTTTGGGAGAATATAGAGCCAATTGGACCTTTACGGTTTTGAGAGCCATGGCAAAGAAAATGAAATTTAGTTTGGCCGACCCCATCGAAAAACTAAAACCGGAAGTATTGCAAACCATTTTGCACGGCAGCGAAGAAAAATTTGAAGTAGTTTATACCTATTCGGGTGGTGGCACACAAACTTACGAAACCAATTTTAAGGGAGTTGTCCCGATGGTTTTAAACAGTTATTTGCAAAAATCTCAGGATGGCTTAAACCAGTGGGCAGAAGAATTTATGACCATTAAAGATTGCTCTGAGTGCGATGGTTTTCGGCTTAAAAAGGAATCGCTGCACTATTTTATTGCCGAAAAACACATAGGCCAATTGGGAGAAATGAATCTGACGGAGCTTGAAGATTGGTTCTCAAATATTGAGACTCAACTATCTGAAAGACAGCTCATTATTGCCACCGAACTATTAAAAGAAATACGCGGAAGAGTCGGTTTTTTAACCAATGTGGGTTTGGGCTATCTTAGTTTGAACAATCCTGCCCGAACACTTTCGGGTGGCGAGGCACAACGCATTCGGTTGGCTACTCAAATTGGTTCGCAGCTGGAAGAAGTGCTTTATATTTTGGATGAACCCAGCATTGGCCTGCATCAGCGGGATAATCAACGGTTGATAGAATCATTAAAAAAATTGCGTGATGTTGGCAATTCGGTGTTGGTGGTAGAACACGACAAAGACATGATTTTGGAGAGTGATTATGTCGTTGATATTGGCCCAAAGGCAGGCAAATTTGGGGGCAAGATAACAGCCGCAGGCCAGTGGGAAGAAATAAAATCTGCAAATACGCTTACTGCCGAATACTTGAATGGGACAAGAAAAATTGAAGTCCCGAAAAAAAGAAGAAAAGGAAACGGTAAAAAAATAAGCTTAAAAGGCTGTGTTGGCAATAACCTAAAAAATGTGGATGTTGATTTTCCGTTGGGCAAATTTATTTGCATTACCGGAGTTTCGGGTAGCGGAAAAAGCTCGTTGATTAACGAAACACTGCACCCAATTTTGGCCGAAGAGATTTATGGCTCGAAGAAAAAACCGCTGAAATATTCAAAAATTTCGGGGTTGCAACACATCGATAAAGTGATAAAAATAGACCAATCGCCCATTGGGCGTTCGCCACGAAGCAATCCATCTACCTATGTAGGCTTTTTTACCGACATCAGAACCCTCTTTGCGGAGTTGCCCGAAGCCAAGATTAGAGGCTATAAACCCGGACGTTTCTCGTTTAATGTAAAGGGTGGACGATGCGAAACTTGTCAGGGTGGCGGCAGAAGAGTGATAGAGATGAACTTTTTGCCGGATGTGGAAGTAGAATGTGAAACTTGTTTAGGAAAACGGTACAACCGAGAAACACTTGAGGTGCGATATAGAGGCAAATCCATCAGCGATGTGTTGGATATGAGTGTGGATGAAGCGGTAGTTTTCTTCGAAAATATTCCGGCTATCTATCGAAAAATCAAAGCATTGCACGACGTGGGTTTGGGGTATATCACGTTGGGGCAAAGCAGCACAACCATTTCGGGAGGTGAGGCACAGCGAGTGAAACTTTCAGCCGAATTGAGTAAAATTAGCACCGGCAACACATTTTATATTTTAGATGAGCCAACCACCGGATTGCATTTTGAGGATATTCGGGTTTTGCTGGAAGTACTTCAAAATTTGACCGATTTGGGCAATACCGTTTTGGTGGTTGAGCACAATTTGGACGTGGTAAAAGTGGCCGATTACATCATTGATTTGGGCCCCGAAGGTGGCAAAGGAGGTGGTGAAATCATTGCCATTGGCACGCCGGAAGAAATCGTTAAAAAAGGACTTGGACACACCGCTAAATTTTTGGAGTTGGAATTGGTCTAAAAAATTATTGTGTACTTTTGGGTTGATGTTTCATCAACGAATTTTGAGTATTTGTGTGCTTTTGCTCATGGCTGTTTTGGCCAATGCCCAGCAAAATCATTTTCGCCATTTTAGTTTAGAAGAAGGATTGCCGCAATCGCAAGTGTTTGATGTGTTGCACGATAGCCGTGGCTTTATTTGGGCAGGAACACGTGGGGGAGGCTTGGCCAGATTTGACGGAAAAAATTTTAAAACCTACCAGACAAAGCAAGGATTGATAAACAACTTTGTCAATTGCATTTATGAAGATGCAAAACATGATATATGGGTTGGAACCCAAAGCGGAATTAGTGTTTTCAATGGTCTGAATTTTAAGAATTACCAAATTTCTAAATCAAACGAGATACGCATATATTGTTTTTTAGAGCTTGACAAGAAAATGCTGGTGGGTAGCTCAAACGGTTTGTATGTATTTGAAAATGAAAAATTTACACGAATTAACTTGTCATCAAAACAGGACAATGAATATATAACCTCTTTAAAAATTGGCGATGGTAGTGTGTATGTTGGCACCAATCGGGGTTTGTATATTTTAAATAAAAGGATACTCAAAACCGAACGGATTCTTACCGTTGCGGATGGTTTGCCCGATGATTATGTGCAGTCGTTGTGCCTTGACTCGAGCGGTATTTGGATTGGAACCTATGGCCGAGGCATTCGATATTTTGATGGTCAACACATTGTTGACCCACAAATACCACTTCCCTGGGATGTAATTTCGTATGATTTAATGTTGGTAGGAAGGGAGCTATGGGTGGCCACCCAAATAAACGGCATTTTTGTATATCACACAACCACCAAACAATTAACACAATATGGGAGCAAACAAGGGCTTAGCAACAACCATGTGCGTTGTTTAGAAAAAGATGTTTGGGGCAATGTGTGGCTTGGCACTTCGGGTGGGGGGCTAAACCAATTTACAGGAAAGCAATTTACCCACTTTACCGTAAAGGATGGGCTGGCCGACAATTATGTATATGCCGTTTTGGAAGATTTTAAAGGCAGTTTGTGGATAGGAACCGGCAAAAAAGGAGTTACACAAATGGATTCGGCAAACTATGTGGTATGGGGACTTGATTCGGGTTTTGCCAATGTAAAAATAAAAAGCCTAGCACAAAGCAGCGACAGTTTATTTTGGTTTGGCAGCGAGGGGCAGGGGTTGGCTTATTTTGATGGTGACACTTTTAAATGGTTAAAAGTAGATAATGGGTTGTGCGGAAATTACATAAAAGATATTGTAACCCTACCCGATGGTAGAGTGTTTGTGGCCACGCTTGATGGCGGCATTAGCGAAATATCAAGAATCAACGGAAAGTTTGAAATAAAGAATTACCAGTATTTGACCCATTTGCCAACCAACCGAATTTTTTCGTTGCACGCCGATGCAAATGGGGTGGTCTGGTTTGGAACAGAAAACAAAGGTTTGGGCAAAATAGAAGCCGGAAAAGCCACCATGGTAATAAATGAAGCGAGCATTAAATATCAAAGCATCAGAGCCATTAGGTCGTTGCACCGACAACTATGGATAGCCACTACTGATGGGCTTTATCGATACGAATCGGTAACAAAAAAAATACAGAAAGTGGCCGACGAACATTTAAAATCGACCAATCTGTATTTATTAGAATTCGACAAAAAAAACAATCTATATGTGGGTCATGAGCGGGGTTTAGAAAAGTTGCGGCTGAATGAAACCGGTGATGTAATAGACGGAGAATTTTTTGGTGCAGCCGAAGGATTTTCGGGAATAGAAACCTGCCAAAACGCAGCAATTTGTGATGCACAAGGAAATATGTGGTTTGGCACCATCAACGGTTTGACAAAATATAACACCATAGAAATAGAAACCAATGCCATACGCCCCAAAGTGTGGTTGGATAATGTGGATCTTTTTTATGAAACTTTGGTGTCCGGAAAATTTGGCTTTAACCCTGTTTCGTGGAATAATCTGACTTCAACCCCGGTTTTTCCGTATAACCAGAATCATTTAAGTTTTTCGTTTACCGGAATAGATTTAACCAATCCCACAAAGCTCAAATATCAGTGGAAACTAGAAGGATTTGACGAAGATTGGGTAAAGTCAGGCATAAAAAGTGATGCAATTTACAGTAATATTCCCCCCGGAAAATATGTGCTAAAATACCGAACCATATCCATGCAAGGAATTGAAAGCCAAGAGTATAGTTGGCCTTTTGAGGTAAAAGCACCTTTTTGGCAAACATGGTGGTTTCGGCTACTTATATGGGTAATTCCCATTTTGCTAATTGCCGTTGCAATATGGAATTATATAAAAAACATTAAACGAAAAGCAGCTGAAGAACGTGAAAAAATATTGGTAGAAAAAGAATTGATAGAGTTAGAACAAAAGGCTCTGCGACTTCAAATGAATCCTCATTTTTTGTTCAATGCACTCAATTCTATCCAATCTTTGGTGGCTCTAAACCAGCATGAAGAAGCTAGAACGTATTTGCAAAAATTTGCCAAATTGATGCGGTTGACCTTGCAAAATTCGCGGGTTGATTCCATACCCCTAAGTGACGAAATTTTAACCCTAAAAAACTATATGGAGCTGGAGCAATTGACCAAAAAGCCAGCATTTTCATTTTCTATAAATGTGGAGAATGGCCTGAATCCCGACCAGGTTTATTTGCCTCCCATGATGTTGCAGCCTTTTGTTGAAAATGCCATTAAACACGGCATTGCCGATTTGGGCAATCAGGGTTTGGTAAAATTGCATTTTTCAATGCAGGGTTCAAAATTGATTTGTAAAATATCCGACAACGGAATTGGCAGAAAGGCTGCTGAAGAAAAGGCCAAACAAAAAACCAAAAGTCATGAGTCGGCTGCACTTCAGGTAATATCAGACAGAATAAACATCCTAAACAAAGAACACCCTGGCAACAAACTCGAAATCAGTGATTTGGAGATGGGTACAGAGGTTTGCCTCGAAATAGCAACCGGATAGATATGGGGTAGTTCAAAATTATTCAAATCAAAATGTGAACACAATTTTTTAGCATAATATACAGCAATAAAAAACCCCGAATGTTTCAAACATTGGGGTTTTTCTATTGATACAGATTTTATGTTAATCTCTACTCAAAAATATTTGAATGATATACCAAAGCAACAGCATGAATGAGGCAAACAAACCTAAAGATGCCAACACATATTGGTCGTTTGAATATCGGTAAATCATATTGCTAGTTTGATATAAAATAGATCCGGCAGCAAGTAAAACCATAGCACCGCTAAACCAAAGACCCAAATCAAAGCCAAAAATAATTCCGGCCACAATTAGCCCAAGAGCAATAATGCTACCCACCGTGATAATGCTTCGCATAAATGAAAAATCTTTTTTGGTAATGAGCACCACGGCACTTAAACCCGCAAATAGGGCAATGGTTAATATCATGGCCTGCATCAACACAGCCGTACCCAAATAGGCCATAGCCACCATCATTAATGGAACAAAAATGATGGCTTCGGCCAAAACATAGATGAATAGGCCAAGGTATTGCTTATTAATGCTCGTGGCACGTGCTACCATTTTCTCGGCTTGGGTGGTGGCCAACATAAATAGGCCTAACACAATAAGCCAAGACATGCCCTGTGTCATTTGCACCGCCAAGTCTCGCATAAAGCCAATATTTAAAAAGAGGCCTTCTAAAACCAAGAAAACCAAAAATGCTCCAGCCACATGGGCATAAGTCTTTTTGTAAAATTCTGCTTTTTCTACGGATGTTGAATTGGCTACCAATTCATGATCGATAATTATTTCTGACATATTATTTGTTATTTTTCTACGAATTTCAAAAATTTTTGGGTTTTGACAAATTTTTGTTTCATCGAAACTACACCTAATCGTTTTCTAACCCCTAAATAAAACCTTAGTAATTTCAAAATTCGCTATTTTTGATGCAAGGCAATTCAAACACACTATTCATTAAACGATGAACAGACTCAATGTACAATTCAAAAATGTTCTTCTAACGTGTAGTCTAATTTTCATAAGGAGCATTTGTTTTTCGCAAGATACAGCCAAGTTTAACATTATAACAGATACAACGTGGACTATTGAGAATACCATCAATATTTCAATTTCATCAACATGCTTTGATTACTCTGTTTATCATTTACCATCAAAAGAAGATTCTACATTTTGCCAAAACTATTCGGCTTTGATAACCGCCGAACCAACAGAAGGGAATCATTCAAACTACTTTTTGTTAGCCTGCTCGCTGTGGCAATTATCAAGACTTAATGAAGCGGAAAAAATGTTTTTAAAAATTGTAGGTTCTGCCGAGCCATACTATGTTGGCACGTACTACAATAACTCTGATATACCGGATGATACATCAAATAATATATATGGATATGGAAGTTACACATGGCATTATAAAAACTATGCTTGCAGATACCTTTCCAAAATTTACATAGAAGAAAAACGCTTTGAGTCGGCATTGACCTATTTACATGATGCGGACAAAAAATATATTGTCGAACAAAACTGTGGTACAGGGCATCTATTTTATCGACATGAAATGGATGGTTTGTATGGGTTGGTATATGAAGGCTTAGAATTGTAGGATACAATTATTGCAATGTTCTTGCCTAAATACACTCAACAAGGCTGCGGAACGTTAATCCGAGCTTTGAAAAAAGTGTATTCTCAGGAAGAAATAAAGGAGTATTTAAACATTGCCCAATCCTCTATTGTTTATGTTGTTGACACGTTTCAATCTTCATACTACTATATAGACAACTTCGGCGAAGAGAATGAAACTACGACCGAAATAAAATACAAATCAGGAGAAGCAAAAATGACTTTATTTGGAATACAAGTGGTGCTTCCAGAACCAAAATTGGAAGATGGGGAAACAGTTACGTCTGAACATTTTTTAAAGGATTTTAAGGAATCGAGGTTTTATTTTGAACTTACCCAAAATTTCTAAAAAATTCTGCACATCCATGAAAAGATTCCGCTAGTAACAAATTCTATTTTAAAAAAAATGGGTATGTAGCATATTTCATTATTCCCCCTATTTATACCCCAAAACAGCAGCAACAATATACTCCAACTGCTCTTGGCTCATTTCTGTGCTGATGGGCAATGATAGCACCCTACTGCACAAATCTTGGGTAATAGGAAATTTTCCGTTGCTTAAAAAAGCCTCCTGCTCATTGAGCGGCACAGGGTAGTAAACCATGCTGGGTACACCTTTTTCGTGCAAATAATTCTTTAAATCATCACGGTTTATTCCGTTCAATTTGAGGGTGTACTGATGGAAAACATGGGTAGAATTGGCCACTCGCTTAGGGGTATCAAAACGTTCATCATCGGCAAAAGCTATGTCGTAATAATCGGCTACATCGTTTCTGGCTTGACAATAGCTATCAAGATGTTTTAGCTTTACATCAAGCACCGCAGCCTGTATGGTATCCAGCCGAGAGTTTACACCGATAACGCTGTGGTAATATTTCTTTTTTTGTCCGTGGTTGCAAATCATTCTTGCTTTTTCTGCCAAGACATCATCGTTGGTTAAAATAGCCCCACCATCGCCAAAACACCCCAAGTTTTTTGACGGGAAAAACGATGTGGTTCCAAAATGACCGATACCACCCGCTGACTGCACCGAACCATGGGAAAAAGTATATTTTGCCCCAATAGCTTGTGCAGTATCTTCAACCACAAACAGATTGTGCTTCTCGGCCAACTGCATAATGGCCTCCATGTTGCTGCACTGACCAAACAAATGCACGGGAACAATGGCTTTGGTTTTAGCAGTAATGCACTGCTCTATTTGATTTATGTCTATTTGAAATGTATCTGTATCAACATCTACCAAAACAGGCGTTAGGTGCAGAAGGGCAATCACTTCCGCTGTGGCGGCATACGTAAAACAAGGTACAATTACCTCATCGCCCGGACTAAGATTGAGTGCCATAAATGCCACCTGCAATGCGTCGGTGCCATTGGCACACGGAATAACGTGTTTTATCTGCAAATACCTCTCAAGATTGGCGGCAAACTCTCGCACTTTAGCACCGCCAATAAAGGCCGTAGAATCAAGAACCTCTTGCATAGCTGCATCCACTTCGTTTTTTATTTTGAGGTATTGACCATGTAGATCCACCATTTGTATGGTCATAGACATAAAATTGAATGCAAACTTAGCCAAAAGAGGGCGAATAATTTGTTGGGAAAGCGACGATGCCATTGGTCTTTTTTGCCCTTATGGTAAAAATACATTACCTTCCCGTGTTTTTGTGTAAAATGTTTGGTAATCCTAAATAATAATGGCAGATGAAAAAAGAGTTAAGCCTAATTTATTCTTTCACATTTATTTTTTTAACGACACTGTTTGTGGGCTGCTCGGACAATGATGTAGTTGAACCCGTTTCCAACCATTTGGTAATTGATACAACCGAAAGCTACGTTAAAGTAGTTGCGATTGGGGGTGCTACTTCAAACCTAATAACCCATTACAAAGTTGATTTGAACGGAGATTTGATGGATGATATACTGTTGCAATACAATTCCGTTGCCTCCGCCGGAGGCATTAATCAATCTACGCTAATCATAGAGACCATAAATGACAATACAACCGTTGATGTTGAAACAAAAACAGACTCGATGGTGAGGTATTCTCGTAAATATTTTGTTCCAGAACTTGGTGATTCCATCCCTGTTTTATACACCGAAAATTATGTGTACGGCAAACAATATCCTGATAATTTTATGTTTATTATTGACCAAAACACCTACCCTGTCAAGCATCTCTATGGTGACACGCTAAATGCCCAGAGCCACTGGAAAACAGGAAGTTTTGTTCTTGAGTTTTGCGATTACACGAACAATCAGTCTTACAACAACCTTGTCCGGCTCGGAAATTGGGCGGATACCGAAAAAAAATATATCGGGGTGAAGTATACTGAAAGCTCGATAAACTACTTCGGTTGGATAGAGTTGAGTGTAAAAAATTGCCGTTTTGTAGCCTCGAAATATGCACTGAATAAATAGGCGATTCGCACCTAATAGTTACCCTGTTTTTTATTACGTAATTTGTTAGTTTTGAAAAGACATATTCCTAAAGGTTTTTTTATGTCTGCCAAAATTACCAGTATTTTAATATGAATAAAATGAGATTATATGCCTTAATTACTGTGATTTTTCTTAACGGTTGCTGCCCGTTAAATTATCCTGATTGCGGATGCATTCCTCCGGATCCTGAATTGGATGAAGAAACGTTGAAGTGGATAAAACCTTACAATAATGATGACTTTTTCGTTTTTGAAGACAGTATTGGCAATATAGATTCACTACTCGTAAATCGAAAAAGCGAAACTGAATTTTATGGCGGTGATGAATGCGGATGTGATTGCCAAGTTGAAATTGGAGTTTTGAAATCAACCAATAATTCAAATCTGACGTTTACAATTACAGCCACGGAAATACAAGTTTTAAAGATTAACAATCAAGAGGAAATGGAAAATCAAATTTTTGTTGCTGCAGATATTGGAACGAATAAAGTCATGAGAAACAATGAGAATGCCACCGCTACCTTAGTAGATGACTATGAATGGAATAACAAAAAATTAAAAGTTTTCGAGATAAAATGTGAAACGGGGTCAAACTGTTTCGACTACGAAATGAACGAAATGATAGTTTCAAGAGATTTTGGACTGATAGAATACCGTACGAAGGATGGAATGACTTGGAAGAAAATAAATTAATAGTAGGTAAAGCTATTGTGCTTATTGGCAAAAGCATTTAATTCTATACTTCTCCTAAAATATTGGGAATAGCGGTTGAACCTAAATCATTCCGAACCACACATTAGCTTCTTTTTCCATGAATTTTATTTCGATAATTTTGAAAAAAATAATTAAACGTATAAAACATGATTCACGCAGCAGAAGTAGTCAAAAAAGGAGACCGAATGAGAACAAATTGTGCTTGGTTTATGTTGCTGTTTTTACCATTAATGCTACTGATGGCCGTGTTTGATTTGAAACCGTGGTTTCTGATAATTGTTTTCCTCCTACCTATGATCATTGTTGGAATAACTCAAACTTATTATATTCAGAAATGGAGAATTTGGGCACTAACAAATGTTGACAATCCTGCTTTATTCAAAAAATGGGCACAACAACTTTGGCTTATACCCATTGGAAGCAAATTGGATAAATTTGAATTTCAAACAAAAAAATATAAACAAAAATGGGCAGCATTGCAACATCGGTTTGATGAAGAGGTAAAGGTGCAACCCGTTGAAATTCCATCTAATGGAATGCTGTTAGAACGCAGTATTTTGGTCGACAAAGCTTTTGGATTTTCCCGAAAAAACTTATTCATATATAGAGACAAAATGGTGGTGGAACAAAAGGGAGAGTATTACTGGGACAAAATACAAGATGCTTCCATTGATTTTACATCTGACTACGATGATGTACTAGGCCGGGTTTATGACCTATCTTTTAAATACTTAGGTAAAAAAATCGTTCTACCCATTCATCCAAAAAGTGATTTGGCCCTTATAGAACGAGTAGTTACCGCCAAAACAACGTGTTTTTGAGAACCAAATTAATCAGTAGCCAAGTTGCTTTTTTTGAGGTTATGGTTTAGTTTTGGAACCCTTCGCCTTTGAAAGATAAACCTTGCCATGGAATCAAGAAAATGAAGGTTCGGCAAGCCATTTTAAACTCTTTTTCAGGATTAATACCGATTTAAACAAACATAAATGCGAAAATTAGCAAGTATTCAAAAAATTATAGCATTGGAACCTATAAAAGGTGCCGATGCCATTGAAAAAGCCACCGTTTTAGGCTGGCAATTGGTAGTCAAAAAAAATGAATTTAAGGTAGGCGATTTGGCCGTTTATTGCGAAATTGACAGCCTATTGCCCGACAAACCCGAATTTGAGTTTTTAAAACCACGCAAATTGAGAATAAGAACCATTCGGCTGCGTGGGCAAATTTCGCAAGGTATATGTTTTCCGCTGTCCATATTACCGGCAGACTTTGAGGTAATTGAAGATGCAGACTGCACCGAAGCGTTAGAAATAATCAAATACGAGCCACCTATGCCGGCTTGCCTAAGGGGGATTGCCAAAGGGCCGTTTCCTTCTTTTATTCCTAAAACAGATGAAACAAGAGTGCAGGTATTGCAGACCTTGTTAGACAAATACAAAGGTGAAAAATGCTATGTTGCCGAAAAGCTGGATGGAAGCTCGGCAACATACTTTTTAAAAGACGGCATATTTGGTGTTTGTAGCCGAAACTTAGAGCTTACAGAAGACACAGAAAACAGCTTTTGGAAAGTTGCAAGACTAATGGATATAGAAAACAAACTGCGTTCGATTGGGAAAAATATTGGCATTCAAGGTGAGCTTATTGGTGAGGGAATTCAAGGAAACAAACTAAAAATAAAAGGACAAACCGCTATGTTTTTTAATGCCTTTGATATTGACAAGTATGAATATTTAAACTTTTTTGATTTCAAAGAGTTACTCCACAAATTAGATTTACCTATGGTTCCGATTATCTCTTTGGATTACGAGCTTGAAAACGACATTGAGGATATAATTAAAACTGCGACTATTAAAAGCAAACTATTAAATGATGTTTGGGCTGAAGGTATTGTTATTCGCCCATATACCGAAAAATTAGACCTACTTTTATCCAACGAATACTTTAGCAAGGGGCGTGTAAGTTTCAAAGCAATTAATCCGGAATTTCTCTTAAAATATGGGGAATAACGGTTGAACCTAAATCAATCAGAACCACGCATTAGCTTCTTTTTCTATGAATTTTATTTCGATAATTTTGAAACAAACAATTAATCACAAAAAGAGATGATTCACGCGTCGGAAGCCATAAAAGCCAAAGATAGAATGACACGAAAACCTGCTTGGTTTCTGTTGATGATTTTGCCATTAATTATACTGAAGGAAGCGTTGGAGTTGAAACCGTGGTTTTTTGCTGTTGTATTTCTTCTACCTTTAACAATCACATTTATAGCCTACAACCATTCCATTCTGAAATGGCGAATTTGGGCCTTAACAAACGTTGACAATCCTGCTTTATTCAAAAAATGGGCTCAACAACGATGGATAATTCCGATAGAAGGTAATTTGGATACGTTCGAATATCAAACAAAAAAATACAAACAAAAATGGGCAGCATTGCAACATCGGTTTGATGAAGAGGTAAAGGTGCAGCCTGTTGAAATTCCTGCAAATGGAATGCTGTTAGAACGCAGCATTTTGGTTAAAAACCGTTTTGGCACGCATCTTTTGGGAGTATATGACCGAAAAAATTTGTTCATGGATAACGACAAAATGGTGGTGGAGCAAATTGGCGAATTTTACTGGGCTAAAATGCAACATATATCCATTGATGTAGATTGGACCATATTTGTAAGGCACCACAAATATGAAAGAACATTAGGTAGAGTATTCACGTTGTCGTTTCGATACTTGGGTAATAAAATATCTTTACCCATTCACCCAAAAAGTGATTTGGCACTGATAGAACGAGTAGTTACCGCCAAAACAACATTTTTTTAGAACCAAATTAATCAATTACCCAGTTGCTTTTTTTGATACAATATTTTAGTTTTGGAGGGATATGCGACATAAATGTTCGCATATCTGGATGTTGTGCCTAATTAAAAATGACTACAGAACTACATTTAATAAATTGGAGAAGTGGAAATACTCAAGCCGAAAGATTAGGTGCAAAAATCCTAATAATGGAAGGGTACGAATCTGTAGACCCTCAATGTCCATTGGGAGGACCTGATGGATTAAAAGATATAGTTTGTGAGAAAAACGGATGGAAGTATGTTGCTGCTTGCTACTTTGGAATTGACCAAAAAGATTTTAAAGAGATAAAAGAAAAATACACTCACGATTTAGAAGGTGTTGCTAAAAACAACGCTAATGGAATTGTATTTATCACTAATCAGCACATAACACCAACAGAACGCCAAGTTTTAGAAAAAATAGCTGAAGAAAATGACAAAACAGCAATTATTTACCATAAAGAAAGAGTCGTTGCTATTCTAAACAGTCCTTTAGGTTATGGTATAAGACTAGAGCTTTTTGGTATTCAAATGAATAAAGAGGAACAAATGTCATTTTTTTCTCAACAAAACAACTACCTGAAAAAACTACTAGACCAGCAATCTGATTTTTTACTAAAAGAAATATCAAAACGCATTGACGGTGTTCAAAAACCGATAAGAAGAATTGAAAAATTATCCTACGAAAATAGAGAGCGGACTAGAAACCTAGAAGAATTAATAAAAGATGGAACTGTATCTAGCGATAAAACTAAAATCCCAGTTTCTACTGAATTAGAATCTACTTCTAATCTGACTTTAGAACGACTACTCTCAATCCATAAACTTTTACTTTTTTCAGATTCAATTCACGGACTTGGAGCATTAAGAAAAGTCCAAGTTTGGATTGCAAGTAATAAATCGGGTAACATAGAAGATGCAACATATGTTCCACCCAAAGCTGATAAAGTCCAAGAATTGACTGAAAAACTTTTATCCGATTGGAGAGACAATTACGAAAAATTTGAGAAAGGTAATCTTGGAGATAAATTAAAAGCAATTACAGAGTTTCATTTAGAATTTTTAAGTATTCATCCATTTTTAGACGGAAATGGACGAGTTGCTAGATATTTACTTAATCAACAAGCTTCGGAATTTTTTGGAATTGATTATCAAATTATCCTAAAAGACACACAAGCTTATTATTTGGCAATTAATGAAGGACATAATGGAAATCTTGAGCCTTTAACTAAAATATTAACTCAAGCGATTTATGGAAAAGAAACAATTTGAACTAAAATAACTAGGCACAACAATGGTAGCTGTTGCACAACTCTTGAAAAAAGAAAAAATGCTTAAAAATCAAGAAAAAAACAAAAGGAAATAGTGCCATTTAAGGCACTCTAATTTAAACGGCAGGGTTTCGTTATACAAAAAAATGAACCGCCCAAAATGCATGAAAATGCTTCTAATAACTTGATTTTAAGAAGATTTGACGTTTGCTCCATTGCTTGCACATTGCCTTGTACTTTTTTACGGCTAAAGTTGAGGTATTTTTTGAGGTTGTAGGTTAGGGCAGCCATCAGCACATGCTTGTTGGCTTGTTTCATCCCTCGGCTGTTTATTTTTTTCATGTTCAAGAAGTTGATAAGCGTGCCCAACACTGGCTCTACCGTGCTGCTGCGTATTTTGCTTATCTTCTTTGCATACTCTGGATTTTGGGCTAATTTTTGGTGCATACGGTCGTAGTAGGGTTTGTCTATGCTTTCTTCTATCTTTTTAAACTTGGTGCTTTTGCCACAACATTGTTCTCGCAAGGGGCAGTTCTTGCAACTTGATTCTGAACTGCGGTATTGCTTTTTTTGGTAGCCTTTACTGTCGGTTTTTATACCCTTAAAGGTTAGTATTGCTTGGTTTCCTCCCTGCTTTTGACACTCGTATTGATTTTGGTCTTTATTAAATTTAAAACCTTCTCTATTGGGTTTATACAACCCAAAGTTGGGTATATAAGCATCTATATTTTGTTCTTCGCAATACCGTAATGCTGTGCCGCTGCTGTAGCCCGCATCGGCCGTTAATTGATCTATGGTAAGGTCGTTTTCTTTCAGATTTTTGATGGTTTGGCTTACTATTTCGGGTAGGTTTTCGCTGTCTTTGCTGCCTGCTGTGCTGGCACATGCTCCGGTTATTACGTGGTGGGCATCATCAACTGCCAATTGGCCACTGTAATTCAATTGGCGGGCTTTGCCCGGTTTTACCGATATTTTGGCTTCGGGGTCGGTGGGACTGTAGTGTGTGTGATTGCTCAAATATTTAGGCCGAATGTCGTTGCCGTTTTCGTCTGTTTTTACAGTTTTATTGTTGCCTGGCATTCCTTTGTAGGCTTCTTTTTTCCAGTTGTGATGTCGCTCTACCAACTTTTTTCGGCTGCTCGTTACCTGATAGTCCGAGTTTTTGTTCAACTCATCTAAGTATGCTGGTGCATCTGCCACTACCTGTTTTTCTATCAAACTATCCATGCTGGCATTGGCTTTTATAAAGGCACTATCCACCGCTTGGCGTTTGCCTTTTACCATTCCTTTTTGTATGCAAAGCCTCAATACCTCTTGAAACAAACTCAAAAATACTTCTTCGCCATACAACTGTCGGGTGCGGCTTATGGTGCTGTGCCAAGGCAATGATTGGTCTATATCATACTTTAAAAACAACCGAACATCCAAACAATTTGAACAATATTCAATCAGTTTTCTGTCGGAGTTGATGTTGTTTAAATAGCCCACCAACAGTAGTTTAAAGAACACCACGGGGTCTATCGACTCCTGACCTTCTGTGCCATAGTATCCTGCCGTGGCTTTATACAAAAAGTGAAGATTTAACGCCTCCCCAAGTTTTCGATAGAAATTATCTTTGGGAACCAAGTCTTCTAAACTTACTTGATAGAACATTTTTGGCTCTATCTCTTGTCGTCCTTGCATGGTGTAAAGATAGTCAATATTTGTTTATCTTATTGATTAACAGTGTGTTGTGAACATTTTTCCGCGATTTTGTCTATAACTATTTTTTTTACCTTTGAATGGTTTGGTTGTGCAACAGGCACAATGGCTATAAACAATTGGGGCATAAGTGATTAAACGAAAATATAAACATAAAACAAAGGTCGGTGCTAAACCGAAAAGTTAGAAAGTAAAATCCCCAACTGTTCATAGCCTAAACCGTTACCAGTAAGTCAAAGAGATACCCCTGCAACGAATAAAGTTGATTATTGATGCAAAATAAGCAACGATTAATTTTGATTTGCGTCCAATAACGGTTATTTTCGTTGCAAATAATGCATTGAATGAAGGCGTTTATACATCAAAAAGACCATTGGCCAGAATTTACCTGGAATAATAATCATTTCTTGGATTTGTTAAGTGAGGCAAGAAATTTACAGGGAAGACTTATTGGAAAAATGGAAACATTAGGTTTTGGTTTGAGAAATGAGGCCCTACTTGATACATTGACTCTTGATGTGCTAAAATCATCGGAGATTGAAGGCGAATTTCTTAATCCTGACCAAGTGCGTTCATCAATTGCACGCAGATTAGGAATGGAAATAGCAGGAGTAGTGGATTCAGACAGAAGTGTGGAAGGAGTTGTTGAAATGATGCTTGACGCAACTCAAAAATGTTTTGATCCTTTGACTGCCGACAGACTTTTTGGTTGGCATGCTGCTTTATTTCCGACAGGAAGAAGTGGAATGTACAAAATTACTGTTGCGGATTGGAGAAAAGATACTACAGGGCCTATGCAGGTTGTATCTGGAGCAATGGGAAAAGAAAAAGTACATTTTCAAGCACCTGACTCCAATTTGGTGGAAAAAGAAATGACTCGATTTATTGATTGGTTCAATAACAAAAAAATTGACTTGGTAATTAAAGCTGCAATTGCACACTTATGGTTCGTTACAATCCACCCCTTCGAAGATGGAAATGGAAGAATAACAAGAGCATTGACAGATATGCTTCTTGCTCAAGCTGACAAAAGTAACCAACGATTTTACAGTATGTCCGCTCAGATTCGGTTGGAAAGAAAACAGTATTATGAGATATTGGAAAACACGCAAAAAGGGAATTTAGATATAACTGATTGGATTGTTTGGTTTTTAAACTGTTTGATTAATACTTTAAAATCCACGGATTCAATACTTACAAAAGTTTTATTCAAAGCTGATTTTTGGCAAAAGCATATAGATTCAGCAATAAATGACCGACAAAGAAAATTATTGAATATGCTAATGGGTGGATTTGACGGAAAATTAACTTCATCTAAATGGGCGAAGATTGCAAAATGCTCCAAAGATTCTGCAGTTAGAGATATAAACGATTTAATTCAGAAAGGGATTTTGCAAAAAGAAGCAGCAGGAGGAAGAAGTACAAATTACGAACTGAAAGGAATGCCAACTGGTAGCAATAAATGTACATAATGTGGGTGATTTGCTACATTTCAGCTTTAAAGCAATTAATAAAAAATGTAGCGGTTTGACAGTGAAGTGCCTTAAAATCCCGAAAAACGTATATTCGAACAGTTACCCCCAACTTCCCCAAAACGTTAATTCATAACCCTAACGGAATTCATTTTCATGTTAATCCTAAAAACCCAGAGATTCATCGCTTCACTCTAAATCCACGAAATAGGCTGAATTATACAGCCTCGCCACTTTTTTGTAACCATCTCACCATTATTTCCGTTATTTGCTTGATATTTAGTATAAATGAATTTTCGAATAAAAAGTCTAATCATTTTTTTGGCCGTTGGTTTCGGGCAAGCTAATTTTAGCTTTGGCCAGAATACCGATAAATTCTTTAAACCAAAGCAGGGGTATTTAATTGATATTCAATATGCTGCACAGATTCCGGGAGCAGATTTGGCCGATCGGTTTGGTTGGAATTCGGCCTTGGGAGTGGGTGGTCGTTTTAAGTTTGAATCCGGCTGGATTGTGGGTCTAAACTACAATTGGATGTTTGGCAACAACGTAAAAGAAACTAACATGTTCGATTCCATTTTGGGCTCTACCGGCGAAATTATTGATCAAAATGGACAGTTTTCTGTGATTCGTTTAAACGAACGTGGCCACCAAGCAAGTGCCAATGTTGGCCGACTTTTCCCGATTCTAAAAAACAATCGCAACTCTGGTATTTTGGTAGAAGCCGGGGTGGGTTTTATGTTGCATCGCATTGATATTTACGCTTCATCTACCACCGTGGCTCAAATAACGGGCGACTACGAAAAAGGATACGACCGACTATGCGGAGGACTGATGACCACACAGTTTGTGGGCTATCAGCACTTGGACATAAAAAAACAAATCAATTTTAAGGTTGGGTTTTGTTTCAACCAAGCTTTTACGCAAAGCATGCGTAGCTGGGATTTTGACACCCGACAATACAACGCCACCAAACGCACCGACCTACTTCGGGGGTTTCAAGTGGGCGTTACCATTCCGATGTACACCAAAAAATTGTCGGAAGAAGAGTTTTTTACTGATTGATGCATCTGCTATATAACGCTTTTGTTTTTTTAGTTTCCCTCCTTTTTGTTCCCGTTTCGCGGTTTTCTACCAAAATTAAACATTTTGTCGATGCCCGAAAAAATTGGGAAAAGAAGATTTTAGATTGGCAACAATCTCGCAAAAATCAAAAACCCATTCTCTGCCTTCATTGTGCTTCGTTGGGCGAATATGAAATGATTGTGCCCATTATTTCTCAAACGCAAATTCAAGAAAAATATCATTGTGTGGTAAGTTTTTTCTCTGAATCCGGATACAAAAACATGAAAAACTATGGACTCGAAATTGATGCATTTTATTTGCCCATCGACACCCCAAAAAACATGAAAACCTTTTTGCAATTGCTCAACCCAAGTGTTTTTGTTTTGGTAAAAAATGAATTATGGCTCAACTTATTGCATCAGCTTAACCACCTAAATATCAAAACATTGCTTGTAAATGGGATTTTTAGAAAAAATCAATTTTTGTTTTCGACTTGGGGAAAAGCTTGGCAAAAGGAATTAAAAAAATTTGATGCTGTTTTTGTTCAGAATAAGGATAGCTATCAATTGTTGGAACAATATGGTTTTAGGAACATACGCCACAGTGGGGATTTACGTTTTGACCGTGTGCTGCAAATCAAGAAAAATGCACAACCGATTGACAAATTGGCTCGTTTTGCGGAAAACAATACAACCCTTATTGCAGGAAGCTCGTGGCCGGAAGAAGAAGATTTGCTGTTGCATTTTTTAACCAATCATTCCGAAAAAAACTTGAAATTGATTATTGCTCCGCATGATGTTTCTGAAAAACACATCGCTGAGATACATCAAAAATTCCGGCCGTTAGGGGTATCTCTCTATACGGATGAAGAAATAAACCGGAACAACCAAGTATTGGTTATAAATGGCATTGGGGTTTTGAGCAATGCCTATCAATATGCCGATGTTGCCATTATAGGCGGTGCTTTTGGCAAGGGGCTGCACAATGTGTTGGAGGCCGCTGTATGGGGATTGCCCGTTGTATGTGGTTCAAACATTTCCCGTTTTCCTGAGGCCTTAGAAATGCAACAAAATCAGTTGCTATTTGCCGTTGACGGGCAAAATCAATTTGATGATTGCTTGAAAAACCTGCTCGTTACAGAAACATTCAAAACCAAACAATCCGAAATAAAACAATGGGTGGAGGCGAAATCGGGGAATGTACCTCCTGTTATATCCAAACTGATTTCAGAGGACGAACAAAACCTATAAATTTCTGTCTATCACATCTTCATCCAACTGAGAATCAACATTTTCGAATCTCGATTTTAACCACTTATATAGCAACCAACAAGCCAAAAGTCCAAAAGGCATTGCTATAAGTCCAATCCAAATCTGATCTATTCTATCTTCTGATAAAATCAAATTCTGTAATTCCGTTAAAGGAAAAATGAACATAATCATTCCGGCAATAAACGTAGCTACGTAATAGGCAGCCACACCTAAAATAGCATAACCCCACCCATTTTTACCATTCTCGCGGGCTAAGTCATAAAAGTTTTTGCCAATAAAATAAATTAATAATAAACCAATCATATTCAGCCTGTTAAATCATAATTTCAATACCCATAAAAACCACGATATTTTCGTTTCTCTTTCACTCTTTTTCGGTCGGCATACAGCAAATGATCAATTACATCCTCCATGGTTTTATCCAACTCTTCCTCATCGATGTAGTCATTGCCGTTGTCTTTTACATCATAATCTTTTGGCACAATGGTGCTGTCTTTAGGCATTATGCCAATATAATCATACTCCCATTGCTTGTCGTTGTATTTGTCTTTTTTCTTGAAAACATATACATATCCTTCGCCATCTTTGTTTCTTGCCTCATACCTTTTTAAAAACTGAACACTGTCTTTTTCGGTTACGCTATTGTATTTATAAAGCATTGATTTGGCAATGTTTTCTTGCGTTAAACAACTGTCGGGAATCAAATGCAATTGGTTTATTTCTTTTAATTTTTCGTAAAGTTTTATCAGATACTTTTCTCTATTGGCAAAATGCGGCCAAATGGTATCATTCACATCCATTCCTGCCTCGAGCATTTGAACACTTGTGGTAAATAACTCGCCCTCATCATTCAATTTTTTGGTTCGCTCAAAATAATTCTGCACATCCTTTTGATTTTTAAACGGAATCAACAAAGTGTTGTATGGCTCTAATGTGCTGCTTGGTTCGTAGTAATAATAACTTCTATAAGAATTTCCGCCCGACGCTTTATTAGCCTCCGAAATGGTTCTTTTCAATTCGTCTTTAGCTTCTCTCAAAATGTCTTTTTTGTATGACTTGTATTTTTTGGGTTTCAGCACTCCGCTATCCACCATTTCTGCCATCAAATCATACACATTTGACTGATACTCGGGATAACGGGTAAACTTTAACAGAAACGGAAACAAATCGGTATAGGTAGTCAAACTGTCGCTCATTCTCGAAGTAAGCTGGCTCACCGAACTTTTATCTACCAATGGCGTTTCGTATTCGAGCAGGGTTTTGAATAATTTGGTGGCTGGTTTTGAATGCTGATTGACCAAAGCTTTTAACACTGCCACCTGATATTGGGCTGTGTCCACATTTTGCTTGTAATATTTTTCTAAAAAAGGCAACACATCTCGATGTTTTATAAAACCCATTGATTCTATCAAATCCACTTTATCGGAGATGTCGTAATCTTTGTGTTTAAAATTTTCTATCACATCAATCAATTTATCCAAATGTTGCTTTTCAAAACGGATTTCATCTACCGATTGTATGGCATAGTCCACCGCCAAACTATCGCCATGTAATAAGTCATCAAAGAATATGTCGGCTTTGTTTTGCGTAATAGGCAATCCTACCACTGTGTCTGGATTAGGTGTGAAACTTGAAACAAAACTTTGGTAAAGCGGACTGGGTTTGCCTATTTCCGAAACGGCTCGGATGCTGTATAATATGCCTCCGTTTACCTTGAAATGAAAATGAATATTTCGAACACTATTTGTGTCGGAAACCACCAAATCATACTCTGTGCTGTCTTCACTTATTTTTTCAACATCAAAAACTAATCCGCTGCCCAAATAGTCCTTTTTAACACTTCTCCAAAGTGTGTCATACGCTGAGCGATAGAAATATCGGGAGAATTGCTTAAAACCTAAGCCGACCTGCTGATCGCTCATGGGTTCTTGAAAGACAAGATAATCTCGGCGGCCATCATAGTCTCGGTTGTTTTCTTTGTTTCTTACCCGCTCCGAAACTTCTCTCAAATCAAAATTGGCAAAACCACTTCTTTTTACTGGAGTTTTTACGCTGTAATGGTAGCTTGTGTCGTTAAACACAAATTCTTCTCTTATAGGTTTTGATTGAGTAAACTTAAACGATTCAAAAAACTGTTTTGGCCACTCCTCACTGTTGGTTTTAGCCAAAAGTTGATAATATCGAGGTCCGTCAACAAAATAAAGGCTATGCAAATATTTGTTTGAATCTTTGCACGTTGTTTTCATGGCAGGCCGGCCATTAAAATTGAAAAATTCCTTTGGCCCGTGTTCCAACTTCATTTCTTTATGAAACTCATGCGAGATGTAACTTAGCTCAAACGTATCTTCTTCTATATAAAAATAATCATGCAATGAGGTTCGATTTACATAGAAAAACTCATCGCCATCCATGGCCTGAATCTGAACATCGCTACCCAACATGTAGTCATGTTCTTTGTCTTTTTCCTCGGTAATAGGAGTTCCGGGCAAATCAATGTCGAAGCCATATATGCTGTGAAACGTACTCCAATCAGCCGTTTTTCCTTTAATTTTTAGTGATGAAAATACCTCTTCCAAATTGTTATTGTCTTTCACATAATCCAACGTGCCACCAACTTTAAAAATGATTAACTCAAGTGGGGTAGCCACAATTAAATATCGCTGATAATCGCTTTTTTTGGTTCGGTTTATAATATCAAAACCCGGAAAACCATTTCTTTTTATTTCCTTTTGTTCGATTATTTTTCCGGGAATATTTTCAAAAAGCAAACTGTCAATGCGTTTTATCATGTAATCCTGATCTTGATTTCGCATGGTGCCGGCATATCTCAAACGGGTTAATGAATAGGTTGCTCCGTTTGACATATCGGGGAAATAGCTGATTTTATATCCGCCATAGGCAGGGGTTTCAAACATCTTTCCCGGTAGTTTTACCTCTATCCATCCATCGCTGGTGGTATAGGTTTTAAAATCTTGTTTTACATAGGTTTTTTCAAGTTTGTTTTTGTAGTTTTTGCTGTATTCGTCGATGTTTCTAACCACTGGTCTCAGGGTATATCCTTTTGCCCGAAGCAGTTCAATAACCCCTTTTTCGCCTGCAAGATGAGCCGCACCAATGCCCGTAAATAGTTTTGTTCCGGATTGGATGATGGAATCCATGCGGTTGGCCATGATAATGTTTCGATCGTGTAGCATATATTTTTGGTGGTTGTTGCCCGGATCCATTAAACGTTGCAACGAATCAACCATGTCCAAATCACCGTTTCTATAGGCATCCTGCATCATCTCTCCAGGATTTTTACCGGAGTTTCTTATTTTTCGGTAGTCCACACTTTCCACACGGTCTTCTTCATCCTCATCGGGTATTTCCGATTTTTGAACCAACCGGTGTGATTCCATGAAATCTTCGAGTCCTATCACGGGTTTGTTCAGTTTTTTTCCAGCCTGATGAATGTACATATCCAGATAGGTTTCTTCCTCAAATTCGGCATCGTAGTCCGACTCACGATAAAGCAATCCGTTCATCAATCGGCTATTGAAATTTAGGCTTCTGCCCAAAGTTTGCTTATCAAACTCAATAATGCTAAAACCTTCTCGATAAAAATCGTTGTAATAAGACGAACGCCCGTATAAATCGCCGACTTCTTCCAAATATTCGGTGCTATACATTTTTTCGAGCCATTGGGTTGCATCGCTCTCCAGAGCCACCGCATCACAGCTTTCTAAGGCCATAAAAAACGTATCACCCAAATGGAAAGCCACTTTGCTGCTTACGTGCATGGTGCCATACAAATAACTCGGCTTGGCCACTCCGTTTCCCGAAATTTCCCACAACAAAGAGGGATATTTTTTGGGAGGCTCCTGCCCATAGATTAATGTGGAAGAAAGCAAAGTAAAGGCGAAAACTATAACGGCGAATTTGGACTGAAATCTAATTTTATTCATTCTTTGTTTTTAATATTTCGCAATATATTAAAACAAAAGTTGATTTTGCTACACTTATCGTTCTAAAAACCTACTCCTTATTCCGACTGTCAATTATAATTGTTACCGGACCATCGTTGGTAAAACGTATTTGCATATCGGCACCAAAAATTCCGTTGACAGTTTTGCAGCCAGTTTCTTTCATTTTTTGGGTAAAATATTGATAGAGTGGCTCGGCCTTTTCGGGTCTTGCAGCCCTTATATAGCTTGGGCGGTTGCCCTTTTTTGTAGATGCATGAAGGGTAAATTGGCTTACTACCATCATTTCTTTGTTTTGGTCAATTGCAGATTCATTCATCACTCCGTTTTGGTCGGCAAATATTCTAAGATTGGCAATTTTTGCGGCCAGCCAGTCAGCATCGGCTTTTTCATCCACTTCCTCTATTCCCAACAAAATCAATAATCCCGATTCTATTTCTGAAACTACTTTTGCTTCAACCTCCAATCTGCAGTGGTTTACTCGTTGTATTACAGCTCTCATTTATTCGTTCGTCCAAATTACTTTTTCTTTAATATCTCCACGGCTGCTTTGGGGTGCAACGCCATCCGCTTTTATCATTCCCAAATAAAAAATGCCCAAACATTCTTGGTTGCTCTCAAGATTTAAAAATTGAGCAAACTCGGGCAAATACACCAAATTTCCGGTACTCCAATATCCGCCAACCCCGTCAAATTTGGTGGTAGCCAACCATAAATTTTGCACAGCACATGCCACTGCCTCTCTTTCTTCTACTGCCGGAAGTCCGGGTTTATCACTTTTGTGCAATACAATGGCTATGGCATGCGAAAGCTGCTTTTTTCGAGTAGCGTATTTATCATATTTGGCTTCGCTAAAATTTTCTCCACTTGTCTTTTTATATAGTTCGGCTAAATTATCCAACAAATTTTCCAACCCTTTTCCGGCAAATACCCTAAACCTCCACGGTTCGGTGTGGTAATGATTGGGAGCCCAATTGGCACAATTCAGCAGCTCCCACACAATGCTGTCCTCTACTATTTCACCACTCATTTGTGCCGTATAAAACGACCGTCTGTTTTTTATTGCTGATAAAACATCCATAAATTCATTTTTTTGCCGAACAATTTTAGGCTTAAATCCTTTATTACTGTGAATGATTAAATAATTTTGTCACAATAATTTTAAACAAAAAACGAATATTATGGCTTTTGAATTACCGGCATTACCCTATGCCTACAACGCTTTAGAACCACACATAGATGCCCGCACCATGGAAATTCACCACGGAAAACATCATGCAGCCTACATTGCCAAATTGAATGCGGCCATTGAAGGCACCGAAATGGAAGGCAAATCCATCGAAGATTTGATGAAAAACCACACCGACAACGGTGCCGTGCGAAACAATGGTGGCGGACACTTTAACCATACGCTTTTCTGGACAGTGATGTCGCCAAAAGGTGGCGGAATGCCCACCGGCGATTTGGCAACAGCCATCGAAAATGATTTGGGTGGATTTGAAGCTTTTAAAACCGCTTTTAGCAATGCAGCCGCCACTCAATTTGGCAGCGGCTGGGCATGGCTGTGTGTGTGCAACGGCAAATTGTGTGTTTGCAGCACTCCAAACCAAGACAATCCAGTGATGGGTTCGGGCTGCCAGGGCACGCCTATCTTGGGTCTTGATGTGTGGGAACACGCCTATTATTTGAATTATCAAAACCGTCGTCCAGACTACATTGAAGCATTTTTTAATGTAATAAACTGGGACGAAGTGGCCAAAAGATACGCTGCGGCCAAGTAGTTAAAAGACTTCATTTTCATAAAACCCTCCAGAAAATTCATGATGGGTTTTATATTTTCAGAAATATTTGAAAATATAAAAATCTAATTTATATTTGCCTCGTGGAAATTAAAGAAGCACAAGATCGGTTTATTCAAGGCTGGGGGCAACTTGGTGCCAGCTGGGGCATAAACCGCACCATGGCTCAAATTCAGGCCGTGTTGTTGCTTAGCCCTAAACCACTTAGCACCGACGAAATCATGGAAAAACTTCAAATATCAAGAGGTAATGCCAACATGAATCTTCGTGAGCTTATGGCTTGGGGCATTGTTTATAAAAGTTTTGTGCCTGGTGATAGAAAAGAGTATTTCTATTCCGAAAAAAACATGTGGGAACTGGCAAAAAAAATATCAAGAGAAAGAAAGAAACGTGAGTTGGAGCCATTGGTAAGCATGCTCAATGAGGTAAAATCGGTGGAAGGTAATAGCGAAGAAGTACTGGAATTTAAAAAAGTGGCAGAATCAGCCACCAGCATGGCTAATAGAGCAGAATCAGCGTTGGATTTAGTAATGAAACTGGAAGAATCCATCTTTTTTAAATGGATGACCGGAACAAAATAATTTTTTTTATTATAAAGTTTCATTATTTATTGAAATTACAAAATATATAAATATTATAAAATGAACTATCAAGTTTGGAGTTATGGAATGTATTTTTTGGCTACGGGCTATATCACGATTATAGTGGGTTACGGCTTTTACAAGAATGGCTTTGCACTTATTTTAGACTTGTTTTCTCAAAACCACCAAGCTGCAAACGCCATTAATAAAATTCTGTTGATGGGGTACTATTTAATCAACCTTGGCTACGTAGCCCTTTCCATTCGATTGTGGCCACCAATATCCAATGTAAACGAACTGTTGGCCGAACTATTTTACCGTGTTGGAACCATAATGCTCATTCTTGGGCTCATGCATCTAAACAATGTGGTTTGGTTATACATTCTTTCTAAAAGCAAAAAATTTATTCATTACATAACACACTAAAAATTAATTTATTATGGAAGCACAAGCACATCAAACGTTATCAAACATTTACCTGATTTATCTTCCGGTAGCCGTAGTTTTAACCCTTTTGGTAGCCCTTATTTTCTTTAAGAATTCTAAAATTTTTATGCTCGATATTTTTAACGGTCGGGCAGAAATTGCGGACAGCACCAATGCATTGTTTAAAATTGGCTTTTATCTACTGAGTTTGGGTTTTGCACTTTTTCAAATGCGGACTCGGATATACGAAAGCATTACAAAAGCTACCATGTATGAGGTATTGAGCGACAAAATTGGCACCCTTAGCGTGTTTCTTGGCATCATGGTTTTTCTAAACCTTTACCTACTTTTTAGAGGCAAAAGAAAAAGCAGGGAAAACCAGCTCCGGCAGCGAGTTCGAAGAGTGGAAGAATAGTTTGATCACATGGGAAAACTCTAAAAATTTTTTATTTCTTGTAAGCATTATTTGGTCTGAAATATAAAAGGATACACTTTCTCTAATTTTATTTTTCGTGCAATCTATAGGAAATCTCCTAACTCAAATCAAGCATTTGTAACATATATTTGCATAAAGATTTTTAAAATGTCCGAAGAGCAAAATCTAAAAAAAATAGACACAGGTAGTTCGGTTGATATATTAATTAATGAGTATAACCTATGTGATGCCAGAATTAGTACATGGCAAAATAGGCAGGATATTGTAATGCAAATTTCTCTTTTATTAATTGGTGCTTCAATGTCTTTTTGTGTTATTAACGACGTTGCACCGGAATTTTACCTAATTATTCCAATTATACCAATTATAATTATTTCCCAAATTGCCTACCATCATATTAAAACTATTGTAAATCAAGGGTATAGAGAATATTTACAAGATAAAATAAATGCATACTTGCCAGAAAAAAATGTAAAATACACCACACTTGTGAAGAAATATTTACTGGACTCAAATCCTGTCTCCAAGTTTAACAAAATCTTATTCCCTGCCACAGTCGTTATTTCAATTATTTTTTCACTTGTGATGTCAGAATTTAATATGTATGTCGTAATTGGGAACATTGTTTTATCAGTTTTTACAGTTCTTTATGGTATAAGTATTCGAAGATTTTTAAAAAATTTGAATGAAAGGGTTAAGATATTTTGTAACGAGAATTAGTCAATTAATTTTTATAATTTTCTTCATATTCTTTTCATTTTGCACTATATCAGCATTTAAAGTTCATAATCAAATCTTATCATCAAAGAGAATAAACCTTAATGGTGTTTCAGATACTGCTGTTGTACATTTTGTGCATGGCTCTATTCGCAAGGAAAATTGTTCTTACACAAAAAAGAGATTAGGTGGATTTTTGGGTGGTCATGTAGAAATTGAAGTTGATGGTTTTGTTTATGGCTTTGTTCAAAATAGTTTACCAATTCATTCATTACCTCAAAAAAAATTCAACTCTAGAATGGAAAAACATAACCGTCAAGATTGGCAAGTTAAAGTCTCAAATGACAAGGTTACGTCAGTATATTTACCGATTCAAAGATTTCAAAAAAATAAATTGAAGCAAATATTAAATTCATACTGCAATAAAACTCCATATGATTATGCCTTTTGGGGGCAACGTTGTTCTTCTTCTTCTGCCAAAATATTGTCCGACGCAGGAATTTTTCCCCAATTCAGCACTGGTAATGCTATTATTGCTTTCTTTTACCCCAGATTATTTCGCCATGTAATGATAAACTTAGGTAGAAAACACAATCTAAGAATTAAGGTAAAAAAGGGAGTAGAATGCTATTATTGGGAGTAGATAATTTTCTGATATGAGTTTTTCTCATTTTGTTCATCTGTTGCAAAAATTTAGAAAAAACTTTATAAAAAAACAGAAATCTAAAATTAGCAGAAATATGTCCTAAATTCAACTTAATTATCTGAGAGGGTCTTCAAAAATAGAAAACCATAGAAACTATGAGGTTTTGGTGGACGATGTTTTACTTGCAAAGAATTCATATTCTGTTCAAAACAAAAAACTTAAGAGCCAAAACTTCGATTTCAAATTTAATTGAGAAATACGCAATTGGGCGTACACATTTTAAGAAACCCGTTCAGGTATTCCTAATTTCATCACAAATCCCACACAGATTTTTTGGTGCGTCCCAATCGGGTTTTTACTTCCATCCAAAATGCCACGAATAGGTACACCAAAATGGGTGAACCAAAGGTTATGAAAGATAGGTATATGAAATACAGGCGTATTCTAGATTCGCCTATTCCGAGTTTTTCACCCAGGTAGGTGCATACACCAAAAAATCGCTGCTCAACAATAAACTTCCAAGTATTTAATATTCGCTGTTTCATTTTTGTTTTAAAATGGAATGACCTACGCTGCAGACCAAACATTTTTTAAAAGTACAATATTTAGTTTTTAGTTGCAAAATTCCTTGTGTTTGCAGTGCATTTTTGGCCAAAAATCCGTGTTTTTCGTAAAATTGAACTACATTATTTTTTTCTGGTAATGTGTTTTCGAGCAGGGTCAAAGCCTCTACTGTCAATGCCTCACTATCTATAGAATGAGCATAGCAAAACACGGTTGGCACGATGGCATTTATTATAACCAAATCAATGGCCAACCGACCCAACTTTTTCTCTTTGAGTTCAGACAAAGTGTCAAACCGATAGTGTGTTTTCCAATATTCCGAAACATCGCTTTTAAATAGTTTATGCAATGCCTTCGTGTTCAAATTTTCTTTGGTTTGAGCAAAGAGATGTTCGTTTTTGTGAATTAAAACAGCCAACTGAGCCAATCGGATGGTTGGAAAATTGGCGGGTCGCAAGCGTAAAAATTTCCACAAATGTGGCGGTATGGTTTGCAATTGGTATTTGGCTTTTAAAAATTGAAACTCTGAGTATAAATCTTTTCCATAACTATCTACCAACGAATCGGTTAAAAAGCCTGCCACGCCAAAAATAAGAGCCTCCGTTTGAAATAGATTGTTTTTGTGTTTGGCCAACAATTTATTGGGCAGCATTTTAGCTAACATTTCAAAAGGGGTTTGATTGATTTTTAGACCCATCGCTCGGCATACTTCCTGATAAAAAACTTCCTGCCAGTCGTTGTTTTGTTGCTCCAACTTTTGCAGAATAGGTTCGGTTTTTTCCTGCAATCTTTCTATGGCCAATTGCTCTACATACAGTGCCTTTGTTGACTCTGAGGCCAAATGCAACATGGTTTCGCAGGGTATTTGGTTTTTATTATTGGTTATGGTTTCATATTTTGCAATTAAGTTCGGACTAATTTTGTCTTTCAACTCCACGCATGGAATTTTTGTTCCATTTGTTCTAAAAACATCAGAATCATGCTCAAAAACCACGTGCAAAATACAGGTGTCGTATTGTTTATCTGTTTGATGACTGTGCAAAAACCAATCGCTGCTTTTTACGTGTATTTCAATATTTCCGGCCCATCGGGTAGCATTCATTTCCAAAATTGCTCCAACAAAATCGGGTCCACTATGCGTGTTGTGCATTCCCACGTTTTTCAGCAAAATCTGCTCTCCATCGGTGGTGCAAAGATTATTTTGGCTAAACTGCTTTGTTTGCCAGATATAGTGTAAAAAGGCTTCGTTCATGGCGTTTTTTTTATTTTATCAAAAATAGGTTTTCATTTCGTTGTGTAATTTTTGAGCTTCAATGTTGGCCTTTTTGGCAAAATCTTCTCCGCTTGAGGCATAAATAATACCCCTTGATGAATTTATAAGTAGGCCGCAATCTTTGTTAAATCCGGCTTTTGACACACCTTCTAAACTGCCACCCTGACTTCCAACCCCGGGAACCAGCAAAAAATGGTTAGGAACAAGTCTGCGGATTTCAGCAACATATTGGTCTTGCGTGGCTCCTACCACAAACATCGTATTGTCCTCACTTCCCCAAGTAGCCACTTTTTTAATTACCTCTTCATATAATTTTCCGTTTGGCGTTTGCAAAAACTGAAAGTCGGAGCTACCATTATTGCTGGTTAGCCCCAAAACAATAACTACTTTACCATACTCCATAAAAGGCTCTACCGAATCTCGACCCATGTACGGGCTGACAGTAATACTGTCAAAATTCATGTTTTGCAAAAAAGCCTTGGCATACATTTTTCCAGTGTTTCCAATGTCTCCGCGTTTTGCATCAGCTATGGTAAAACAGTTTTTCGGAATCATTTCTAAGGTTTGCTCCATTATTTTCCAGCCTTCCGAGCCATATTGCTCATAAAAAGCCGTATTAATTTTATAGGCTACTGCATGGGCATGTGTGGCATTGATTATTTCTTTGTTGAATGCCACCATCGATTCCGGTTTTCGACCAAAATGTTTGGGCAATTTTTCTAAATCGGTGTCAAGCCCCACACACAGGTAGCTTTGTTTCGATTTAATTTCTTTTATGAGTTCTGAGATATTCAACGGAAAAAATTTTGTTCAAATGAAAGATATTTTTTACAAACCCAATAAAAAAACGGCAGGACGTTTATGCAAATGTTCCTCTTTATTGCTCCAATTTCGGAGTTGTTTGGTTTTTATTTCTTGAGTTGGTAGGCTAATATCTACTGCAACACAGAGCATCGTTTGCTCGGGCAATTGTTGTTTTAATTCGGCAATAAACGAGGCGTTTCGGTAGGGTGTTTCTATAAAAATTTGTGTTTCGTTTCGTGAAATATCTGCCAATGCTTGTTTAATAATTTTTCGTTTTCGGATTATGTCGTGTGGCAAGTAGCCATGAAAACGAAAAGATTGCCCATTAAATCCGGAGGCCATCAACGCCATCATGATGGATGAAAAACCCATTAGAGGCACTACCTCTATATCGTTTTTTTGGGCAATTTTAACCACTTCAAAACCCGGATCGGCAACGCACGGTAGGCCGGCATCACTCAATAATCCGATGGTTTTCCCCTCAAAACAAGAGTTTAAATACATTCCAAAATCCGCACGGTCAGAATGTTTTCCCATGAAATGAAAAATGAAATCATCTTGTTTTACCGGCGATTGAATTTCTTTTAAAAATGCCCGTGCGGGCTTTTCGTTTTCAACAATAAACTCATCCAACTGATGTATGAGTTTTAAATTGTAGGTCGAAATAAATTCAGTGTTGCTCTCTCCCAAAAAATTGGGGATGAGAATAAGTTTTCCTTTTTGCGACATTATTTAATCAAATCCTCGGCAATTTGTAGGGTTTCGTAAAGATAGATGTCTTTTTTTACACCTTTATACCAATCATCAACCCGCTTTGTTTTTACCGTATCAGTGGCAGAAACTGCATCTTCTTTGTTGGCCGTTAACACCAAATCTTGATACGCTTTAAACTGTGCATTATACGCATCGCTAACTTCTTTTTTGGCCTGAGTTTCGCTTCGATATTTTGCCAAGTTAAGGGTATAAACCTCATTTTTATTTTGCTCTTCCCATCGGTGAGCGTTTTTTTCGATTTCGGCAAAAAGTGGATTGGTCGAAGTTCTCTGCATACTGTTTGTTTTCGCATTCGCAAAAAGAGCGTTATTTCCGTTTATCACTTTATATTTAGCTGCACTAATCTTGTCATACGGCATGCTGAACTCTTCCTCTTTCTCTCCTGTTTTGATGTAGGTGTAGTTGTCTGCCCAAATAATGTCGGGGGTTACTCCCTTTAGTTGAGTGGTTTCTCCATTGATGCGATAAAACTTCTGCATGGTCAGTTTTAGTGAACCCATGTCGGGGTAACTTTTGCTGTCGAACGTTGCATTCAAATCAATCATGCGTTGCACAGTGCCTTTGCCGTGGGTGGTGTGCGAACCAACAATCAAACCGCGATGATAATCTTGCATGGCGGCAGCTAAAATTTCACTGGCCGATGCACTAAATTCGTTTACCATAAACACTACTGGTTTGTCCCAAACATATTCATTGAACATAGGCTCGAGTGCCTCTTGTTTTTGATTTCGTTGTTTTACTTGCACCACAGGTCCGTTGTTTTCCAAAAACAACCCGGCCATTTCGTTGCAGTCTCCCAATGAACCTCCGCCGTTGTTTCGCATGTCAAAAATCAATGCTTCCGCTCCATTGGCTTTGAGTTTTTCCAATTCGGCTTTTACATCTTTCCAACTGCTACGGCCACTTCTTCCATTAAAATCGGCATAGAAACTAGGTAAGTATAAATACCCAACTTTTTTACCTGTTTCATCATTCAATATCACCGATTTGGCATAGGTCTCTTCTAACTGAACCACATCTCGAACAATCGGAATAATTTTTATTGACCCATCCGGCTTTTGAACGGTCAGACGCACTTCCGTACCTTTTTTTCCGCGTATTAGCTTCACGGCATCGTCAATTTTTGCATTCACAATGTCCACCGGTTCTTCTTTGCCTTGTGCCACTTTTAAAATCAAATCGTTGGCCTGCAACTCGCCCTGCATAGCCGATGGCGAACCGGGAACGATGGAAGTAACTTTTATGTAGCCGTCCTTTTCTTGCAATTGAGCCCCAATGCCTTCCAATTGGCCACTCATGCGAATATCAAAGTTGGCTTTATCAGCAGGTGGAAAATAGTTGGTGTGCGGGTCGTAGATTGAGGTTATGGCATTTACGTAGGTTGACAAATGTTCTTTTCTATCAATTTTAAACATCCGTTCAAACCATTCATTGTGCGTTTTTAAAACAGCTTCGCGAGCCTCTTTCTCAAGCGTTTCAAACGGTTTTATTTCGGCTGTATTTGCCGAGTCTTTTTCTTTGGCCTTTTCAACATCCATTGATGTTGAGAGCCTTGTCATCACGGAGTATTTCAGGTATTTTCTCCAACGCTCTTTCAGTTCCTTTTCGTTTTTGGCATACGGTTGATCTTCTCCAAAATCAACAGTTTCGTCCAGTTCAAAATCAAACGGATTTCGTAAAATATCCTGATAGAACTCCTGACATTGCAGTGTTCTTTCTTTAAAAATTTTTAAACTTTCGTCAAAAAATACATACGTGCCATTTTGGGTTTGGTCATCCAACTCTTTACGGTATTTCTTGAGGTCTTTTACATCCGTTTCGAGCAAAAAACGTTTGTTGCCGTCCAAAAATTCCAAATAGTGGTCAAACGCTTTTTCACTCCAGTCATCATTTACGTCCAAAGGTTCGTAATGGTAATTTTTCAGGTTTTGTGTAATTACCTGCATCAAAATATCCTCACCTGCATCGTTATTCTTAAGGTAAAACCCCAACGAAATAAGACCTGCAGGCACCAACACCATGGCTATTTTTAAGAACTTTTTCATATCGCTACAATCTTACTAATTTATGTGTAGATAATTTAAACCAAACGTGAATATCGTTGTCAAATATTGTTCCATCTGCCAATTTTCGATAGTCGAACATTACCATCGGATGAAATTGCTCAAAGACAATTGCAGTTTTAAGGCAAATAACATTTTATTTGTGTCGCAATTAGTTTTTTAAGAATGAAGAAATATTTACTACCCGCCTTATTGTTTGCGGCTATTTTAAGCAGTATGAAATCAGATAAAAACAACAACCCAGTGGCTTTTGACCTGAACAATTTGGATAAGAGTATTTCGCCATGCGATAATTTTTATAAATATGCCATTGGCAATTGGCAAAAACTTAATCCAGTACCTTCCACCGAAGGCAGATGGATGAGTTTTAATATTCTGGACGAAGAAAACCGAAAAAAAGTGCAGGGTATTTTGGACGAGGCTCTTGCCACCAAAAATCCAAAAAAAGGCAGCGACCTCCAATTAATTAAAGATTTTTACACCTCTGCTCTTGATTCTAATTCTCGAAAAGAAAAAGGACTAAAAGCCATCCAGCCGCTATTGGAGGCAGTTAACGGAATAAATACGTTGGATGATTTGAGCCTTATTTTTGGAAAACTTCGCACTTATGGCATTACCACTCCTGTTGCTTTTTATGTTGGTAGGGATGATAAAAATAGTGAGCAATATGTTGTGAATGCAGGACAAAGCGGCCTATCTATGGGTGATAAGAGCTATTATCTGAAAGATGAAAAGAAGTATGAAATCATCCGAAAAGGGTACTCAAAGCACGTCGCAAAGATTTTTAAACTGGCGAAGGTTAAAGCCAAATCTATTGGCAAAAATATATTGGATATTGAAACCGAAATTGCCAAAATAAGTTGGGATCGTCAGGAATTGCGTGATGCAGACAAGACGTACAACAAAATGGCGGTGGCTGATTTTGACAACAAATTAGTCAACCTAAACATTCGCAAAATGATTGAAACAATGGGCATGCACAAAGTGGACAGCTTGGTGGTTGGGCCGGTAAGCTATTATGAAAAACTCGATAATGTGGTTTCAAAAATAAATCTAAATCAATGGAAGGATTATTTAAAATGGCAAATTCTGTCTCAATATGCCCCTCATTTGGGTGATGATTTTGAAAAGGAGAATTTTAACTTTTTTGCCACCACCATGCAGGGGGTTAAAGAAATGAAACCCCGAAAAGAGCGAATTCTGCGTGTGGTTGATGGCCGATTGGGAGAACCCATTGGCAAAATCTATGTAGAAAAATATTTTCCACAAGAATCAAAGGAATACATGACCGAACTCATTGAAAACCTGAGAGATGCCTATAGAGAAAGCATTATTAACCTGACGTGGATGGGCGATGAAACAAAGGTGAAAGCATTGAAGAAACTGGAATCTTTTAGCTATAAAATCGGATATCCAAACAAATGGAAGGACTATACCCAACTTGATATAACCGCTGACAATTACTTGCAAAACTTGATGAACTCATCGCTATTTGGTTTTGAAATGATGACAGACAAATTGGGCAAACCGGTGGACAAAGACGAGTGGTTTATGACACCTCATCAGGTAAATGCATATTACAACCGAAGCGGAAATGAAATTGTGTTTCCCGCGGGAATTTTGCAACCACCATTTTTTCATCCAACATTTGACCACGCCATAAATTATGGGGGTATTGGTGGAGTGATTGGACATGAATTTACCCATGGTTTTGACGATCAGGGTTCGAAATATGACTGGGATGGAAACAAAAATGACTGGTGGACAGACGAAGACCGCAAACAATTTGACGCTCTTACCACCAAACTTGCCGAACAATACAGCAAATACGAAGTATTACCCGGTGAGTTTGTTAATGGCCGATTGACTTTGGGTGAGAATATTGCCGATTTGGGCGGCATCACTTTGTCTTACATGGCCTGCGAAAAGGTGATGTCGAAACAAAAAGACCAAATGGTGGATGGTTTTACATGGCAGCAGCGTTTCTTTTTGGGCTGGGCCAATGTGTGGAAAGGAAATATTACCGACGAAACTCTTCGAAACCGTATAAACACCGACCCGCACTCTCCGGCAGAACAAAGGGTTTTAGGCCCATTGGCAAATCTTCCACAATTTGAAGAAGCCTTTGGTTGCCACGAAAAACCAATGATGAAGGCTGACACGGCACGGATAAAGATTTGGTAGCGTTTTAATTTTTTGTTGAAACCACCAAACGGTATCAGATGTCAATTTCTTAACCGTTTTATAATATGCTTTCCGTAAGTTTGCGGCCAATTTTAAAATGCTCCGAATTTGGTGCATTGCAAAATAATTTTAGACTATAAAAAAGAAGAATGAAAATAGCAGTTGTAGGTACGGGTTATGTGGGGTTAGTTTCAGGTACTTGTTTTGCCGAAACGGGCAACAATGTAACATGTGTTGACATTGACGAAAACAAAGTAAATAGCCTAAAAAATGGCAAGATAACCATTTACGAACCCGGTCTTGAAAAACTTTTTGAACGAAACCTAAAAGAGGGTCGTTTGCATTTTACCACCAACTTGGAAGAGGCCGTAAAAGAAGCCAAAATCATTTTTTTAGCGTTGCCAACTCCTCCGGGAGAAGACGGCTCGGCTGATTTGAGCTATGTACTCGGCGTGGCTGATCATCTCGGAAAAATAATGACCGAATACAAAGTATTGGTTGATAAAAGCACTGTTCCCGTAGGTACAGCTGCAAAAGTTCATGCCGCCGTTCGTGCCAACTACAGCGGCGAATTTGACGTGGTTTCAAACCCGGAATTTTTGAGAGAAGGTGTGGCCGTAGATGATTTTATGAAACCCGACCGTGTGGTGGTAGGTTGCAGCAGCGAACGTGCCGAAAAATTGATGGCAGAGTTGTATGCTCCATTTGTAAGACAAGGTAATCCGGTTATTTTTATGGATGAAAAATCGGCGGAGCTGACCAAATATGCCGCCAATTCATTTTTGGCTACCAAAATTACGTTTATGAACGAAATAGCCCGAGTATGCGAGCTTGTGGGGGCCGATGTGGATAAGGTGCGAAAAGGCATTGGCACAGATACAAGAATTGGCAATCGTTTTTTATTTCCGGGCATTGGCTATGGCGGGTCTTGTTTTCCAAAAGATGTGAAAGCTTTGGTTAAAAGCTCGGCCGAAGTGGACTATGATTTCAAAATATTAAATGCAGTAGAAGAGGTAAACGAAAGCCAAAAAACCTATTTGATACCAAAAATTAAGGCACATTTTGGCGGAAACATTTCGGGCAAAAGGTTTGCTATTTGGGGGTTGGCTTTTAAACCAAATACCGATGATATTCGTGAAGCTCCTGCTTTATATTTAATCGATGAATTGACTGCGGCTGGGGCAACCGTTTCGGCATTTGACCCCGAAGCTATGGAAAACGTAAAACGCATAAAAGGCGATAAAGCGGCTTTTGTAGAAAACATGTATGATGCGTTGGCGGATGCCGACGCACTAATTGTGGCAACAGAATGGGCGGAGTTTAGAAACCCCAATTTTGAACGAATTACAGAAGCACTTAAAAACAAATTGATTTTTGATGGTAGAAATGTGTTTGATTTGAGCAAAATGCGAGAATTAGGTTATACCTATTATTCCATTGGTCGGGAAACGATTAAATAAAAAAGGATGAAAAAAGTGTTGATTACCGGAGGTGCCGGTTTTTTGGGTTCGCATTTGTGCGAACGATTTATCAAAGAAGGTTTTCATGTAATAGCTATGGACAACCTGATAACTGGAGACATGAAAAACATCGAACACCTGATGCCGCTCGAAAATTTTGAGTTTTATCATCACGATGTTTCAAAATACATTCATATACCCGGAAAACTGGATTACATACTTCATTTTGCTTCTCCGGCAAGCCCTATTGATTATTTAAAAATACCTATTCCAACGCTAAAGGTTGGTTCGCTCGGCACACACAATTGCCTTGGTTTGGCATTGGCAAAAGGGGCTAGGATGCTTATTGCTTCTACGTCTGAGGTGTATGGCGACCCAATGGTTCATCCTCAAAACGAAGACTATTGGGGAAATGTAAACCCAGTTGGTCCGCGTGGCGTATATGACGAAGCAAAACGTTTTCAGGAGGCCATGACCATGGCCTATCACACCTTTCATGGGGTAGAAACTCGAATTGTTCGAATATTTAACACTTACGGACCTCGAATGCGTTTGAACGATGGTCGTGCGTTGCCAGCTTTTATAGGTCAGGCTTTGAGAGGTGAGGATATTACGGTTTTTGGTGATGGAAGTCAGACCCGTAGTTTCTGTTATGTCGATGATTTGATAGAGGGGATTTACCGCTTGTTGATGAGCGACTATGTGCACCCGGTAAACGTTGGGAACCCCGATGAAATAAGTATTTTAGATTTTGCCAACGAGATTATTAAGTTAACGGGAACCGACCAAAAAGTGGTTTTTAAACCCCTGCCAAAAGACGACCCAAAACAACGCAAACCGGATATAACTCGAGCCAAAGAAATTTTAGGGTGGCAGCCAAAAGTAAACAGAGCCGATGGTTTAAAAATAACTTACGACTACTTTAAAAATCTTCCAACCGAAGATTTATACAAATACGCACATCCGAGAGAGTTTAAATAGGAGATCATTGGATCCCTTTGCTTGTGAGTTTGTTTAGGATTCAACAAACCATTGTTTTTGATATTATGCTGACGTATAAAATTCTCTTAAATAAGGCACCAGAAGGTGGCTATTGTGTTTCGGTACCTGCTCTTCCTGGGTGTCTTACTTATGGCGAAAACATTGATGAAGCTTTGTTGATGACTAAGGAAGCAATTGAATTGTACATAGAAGAACTTCAGGAAAGAGATTAGCCAATACCGGATGACCAAAACACACTTGAATACTCTTTAAATGTTGAATGAATATGAATTTATCTCCCAGGCACTTAATTAGAATTCTGGAAGAAAACGGTTTCATATTCAAACGAGCTAAAGGATCACACCAACTTTTTTAGCTATTCTTAAACAAGCCGGAATTGAAAAAATGTAATACCAACCAATTTTTCCATATCTTCGTTAAACGATTATGCAAATTAAAAATCCATGTCCGGCCTCAATAGCCCGAATGAAGAAGCAGGGCAATTCTTTCTATTGCAAAGGTTGCCAAAAGTTTGTGGTTGATTTTCGGGATAAATCCAATGACGAAATCAAAGAAATAATTGGCTATGGCGGTTGCGGAATTTTTAGAAACGACCAGCTAATCAACCAAAAAAGATATGGCGGATGGGGACAAGCCGTTTTCTATGCCTTGATGGTTTTGTCATTTGTCGGATTTAGTGTAAAGCCCATGAAAGCGGAGGCAACAGAAATTTTGAACCCAACTGAAACGGTCTGTGCAACAAAAGATGCATCCCTTTCAAATGAAAAACCCAACCCGTGGCGGTGGCCGCGATTTTTGAGGAGGAAAGGAAGGCAGGTCATGGGGAAAATTAGAGTAATAGAATAATTCACAATTAAATCAAAACACGCTCGTTTTTTAACCATGAAATACATTTTTTATGGTGTGTTGATCGTTTTTGTATCTTGCCAGAAAAATAAACCTTTTGAAACGGAGAAAGAAAAGGCCATTCATAGCGATACGAGCCATTTGCAGCTCGTGATTGAACTAACCAATACCGACACAATTCCTATTGAAACAACTGCCACTCAGAAACCGAAAAACACACCGCATAACGATTCTTCTCATAGAGAGGAAACTCCCTCTTATCAACTTGCGAAATCAACCATAAAAGCAAGGAGAAATGCGTTGGCAAAGGCATACAACCATTTGAGAGGAGATAATGCAAAGGGGCATTTTTTGGATTCGGTGTCGTTTATTTTTAAAGATTTTTTGATTAATCAAATTATCCCTTACTGGTATGGAACCGAATGGGATTTTAATGGATTTACCGAAACGCCGAAACAGGGGAAAATTGCCTGCGGATACTTCGTTTCGACCACCTTGAAGCACGTTGGTTTGAACTTAAATCGGTATAAATTGGCACAACAAAATCCGGAGAATGAGGCCAAAATGCTGGCCATTGATGAGCAAAATCAACTTAAAATCAGCGACTTAAAATCAGGATTTTATTTTGTGGGGTTGGATTATCACGTTGGGTTTTTGTTGGTGGAAGGTGGCAACAAATACTTTATCCATTCCGATTATTTTTCAGGTGAGGTAAAAAAAGAACGCATTGAGACCTCACGGGGTTTTAGAAGCAGTACCTATTTTGTGACTAAATTAACCGAAAATCGAGCGTTGATGAAAAGGTGGCTAACGAGTCAGACGATTGAAATTTTGCAATAATGCTTATTTGCCAAGTGTGGCTTTAAAAAAGCTTATAAACTCTTTGCCAGCCTCATAATGTTGCATAATAAAGGGCAACAAATCGGGCTTGGTCGGAATTTGTTGGTCGTGATACTCTGCCATGTAGTAAAATTGTTTGTTATACACCCATTCATTATCTCCAAATTCTTTCAGCTCTTTTGGTAAAATCTTATTTTTCTCGCCTTTGATGGAGGTGTAAAATTTAATAAAATCGGGGTTTTGAAGCATTTTGTCCCACGTTTTTGGATTGTTGGCAATGGCCATTCTTATTTGCTCCAACTGGTTTTTTTCGGGCATATACATACCGCCACCAATCCATTGCTCTTCGGCACTTAGGTGCAAATACATACCAGGTATGGTCATATCCTTCCGTCCGCCATCGCTTATAACAGCTCCAACGTGCAGTTTATAGGGCGATTTATCTTTGCTAAATCGGATGTCTTTATTTATTCTAAATGTGGCATCTTTTACCAAAAGCTTCGAACCCGTTGCTTCTATCAAATCGGCCACCAATTGCTCAAAAGGCTTTTTTACTTCTTTATCGTAAATTTTTTTATTGTCTAAAAACCACTCTCGGTTGTTGTTGGCAGCCAGTCCTTTAAAGAAATCAACAAATGCTTTATTGAAATACATATCCAAAATAATTTTTGGCTAAAATAACAAAGCCGATGCATCTTTTTACATCGGCTTTGTCAAGAATATTTTTAATGAGAAGTTATTCTCCGGCATTTGTGGCTTCCGTATCTTTCATTTTGATGGGGTAAAGTATGCGAGTAAGCCATTTAGATTGATCAGGCTCGGTTGATGGGTCGGTAACATATTCTTCCAACACAGAGCCTGCATTTTCCATGTTTTTAGAAGTGATAAACTCATTAATTGCTTGATGAGCAGCCATCATGTTGTCGTAGTTTCCATAATAATTAAGCACGGCATATTGGCCTTCCGGCATTTTATACACCTCAAATCCGGAGGGGGCTTTGTCACCTTTTAGAGGTATTGCTGCGGTCATATCGGTCATTTTGGTGGTTTCATTCCAAACAAAATACATTCCGCAAGGTACACCAACCATGTTGTCTTTGCCAACTGCGGCAAACAAAACGGGCATGGTTCTTCCAAGATAGGCCATAACACTATCTTGTGAAATAGTTACTTTTTTACCGGCATAGTTCATGGCCGATCTATTTTCCAATTTTATTTCAAATTGTGGAGTTGCCGGAGCTTCTTTGGCTTGTTTTTCGCTCAACTCTTTAAGATTGACTAAACCTTCTGTATATTTTGATTTCATCATTTTTTCTGCTCCAAAAATGGCAGCCATCAGGTTTTTTCCGAAAGCATAGTTTTGATGATAGGTGTGGGTGACATTTACCTTTCCGTCTTGTTCTGATAAGCTTATAGAAACGTCTCCTTTGCCAAAACCGTGTGAAACGGTGGATGTAACCAAGTGGTTTTGATTATCAATTTTTGTAACGGTTTGGGTGCCTTTACCAACTTTGGGGATTTCGCTACTCCAACTCATCCAAGAACCCACTTTCCCTTCATTTTCGCTAAAATCAACTTTCATATTCTCATCTTCTACCCACCATGGCGACCATTTGTCGGCCTTTTTTAAGTCATAAACGTTCTCCCACACCAAATCCATTGGTGCGTCAATGGTTTCTTTAACTTCAATGTTCATTTCTTTAGGCAAAATAAGCGAGGCTATTAAACCTAAACCAATGATGACGAGAAGTAAAATACCGAGTACTTTTAATACTTTCATATTCTGAGTTTTAACAATTAGGCCACAAAATTTAGAAATTTCAACCACATTGTCGAAGATTTTTTACAAATCAATATCATTTGTGTGTTTTAAAATTAGGTATATCATCAATAAAAAAATCAAATAGTTATATTTGTAATAACCTCAATGTTACCCCAATAGAATGAAAAAGCTCTTAGGATGGATAGTATTGCTGCTAGCCAGCAACAATTTGTGGGCTCAATACCCACGCACTTTTGCCAATACAAACTATGGAGGAATGCAAAGCATTTCCTTTAATCCGGCCAATATTGCCGATAGCCGATATCGATTTGTAGCCAACCCATTGTCCTTTTATTTGGATGTGAACAACAATTTTGTGAACGTAAGAACGCCCTATAGTCAATGGGCTGCACTGTTCAACAACTTACCTGATTATTATTTGGATGAAAATGGTTTGCCGATTTATGAAAGAGCCTATACCGAACAACGGCTAAATGGACACCGAAAGCAGGCTTATGCTACTTCGGAAGTGATGGGGCCATCTTTTATGTTGGGATTTAAAGACAAAAGCGGTATTGGTTTTTCTACCAAAACCAGATTGTTTGTGAGCATGAATAATCTAAATGAAGACCTTTTAAAGATTTTTTTAGAAGATTCTGACACTACTTACAGCGGCTATACGGCCAACGCACATCAACTAAAATATAAAAACAAGCACAATGTTCAGGACCATTTCGGAATGGGGGCGTTGGCATATCAGGAGTTTGCAGTTTCTTACGGCAAAATTTTTTACGAAAAAGAAGAACATTTTATTAAAGCCGGAGCCAGTCTTAAATACAACATTGGCTTGGGGGCAGCATACCTTTCGGCAAGCAATTTGAGCTATGAGTTGATTAATGTGGACAGCCTCAGGTTTGATGCGGCAGACATGACGGCAGCATATACCTCCGATAGGTATTTTACCGACCAAGACAGAAGATTGTATCATTACCTTGGCAAAGAGAAACTTGGCAAGGGCATGGGCATTGATATTGGTTTTGTTTACGAATACCGACCCGGATACAAAGACTTTAAATACCGAATGGATAGAAAAAACTTTGAGGATAGAACAACCAACAAATACAAATTTAAAATTGGGGGATCTATCAATGATTTTGGCAGAATAAAATTTAACAATAGCCCATATACACAGCAACTCAGCATTTCAACCGACACCCTATACACTTGGGATAATTTTGAGAGTGTAAAAAAATTTAATGGCACTCAAGATATAGATTCATTTGCAGGAGAGCTTTTTAGAACCACCCAAATAGACAGCTCATTCAAGGCCAATTTGCCAACCAGCCTAAACCTAAGTTTAGATTATTTGATAAAACCAAACTGGTATGCCTCGGCATCTTATGTGCAAAGCCTAAGAGGAAATAGGGTAAGGGGCGTTCGCAAACAAAATGTTTTTTCTACTGGAATACGTTATGAAACGCGGCGGTTTGAAGCCGCCGCCAACGTTGTGGTTGGGCATTTTTACAACCCTGTTTTGGTGGGGGCTCATGTGCGAGTTGGCCCATTTTATGTGGGAAGCGACAATTTGGGTGGAATTTTTTCGCCCACCACCACCAATGGCTTTAATATTTATACCGGATTTCAACTGGCCATTTTGCAAAACAAACCACCCGATACCGATGGTGACGGTGTAAGCGATGACGAAGACCAATGCCCTGATGAATTTGGCAGCGATAAAGCAAAGGGTTGTCCGGATGAAGATGGAGACCGAGTGCCGGATGATGAAGACAATTGTCCGTTTACACCAGGAACGAAAAAAACGCATGGCTGCCCCGACCCTGATGAGGACGGTTTGGTAGGTGCCGACGACCATTGCCCCGATGTTTTTGGCGAAAAAGAAACCCACGGCTGCCCCGATACAGACGGTGATGGAGTGGGAGATGATGTGGATGCCTGTTTGACCGTAGCAGGCCCGGTTGAATATCATGGTTGCCCAGAACCGCCGGAAGAAAAGGAGATAGAAAAGCCTATTGAAAAGGTTGAACCAAAAGAAACACCCGAAATTCAAGAAAAACCCAAACCCACTATAGACCCACCCAAAGTGGAAGTTCCAAAATCAGAAACACCAAAAGTGGAAACACCAAAGGTGGAGAAACCAGCACCCACCGAAAATATTACTGTACATGAGGTGGTTGATTTGATGAATTTTGAGGAGTATGACTATTACCTCATTTTGGGTGCCTACAAAAACAAAGATTTGGCAGACAATTTAGTAAAAAAGTTAAATAAAGAAGTTGGTGTGCTTACCTACATATATTATGATGAGCAGAACGGAATGAATTATGTAACTTTTGGCCGAGCCACCGATAAAACATCAGCACAAAATCAACTTAAAATTTTAGACAGACCTGATGTGAATAGTCGGATAAATGGCCATGTTTGGTGGAAAAAAGTGCCAAAATAAAAAGTCTTTCAAACATCTGGATAAAATAGTTTGTTGGTTAAGTAGGGCTAAAAAAGATTCTTGTGAGCAAGCACATTTATAAACTGTTAAATCAAGGGGAAGACGAAACCCTCGACTACAAACAGGCTATAACCAGTGCATCAAAAATTGCCAAAACCATGTCGGCATTTGCCAATCATAAAGGTGGAACCTTGTTGGTGGGGGTAAAGGACAATCGAAAAGTGTGCGGCATACAAAGCGAAGATGAAATCTATATGCTCGACATGGCAGCCCGATTTTATTGTAAACCGGAAATAGATTTGGAGATAATAAGGCATCAACTTGGAGATAAAGAAGTGCTGGAATGCCGAATTAAGGAGGGAACCGATAAACCCTATTATGCCAAAGATGATGAAGGCAAGTGGTGGGCATACATTCGAGTAAAGGATAATTCGTTATTGGCAAGTAAAATCGTGCTTGATGTTTTAAAACGTGGCAATTCTGAAAAAGGGGCTTTTATTGAATTTGGCCACAACGAAAAGGCAATTTTGGAATATTTAGAAACCAATCATAAAGTTACCCTCGAACAGTTCAGAAAGTTGGTAAACATTTCAAAAAGGAGGGCATCAAAAATATTGGTAAATCTAATAAGTGCCGGTGTGGTGCGGTCGCACACCACCGAAAAAACGGAATTCTACACCCGATCTAATCAGTTTTAGCAATAGCTTGTTGCCATATTTTCCAAGCGGCTTCGGCTTGGTTAACCAACATTTCATAGCCGTTTTTTATTCGGCAACCTCGGTTTAAACCTTCAGACAAAAAGGCAGTTGTTCGGGGTTTGTATATCAAATCAATCAGAATGTTTTTTGGGTTTAAAAATTGATATGGAATATCTGGTTTTTCTTCCACATTGGGCCACATGCCTAACGGAGTAGTATTAATAATGGTGGTATATTCTTGAATTATTTTTTTGTTCAACTTACCATACGAAAAACCAAAAGTTGGTTTACGGGAAACCAACAAATATTCCATTTGGTTCTTTTCCAAAACATATTTCACGGCCTTCGAAGCACCACCACTGCCCAATATCAAACATTTAGAAATGGATTTTAGGCCAATGGTTTCGAGCATTTTTTCAAAACCAATTACGTCGGTGTTGTATCCTATGGTTTTATTTTCGGCAAAAAGAATGGTGTTTACCGAACCTACGTTTTGTGCTTCGGGGCTTATTTCGTTGAGAAAGGGGATGATTTTTTCTTTAAACGGAATCGTTACATTCAGTCCAATTAAGTTTTGATTTTGTGCAAGCTCAGAAAAATCTTCAATGTGTTGTAGTTCAAATTTTTTATATTCAAACGGGAGGTTTAAGCATTTAAATTTTGCATTAAAATAATCGGGCGAAAAGCTGTGACCCAAAGGGTTTCCGATAATGCCAAACAGGTTAGGCATTATCTTTTTCTGGCGAAAATTTGCTCAACAAAACAATTAAGCCAACTCCAAATAGCACAAGCAAAACAACAAACAACGTTTGCGGATTATCGTAAGCCGATGGCAAAATGTTCTCTTCTATCAAGGGTTTTGCCACACCATGTCTATCAATAAAGGTTTCGATTGTGTTTTTCCATGGCCAAATTTTATTAAGCGAGCCAATAAGAAAGCCCAGCAGCACAGCAATGGTAACCTCATAATGTGTGTCGAGCAGCCATTTTAAAAAGCGACTAAAGCTGAGCAAACCCACTATAGCCCCCAAACCCAATGTGGCAATAAAAGTCAAATCCATTTCTGAAACAGCGGTAATCATGGCGTTGTACACACCCAAAAGCAATAGGATAAACGAACCTGAAATGCCAGGCAAAATCATGGCACAAATGGCAATAGCCCCGCAAATAAAGATGTACCAAGTTTGATTATTGCTGCTTTGTGGGTGCAAAATAGTTAGCCAAAAGCAAAAGGCTGTACCCAATATAACGGCCACAATTTGTTGCCATTGCCAGTGTTTTACCATTTTGCTAACCAAATAGATACTGCCCAAAACCAAGCCAAAGAAAAACCCCCATACAAGGTGCGGGTGATGCTCTAACAAGTATTTGAAAATTTTTGAAAAGGTGACAAAACTAACCGCAATTCCGGCAAACAAGGCCACCAAAAAAGTTCCGTTAATTTTATTCCAAACAAAGGCCAACCCCTCTGTTTTCAATTCCTTTAAAGTCTTGAAATTTATGGCATTAATAGAGGATAGCAGCCTGTCATAAATGCCTGTTATGAAAGCAATTGTTCCACCCGAAACTCCCGGAATGACATCGGCAATGCCCATAGCCATACCTTTTAAAAAAATCAACAGATGTTTTATCATATTTCCGTTGTGCTGTCGTTTATTCTAAATATAAAACCGGACAAAACTAATTGTAAATACTACATTTGAGGCAATGTTTGCAAAACGAAAATATCTTTTTTTAATTTTGGCCTTACTGGCCGTTGTATCATTGAGTTCGTGCGGTTCGCACAGGCAAGGCAAAAAGGGCTGTGGCTGCCCAACAGGTTTTTAATTTTCTCCATTAAATCACATAAAAAAAAGGCTCGCCATTTTGTGACGAGCTTTTTCTTGATAACATGCGATTTGACCTAAGCCAAATAAAATTGAAAACTTTACCGAAATCTCTCGGTTCGTGACTTCTGTTTCTTGACAAACTATATACCAATATCTAATAAAATGTAACTGGTTGATATATATTAGATTATCACGGAAGCCATTTCAAAATTGGTTTCTTTTTGAATCAAGTTTTCTTATTTATAGACGGTTATTGGTCTATTTTTGTAAAATGGTTAAACGGTAAAATGATTCAAGCCCTCGTTATATTTTCAGTCAGTTTGCTGGCACTCATTTTAGCTTCTAAATATTTTACAGAAGCCGCCGAACGTATCGGCTTGTCGCTCAATATGTCGCCTTTTATGGTAGGTGTTATCATTGTGGCCGTGGGTACATCACTACCCGAACTAATATCGGCCATCATAGCCTCCTTCAATAATCAATCAGAAATAGTAGTCGGAAATGTTTTGGGAGCCAATATTTCCAACATTTTTTTAATAACAGGCATTACCACGATTGTGGCAAAAAAGGGGATAAAGTTAGGCAAAGAATACATTTTCATTGATTTGCATTTTATGCTGGGTTCGGCCACTTTGCTCATTTTATTTTTGCTTGATGGAACACTTTCAAGGTTAGAAGGAATACTGCTTTTGGTTGGATTTTGCATTTATCAGGTATATCTAATGCGGTCGGAAAAACCTGATGAAATGCCCACATTGAATGACGAAGCTATCGTAAAAAATTTGGATAAGCTGAGATTAAAAGATATAGTGATAGTGGTGCTAAGCGCGGTGGCAATATTTGTTAGTGCAAGTTATACAGTTGGCAGCATCGAAAAAATAGCCATGCACCTTGGCGTTTCTCAAACAATAATTGGACTTACCATTATGTCCATGGGAACCACTTTGCCCGAATTGGCAGTGAGTATTTCGGCAGCACGCAGTGGTCATCCCGAAATAGCTGTTGGCAATATTCTTGGTTCTTGCATTTTCAATTCATTTACCGTTGCGGGCGTGGCAGCCATTGTAAGACCCATTCAATCGCAAGAAGCAGATACGAACACATCCATTATTTTCTTAATAGTGGCATCGGTGTTTTTTTATTTGATAAGTCAAGATAAAAAAGTGAGCAGATGGGAAGGTATGCTCTTCTTGTTGTTTTACGTTGTTTTTATCTTAAAAGTAAGTGGTTTGCTTTAGACCTTCGTTATGCTAATGTCTCCAAAACTGTCTCCGGTAGAGTTAATATATGCCTATTCTAATGGCTATTTTCCGATGGCACACGAGGATGATAACAACGAAATTTATTGGCATCGACCGGAGGGTCGTGGAATCATTCCGTTAGATGGTTTTTATGTAAACAAAAACCTAAAACGGTTATGGAAAAAAACACATTATCAGTTCAGCATTAATCAGCGGTTTGAGGAGGTTATAAAAGGATGCTCAAACCGAGCATCGACATGGATTAGCGAAGAAATTATTGAGGCTTATATTGAACTGCACAAAATGGGTTTTGCCATGAGTTTTGAAGTGTGGGATGATGAAAAATTGGTGGGAGGGCTGTATGGTGTATCAATAAAAAAGGCATTTTTTGGCGAAAGCATGTTTAGCATTGTGCCAAACAGCAGCAAACTTGCTCTTATTTTTTTGGTGGAGTATTTGAAAGAAAACGAATATCTACTGTTGGATATTCAATATCTAAACGACCACACAAAGCAGTTTGGCGGAATTGAAATATCCGACGAAAAATATTTAAAAATGCTAAGTAAAGCAATCGCAGATTAGTTATTATTGCCTGTGATAAAACTTAAAATAAATCAAATATGGAAAGCGGTAGTTCTGTTTTTCATATTCTTTGGTGCAAACAAAGCCTGGTCTCAAAGCCTGACTATAGATTATAGCGATACCGTATATCTAAATACGTCCAACAACAAGTTTCTTGGCTATTCTGTCATGGATTCAAATGAAATAGCCACAAAAAGGGTATTTTTAGCAGGAGAAAATCATACTTTTTTAGAAAGCAACAGCTTGCTGTGGGTGCAAAACATAAAATATTTGCATAGCAATGCAGGGGTTAGAAATGTATTGATGGAAGCCGGAGGGTCTATTGGTTGGCTTGTCAATCAATATGTTCAAACTGGAGATACATTCTATTTATCGGCCATTACCGAATACACGTTTGATGAGTACAGCGAGAGTTTTAAGTCGTTAAAAAGATTTAACAATAAGCTTGACAGCACCGAAAAGATAAAGGTTATTGGCATTGATTTGGAGCGTTCGGCACCATTGGCACTCAAAGTATTGAGCATGCTAATGCCCAAAGATAAAACCCCGCACGACAGCATTTCATTGCATATTGAGGCCATAGAAGGAATGGTAAAATATCAAGAAATAGAGAAGTTGGAAGAATCGGAAGAAGATAAGCAAGATCCTTTCAAAATATTTAAATACTTGGGCAAATCGTATAGAGAAAGACCAACCATAAGAAGAGTTATTGATAATTTTTATGGTCATAAAGAATATTACAAAGATTTTTTGGGAGATAATTTTAACCAGTTTGAAGATGTTGTTTATGGATTAAAAAAAGCTCTTGAGTGGTTTGATATGGAAGAAGATGATGCCACACAAGGCTATATTTTTAGAGAGCAATATATGTTTGGCCGATTTCGGGAGGTGTATGATTCGAATGCAGGCGGCTATTATGGCCAGTTTGGTAGATGCCATACAACCAAAACTAGAGTAGATCAAAATACCTGCAAATGGTATGCCTTTAAAAGTTTTGCCAACCGATTGTCGGAAGACCCAAACCTGGGGTTGGCCGACAAAGTCTTTACCATGGGCATTCTATATAAAAATGGTGATGAAGATGAGGATTTTGGAGAAAGCACCGAGAAGGTAAATGAAATATTTTATGAAATGGATGAATTGCGAGTTTTGTTGGTTGATTTCAAAACCAATGAAGTGCTGGCCTCCACCTTTGAAGCTAATTTTGACATGCTATTTTTCAACACGTGCTTTCCTTCTGAGAAGCATCCGTACTTTCATCGATTTGATGACCCAACAACTTTCAATATATTGGCAGGTCAATACTATTCTTACGATTTTGACCTTACCTCTTTAGCTCAATCCATTCCGGGGGCGATACCTTCAGAATATAGCAATCCAATAACGCTTTATGCCTTTTCGTATTCAAACAAAAATTATTCAGAATCAGGAAGAGTTTTCATGAGCCGATCAGTGATAGGTGGTTTCAAATCCGTAAATCAAAGTACAACTGCAGGAAACTCTACCAAATTGTCCGGATTTATGTGGAACACACACTACTTGTTTGATTTGTTACCAAATGTAAAGGCCGTTGACATTGCACCGGGTCTTAGTTTAGGATACACAAGGCTAAAACTAATGGTGGATAGAACCGATGCAACAGGAACAGCGAGTTTAGACGATGGATTTTTGGGTACCGAGAGCAAATCGATATACTATAATCCTGCAATTACAACGGGTTGGATATTTTCGGTAGGCTTTAATCTGGGAGCATTAAGTTTATTTGGCGAGATGGGTCAGCAATTTGATTTAAGCAATAAAAATTGGAGAGGAAACGGACAATTGCTAACCGGAGGACCTGAAACCAGCATTTCTGGCAAATTTTTTAGTGTTGGTATTGGTTTTAATTTTGAGGGTTAGTGGCAATCAAATTTCCCATTACTTCCATTTTTCGGTTTATTTCTTCCCACTCGGCAGTGGGGTTTGAGTCTTTGTTTATACCGGCTCCGGCATACAGGTTTAGGACATTTCTACCAATTTTCATACAGCGGATATTGACGAAAAATTCGGATTTATGGGTATTTACAATGCCCAAATAACCACCGAAAAGTTCACGGTCAAACAATTCATTTTCGCCAATAAAAGCAATTGACTTTTCTTTTGGGAAACCCGCCAAGGCCGGTGTTGGGTGCATTTTTTCCACCAAATCATCACTGTGCAAATTAACAGGCCATTCGGCAGAAATGTGGGTGCAAAGGTGTTGAATGGTTCCCAAATTTTTGTTTACCGCTTGATGTTGGGCTATTTTTTTAAAACCGTTTTGATGGAGTAAATCTGCAATATATTCACCCACAATTTGATGCTCATCAATTTCTTTTTGACCCCACGAGGTTTGCGTTTCAAATCGGGTTCCGGCCAAAGCCATAGTTTCAAAATGGCGATTTTGAAGTCGAAAAAGAAGCTCGGGGCTTGCCCCAAGCCAGACTTCATTTCTTATTTTCAGCAAATAACAATACGAATTTGGTATGAGTACACAAGCCCGATACCAATCAAAAACATCGATTTCTGAAATAGAAATATTGCGAAGGCCGCCAACCACCACTTTTTCAATTTTGTTTGATTTACACTCATTTATTGCTTTTTCGACAATGGACTCATACTGGCTTTGACTCGTAGTTTCGGTTATTTCTATTTCCGATAAAAGCGTGTTAAGTAGAGAAAATTTCATAATAGCATCCGAGTCAATTTCTATCGAATACGTTATAGATAATTTATTGATTTGTCGTCCATTAAAGGGGCAAAACGCAAAATAAGGAGAGTCGTCAACCACAGTTTTTTCACCCAAAATATAAACTTCAATTTTTGTGGAATCTGGCCTTTTTAAACAGAAGAAACTCTTGCCTTGGAAAATTTCAGAAGAAAAAATGGCTAAATCATTTGTCATTTTTTGTCAATTACAGCCGCAGTAAATCTTGATTTGCAAACCATTTCTCCACTCTCATCGGTTATGTCGATGTTCCAAACCTGAGTGCTTTTGCCCAAATGAATGGCGGTAGCTTTGCCAAAAACCCAACCGGAGCGAACAGACCGGAGATGATTACCGTTTATTTCAAGTCCAACACAAATTTTGTTTTGATTTTGTAAATAAATATTTCCGGCAAAACTGGCCACCGTTTCGGCCAAGGCCATGCTGGCACCGCCATTTAAAAGTCCGTAAGGCTGCACGGTTCTGCGGTCAACGGGCATTTTTATGGTCAAAAAATCAGACCCAATTTCCACCACTTCCATACCCAAAGCCTCAGATAGGGTGTTGCTCAAAAAATGTTGTAGCTCTTCAATTTTAATATTTTTGTGGTCGAACATTTCGCAGAATATTGACTACAAATAAAACGATTTATCTTATCAGACATGGTCAAACCGACTACAATAAGCAAGGAATTATTCAGGGTAGCGGCATTGACAGTGATTTGAACGAAACCGGCGTGCAACAGGCCTATGCTTTCTATAAACAGTACAAGCATGTGGATTTTGAGCAGATTTACATTTCTGAATTAAAACGAACCTTTCAAAGTGTAAAACCTTTTGTGGATGCGGGTTTTAGCCATGCCGTTTTGCCTGAATTGAACGAAATAAACTGGGGAATATATGAAGGCAAAAAGGCTACTTATGAGTTTACACAACGATACAATGAAGTGGTAAATAGTTGGCGAAAAGGTGAATTGCACACGCCCATAGAGGGTGGCGAAAGCCCAATGGAAATGTTTAATCGCCAAAAAATAGGTTGGCAAAGAATTATGGAAGAATCTCACGAAAACGTTTTGATTTGTATGCATGGTAGAGCAATGCGGAGTTTTTTATCACTTATTTTAGAAACACCCCTCAGCCGAATGGACGACTACGACCACAGCAACCTATGCCTCTACAAAATTGAAATAAAAGGGAAGCACAAAAGGTTGGTGGAGGCTAATAATATTAAGCATTTGGCGGGGTTGAGGTAGGAATCCTGAATTTACTCAAAACGCACCCCCACCATCCCCAATCCTTCCACCTCGGCAGAAACAAGGGTGTTAGGGTCAATAAAAACGGCAGGTGTGGCAGCTCCGGCCAATAAAATCGAGCCTTTTGGAAAAGGTTGATTGTATTTTGAAGCCAATCGTGAGGCATTGCAAATGGACAACAACGGGTTATCTAAAATAGCATTGCTACTGTCCGATTCTTTTATTTCCCCATTAAATAAAAGACTCATTTTCAAATCGTTTAGAGATTTGGGGAGAGATTGCCACTCACCTAATACGAAACCGCTTGATGAGCAATTGTCGGCAATAACGTCGGCCAATGAAAATTTGAAATTCTGGTATCGCGAGTCAATTATTTCAATGGCAGCACATGCCGATTCAATGTATTCGGGAATTTCTTCCAAGCTAATTTCTCGGTCAATGTCTTTCTTTACCAAAAAACCGATTTCGGGTTCGGCACGAGGATGTATAAATTTTGATAATGAGACAGTTTCGCCGTCTTTGAACCACATATTTTGCGTAAGCCTTCCCCAAATCATATCATGCACACCCATTTGCTCCATTTTGGCAAAACTGGTAAAACCCAGCTTTAATCCTACAAAACAATCGCCGCGTTTGTATCGCTCTTCCATGGAAAGACGTTGAATTTCGTAAGCATCCTCTTCTGTAATGTTTTGAGAAATAGTTATTTGCTCGATGGCCGTGCAATTGATGGCCGCCGTATCTAGTTTTTGTGCAATATCAATAAAATTCATGTTTTATTTTTTATTTGATGAGTTCAACAAGTCAAGAGCCACGTCAATAATCATGTCTTCTTGGCCGCCAACCATTTTTCGGTTGCCAAGTTCGGTCAAAATTTCTCGGGTATCGAGGCCGTATTTTTGAGCGGCACGTTCGCTGTGAAGCAAGAAACTTGAATAAACTCCGGCATAGCCGAGGCTCAGCGTTTCTCTATCCACCCGAACGGGTCGGGTTTGCAACGGTCGGATGACATCATCTGCCAAATCCATCAACATAAATAAATCGGAACTGTGCATAGCCTCCATTTTGTTTAAAACAGCTATCAACACTTCCAACGGGCAATTGCCCGCACCTGCTCCCATACCTGCCAATGAAGCATCGAGCCGAGTGGCACCGTGCTGCATGGCCACAATAGTGTTGGCCACACCCAAGCCGAGATTGTGATGACAGTGAATGCCAATTTCGGTTTCAGGTTTCAATGTATCTTTAAAGGCTTTCATTCTGTCAGCCACTTCGTCCATTAATAAGGCTCCGGCACTGTCTGTAACATACACGCAATCAGCACCATAGCTTTCCATCAAAACAGCCTGTTCAGCCAGTTTAATTGGTTCGTTCATGTGAGCCATCATTAAAAACCCGCCTACATCCATGCCTAATTTTTTGGCGGCCTCGATATGTTGTTTCGAAATATCGGCTTCGGTGCAATGTGTGGCAATTCGCACAGAGCGGACACCCAAATCGTACGCTTTTTTTAAATCATCAATAGTGCCAATGCCCGGAATGAGCAGGGTAGTTAAAACCGCATGATTCAAATTTTCGGCCACACCTTCCAACCAATCCCAGTCGGTATGTGCCCCAAACCCATAATTAAAACTTCCGCCTGCAAGTCCGTCTCCATGTGCAATTTCAATGGCATCTACATTGGCTTTATCCAATGCAATAGCCAAGTCTCTGATTTGTTGTTTGCTGTATTGATGACGAATGGCGTGCATTCCATCACGAAGCGTAACATCTTGTATGTACAGTTTCTTCATTTTATCTGAAAAAATTTACTTTTTACTTTTTAACAATTCTTCCAATCGTTTCATTTCTGCTTTTCTTTTTTCATCGATGGCCTGGCTTGCCCCATTTAGCATAAGTTTGTAGTACCAACCTTTTGGAGTGAGTTTTGTTTCAGCATTAACGGTGGTAATGCTATCATGCTGCTCCAGGTTAAAAATAGTTTCCATCACTATTTTATTGGCCAAGTTGGTTTGGGTAATGGCTTTTTTTTCTGAAATGACAGAGTCAACCGTATAAATGGCTCGTGAGCGGATTCGTCCATCCAAAAAGTACAAATTTGCTTCAAATGCCGGTTGATTGTAATCCGAACCAATGGCTTCTGTTTTTTCTAATTGATCCATCCATTGGGTAAAATATTCCGGATTCAAGCACATATCCAAACACTGATTGGCCGACATTTTCACCGAAAATGAGGACTGACTTTTGTGCGATGTTTTTACGAAAAGCATGGCTATAGCAGTACCTACAAAAGCAAAAATGACAAAAATGATGAAGAATTTTAATAACTTCATTCGGCAAAATATTTAAAGAAATAAGGGATGGTTTCAATGCCTTTGTAATAATTGAAAATACCAAATTTCTCATTGGGGGAGTGAATGGCATCGCTGTCTAAACCAAAGCCCATCAATACGGTTTTTAAACCCAAAGCTTCTTCAAAAAGAGCTACAATAGGGATGCTTCCTCCACCGCGAGTTGGAATGGGTTTTTTACCAAAAGTTTGTTCCATAGCTCTGCTCGCTGCAATATAGGCTTTGCTGTCGGTGGGTGTCACTGCAGCTTCTCCTCCATGATGAATGTCCACCTTAACTTTTACTGATTTTGGGGCAATACTTTCAAAATGATTTTTGAACAATTCAGCAATTTTGCCCGATTTCTGGTTGGGTACCAACCGCATCGAAATTTTTGCATTTGCCTTGCTGGGCAATACTGTTTTTGCTCCTTCGCCTGTATATCCACCCCAAATGCCATTCACATCAAGCGTTGGCCTAATTCCGGTTCGTTCAATGGTGCTAAAGCCTTTTTCGCCCATCACGTCATTTATTTCTAACTCATTTTTATAGGCTTCCAAATCAAACGGGGTTTTGGCCATTTCCGCACGGTCAGAGGAACTCACCTCCATCACATCGTCATAAAATCCGGGAATAGTAATATGTCGGTTTTCGTCGTGCAAACTACTTATCATATCGCAAAGCACATTGATAGGATTGGCCACCGCACCTCCGTACGTGCCACTGTGCAAGTCGATATTTGGCCCGATTACTTCCACCATAACGTAGCTCAACCCACGCAAACCCGTGTCGATACTCGGTATGTCGTTGGCAATCATGGCTGTGTCAGAAATCAAAACTACGTCGGCAGATAGTTTTTCGGCATGGCTACGCACATAATCTCCCAAATTTATCGAACCAACTTCTTCTTCTCCTTCCAACATAAACTTTACATTGCAATCAAGCGAATTGGTTTGCATCATCGTTTCAAAAGCCTTTACGTGCATAAAGGCTTGACCTTTATCATCGCAAGCTCCACGGGCATAAATGTTACCGTCTTTTATGGTTGGTTCAAATGGAGGTGTGTGCCACAATTCGTTTGGCACAGACGGTTGCACATCGTAATGGCCATAAACCAAAACAGTTGGTTTGGAGGGGTCTATTATTTTTTCGCCATACACAATGGGGTTGCCCGGTGTTTCTTCTAAAACCACATTATCGGCTCCGGCCAATTTTAATTTTACGGCCACATATTCAGCCGCTTTTCGAACATCATTTTTAAAGGATTTATCTGCACTAATGCTCGGTATTTTCAACCATTCCATTAGCTCGTTTAAAAAGCGTTCTTTGTTTTTGTTGATATAATCTTGTTGTGTCATTGCTTAATTTTTGGGCGAAATTAGGGATTAAATCAGTATTGGAATTTGTGGGATAACTTTTAAAAAAAATAGAACTATTTGAAATTTGAGATATAACACTATATTCGTGCTTTATTTCAAAAAATATTGTATAGATAGAATATGAAAAAGTTAATTTTACTAAGTGCCTTATTTGGCACAATGCTGTTTGGCTGTAAGGAGGATAACGGTACAGACACAACTCCAACTCAGGAAGAATTTTTAGCGTCAACTGAAAAACAAAATCGTAATGTTGTTTTGGAAGACATGACTGGTGTGCGATGTGGGTATTGTCCTGACGGACATCAAAGAGCAGCAGATTTGTTGGCTGCAAATCCAGGCAGAGTTTCGGTAGTTGCTGTTCACACAGGAAGTTATGCCGACCCTCAAGCTGGTTGGGGAAATTACACCAACAGTTATGGCAATGACATTCGTGCCCAAACAAAACTGACAGGATACCCAGCAGGTACTGTAAATCGTCAATATTTCGCCTCTTACAATCAAGGTGGCGGTACGGCAATGAGTAGAGGTCAGTGGGCTACGGCAGCCGCAGAAATAATGGCTGAAGCTTCTCCGGTAAACTTGGGTGCAAAAGCAACTTACAATTCTACAACTAAAGAATTGGCAGTAAAAATTGATATGTACTACACTGGAGATCAAAGTGCCAACGAAAACAGATTGAATGTTGCACTTTGTCAAAACAACATGAAAACAACACACGCTGATTACAGTTTACCATCTCCTTACATTCATAATGATTATGTTATGAATCATACAATGAGAGATTACTTGACCGGACCTTGGGGCGAGTTGGTTCCTTCGGAAAAAACAACTGAAGGTTCAAAATATTCGGTAACATACAAATATGACGTTCCCGGTGATTACAATGGTGCAACAGTTCCTCCAGGTGGTGGCGAAGTAGTTCCTGCTGATTTAGAGGTTACGATTTTTGTTGCCAAAGGACAACAAAATATTATTACAGGTATTACTGTTCCTGTAACTGTTCAATAATTTTAAATACATTTCATAAAATACAGGGCCATCGAAAGATGGCCTTTTTTTATGCCTATTTTCAAAACTGATTACCTTTGCTGCGTGTCAAAAGAAACATCACTTTATTTGGTTCCAACGCCTATCGGCAATTTATCAGATATTACCTTTCGGGCAATCGAAGTGTTAAAATCGGTTGATTTGATATTGGCCGAAGATACCCGCGAAACCAAAAAGCTTTTGACCCATTTTGAGATTAGCAATGCCATCGAATCTTTTCATCAAAACAATGAACACCAACGGGTAGCGGCAGTTATTTTCAAAATGAATGAAGGCAAAAAGATTGCCTTTTGCAGCGATGCCGGCACGCCGGGCATTAGCGACCCAGGATTTTTGTTGGTTAGAGAAGCTGTTAAAAATAATTTTAAAGTAGAATGTTTGCCAGGTGCAACAGCCTTTGTCCCGGCATTGGTAGTGAGCGGTTTGCCATGCGAACGCTTTGTTTTTGAAGGATTTTTGCCCCATAAAAAGGGCCGACAAACGAGGTTGCAAAATTTGCAGGAAGAAATCCGAACCATCGTTTTTTATGAAAGTCCACACCGATTGCTAAAAACACTTTATCAGTTTAAAGAATATTTTGGAGAAGAAAGACAAATTTGTGTGAGTAAAGAAATTAGCAAAATGTTTGAAACGCACTATAGAGGCACGGTAAATGAGGTAATTGCCCAATTAGAAGTAGCCACAATAAAAGGGGAATTTGTAATTTGTGTTTCTGGAAAATAATGAGCCAACGTTTCAAATATCTACTCATTCCGTTGCTCGGCGGAGCAATGTTGGGTTTAGCTTGGCCACCAAATAGTTTGCCTTTTTTGCTGTTTTTGGGCTTCGTTCCATTTTTTATTTTAGAAGACTTTTTTACTACCCCAAAAAGCGGAAAATATTTCTTTGGATACCTTTATCTGGGATTATTTCTTTTCAATTTTATTACCACTTGGTGGGTATGGTATGCATCACCCGGTGGAGCAGTTTTTATGCTAATTGCCAACACGGCTTTGATGACCTTGCCCTTTTTGGCTTATCGAATTTTGAAAAGAAACGTGGGGCTTGGCCGAGCGTTATTTGGCTTTATTTTGGCATGGCTGAGCTTCGAGTATTTTCATTTTCGATGGCAACTTAGCTACCCGTGGCTCACACTCGGAAATGCCTTTGCCACCACACCCAATTTGGTGCAGTGGTATGAATATACAGGAGTTTTGGGCGGCTCATTATGGATTTTAGCCGTAAATAGTTTTTTGTTTTACATCGGTAAAAATTACAGAAAACGGCATGTTTGGATAACTGTAGCTTTACTTGTTTTTCCAATATTTTTATCAATCGTGATTTGGTTTGTCGAAATTCTTCCGCATAAAGGAAACCAAGGCAAAAAAGTTTTAATCATTCAACCCAACATTGACCCGTACAATGAAAAGTTTGCCGATGGTGGTGTGGAGGGGCAATTGGAGAAGTTTTTTATGTTGTGCGACCAACAACGAGATGAGCATATCAACCTAATTGTGCTGCCTGAAACCGCTTTGGCCAATTTGATTGACGAAGAGGAATTAGAAAATTATTTTGCCATTCGTCGAATAAAATCGTATCTAAAAAATTACCCAAACCCCGATGTAAAAATGCTCATTGGTGCATCTACCATGAAATATTTACCTAAAACAGAGCAGCCAAGTCAGTTTACCCGAATCAATCCATACAACGGCCAATATTATACATCATACAACACTGCGTTGTTGATTGACAAAAACGGTGTTCAGAAAATATACCACAAATCAAAGCTGGTGCCGGGGGTAGAGGCTTTTCCGTTTCCAAAATTCTTTGCTTTTTTTGATAAACTCTTGCATCTTGATTTGGGTGGCGAGGCCGGAAATTTAGGCAGAGACAGCAGTGCCGTTTGTTTTAATGTAGAAGATGTTTCGGTGGCACCATTAATCTGTTATGAGTCAATTTATGGCGAATATGTGAGCGATTTTACCAATCAACAGGCCGATATGTTAGCCGTGATAACCAACGACGGATGGTGGAAAAATACGGCAGGACACAAACAACATAAGCATTATGCTCGATTGCGAGCCATTGAGCAACGGCGTTGGGTGGTGCGGAGTGCAAACACAGGTATAAGCTGTGTTATTGACGATGCGGGAAACGTGCACCAGGAACTTGGATGGTGGCAAGAAGGTATCATAACGGAATATATTCCAGAGCGAACCAAAACTACATTTTATTCAAAATCAGGCGATTATATCGGAAAAATAGCACAGTATCTTTTTGTATTACTCATGTTGAGTGTTTTTGTAAAATGGAAAGTAAGACAAGGGAAATAAAAGTTGAAGACCTTGGTTTGATTGATTATCAAACGGCTTGGGATAAGCAAAAGGAAATGGTGATAGCTCTTCAGAACGATGAAAGTTCGAATACTGTTTTGCTCTGCGAACACAACCATGTTTATACTTTTGGTAAAAGTGCCAATCGTAATAACTTGTTGATTAACGATTCTTTTTTAAATCAAATTGGAGCTCAAAAATTTGAAATAGAGCGGGGAGGAGACATTACCTATCACGGACCCGGGCAGTTGGTGGGCTATCCAATTCTAAACCTGCATCAATTGGGAATGGGAGTGAAGAAATATGTGGATGTATTGGAAGAATCTATCATTGAAACACTTTTAAAATTTAATATAAAAACCGAAAGAATGGAGGGCTTGACAGGTATTTGGCTTACAGAAGGATTGCCAAGAAAAATTGCCGCAATAGGTATAAAAGTAAGTCGAGGAATTACCATGCATGGTTTTGCATTAAACGTAAACACGGATTTGAGTTATTTTAATCACATGATTCCATGCGGCATTGCTGATAAAGGTGTTACCTCCATGCAAAAGGAATTGCATCGAGCAATCGAAATGAAAGCCGTAAAAGAGGCGTTTGCCAAAGCATTTCTAAAGAATATTGCTAATAATAATTTCTAACAAAAACAAAATTAAGTCATACAATTGACCAAATTAGTATTAATTGCGTCACAAATATTTTTTAATTAATATTAATTAGGGTTGCAATTTGATTAAATTTATATAAATTGCGTCAAATTTGTGACGGCATTATGGAATACTTGCATAGAAAAATAGTAGAAAACATTATGAACAAGCTACAACCCAACAAAGTTGTGGTATTGTTTGGTGCCAGAAGAGTGGGTAAAACAGTGCTACTAAAAGAGGTGTTAAAACAGATTAATGAGCCGATACTTTCTTTAAACGGAGAGGACATAACTGTGCATCATTTGCTTGAGGTGCGAAGCATCGAAAACTATACGCAACTTATTGGAAACCACAAAGTTTTGCTAATAGACGAAGCTCAAAAAATACCGGAAATTGGCCAAAAATTAAAGCTGATGGTGGATGAAATAGAAGGTCTAAAAATCATCATTTCAGGCTCATCGGTGCTGGATGTGGCCAACGATGCAGGCGAACCGCTGACCGGAAGAAAATATACATTTAATCTATACGGACTTGCAGAAAGTGAGTATAACCAAATTGAAAACAGCATCGTAAAACCTGATAAATTAAGGGAACGATTGGTGTTTGGTAATTACCCCGAGCTGTTGCATTTGCCTAATCAGTCGGATAAAATTGATTACTTGAAGGAGTTGGTAAGTTCGTATTTGCTCAAAGATATCCTTGTTTATGAAAACATAAAAAACGCTCAGAAGATATACAATTTGCTTCGAATGATTGCTTTTCAAATTGGGGGGGAGGTTTCCTTACAAGAACTTGGAAATCAATTGGGTATAAGCAAAAACACTGTTGAAAAGTACCTAGATTTATTGAGTAAAGTGTTTATCCTACACAAAGTGGAAGGTTTTAGTAGAAATTTGAGAAAAGAAATAACAAAAAGCTCTCGGTGGTATTTTCTCGATAATGGAATTAGAAATGCGGTTATAACCAATTTTAATATGCCCGAATTGCGAAATGACGTTGGCCAACTTTGGGAAAACTATGCCATCGCTGAACGAATCAAGTATTTGGAATACAACAAAATTTCATCCAGCAATTTTTTTTGGCGAACTTACGACCAACAGGAAATAGACTGGGTAGAGGAGAGAAATGGTGGGTTATTTGGATATGAATTAAAATGGAAACAGGAAACAATAAAAATACCTCCCCAATGGAAAAAGGCTTACCCCGAGGCAGGTTTCGAACTCATAAATCAGCGAAATCTTGTCGATTGGGTGTCTTAACGACTACCCAACCAACATACTTTTTACGAGCTGCACCGCGGCCGTTTTTGGGGATATTTTACCCTCTAAAACGCTGTTAGATAGTTGGTTGTATTTTATTTTCACTTTTTCGTTTTGAAATAAAATCATGTTAAAAACCTCTCCAAGTTGCATTTTAAACTGGGCTACGGCTTGTTTTTGTCGGTTTTTTTGGAACGTGCCATTTTCGGTTGCCAGCATTACATATTGCTGAATTTCATCCCAGATGGTTTCCAAATTTTTACCCGAAATAGCATCCGTCAACAACACTTTTGGTTGATAATTTTGCCGATGTTGAGGCATAAACATGAGGGCATTTTGGTAATGTTTTAGGGCTTCGGCAGCCAAAATTTGGTTTTCTTCGCTTTTATTTATGGCAATCAAATCGGCCATTTCTACAATACCTCTTTTTATACCCTGCAAATCATCGCCGGCACCCGGCAAAAGCAGCAACAAAAAGAAATCGACCATGTTGTGAACCATTGTTTCACTTTGGCCAACACCCACCGTTTCTACCAATAGAACATCAAAACCAGCCGCTTCACAAATTACAATGGCATCCTGTGTTTTGGATGCAACCCCACCTAGCGTTTCACCATTGGCCGATGGGCGTATAAAGGCATTTTTTTGGGCAGAAAGTTCAGTCATCCGGGTTTTGTCTCCCAAAATACTTCCGTGTGAGTTTCTGCTGCTTGGGTCTATTGCCAAAACGGCCACTTTTTTACCATACTCTTCAATAAGCAAATTGCCAAATTGATTGATAAAGGTGCTTTTGCCCACACCCGGAACTCCGGTTATCGCAATTCTTATGGATTTTCCGCTGTGGGGTTGGCAATAATCTAATATTTCCAACGCAGTTTGTTGGTGTTCGGGTTTGGTGCTTTCTGTTAGAGTTATGGCTTTGGAAAGTGCCACAATATCACCTCCGATAATTTGATTACAAACTTCTGCAACATTCATGGAATGAATCATTTATAATAGAAGTTTGCCAATGGTAAAATATAAAAACAAGCCCAGCAAATCATTACTTGTGGTAATAAAAGGCCCCGTGGCCAACGCCGGATCTATATCAAATCTATCCAAAACAAGTGGTACAATAGTGCCGATGACGGATGCAAAAAGAATGACAGACATTAAAGCGATGCTAACGGTGGTCATAATTTCTTGCGAATTGCCGCTGATAAAACCATATCCCATAAGCAAAGCCGAGCAAACCAAACCGTTGATTAGGGCCACCATCAACTCTTTGCTTATCTTTCCCCAAACATCATTGCTGGTAATCGTGTTATTGGCCAAACCTTGCACAATAATGGATGAAGATTGCACACCAACATTGCCTCCCATGGCCATTATGAGTGGCATAAACAAGGCTAATTGTACATTTTCTAACAAATTTCCTTCAAAATTGCCGATAACCAACGAACTGAGAATGCCCCCAAATAAACCCACTACCAACCACGGCAGTCTGGCTTTTGACAATATCCATACGCGGTCGTTTACCTCTACCGATTGAGAAATACCAGAAAGCATTTGATAATCTTTGTCGGCCTCTTCTTTGATATAATCTACGGCATCATCAATAGTTACGCGGCCTACCAGTCGTTTTAGAGGGTCAACAATGGGCAATGCCACCAAGTCGTATTTATTCATGGTGTTCGCAATTTCTTCGGCAGGTGTATAAACATTGCCATAAAGCACATTGCTGTCAAAAATTTGGGATATTTTGGCATTAGCTCTCGATAAAAGTATCTTTTTCAGCGATGCCCAACCCAACAAAATATCATTGTCGTCCACCACATAAACCGTATAAACCCGAGTCACCTCTTCGGCCTGTTTTCTGATTTCTTCGGTGCATTGAGCCACTGTCCAGTCAATGTTTACCTTAATAAGCTCCCCGGCCATCAGGCCACCGGCGGTATCATCAGGATACCTAAGCAGCGTGGTTAAAAACATTGAGTGCGACTTGTCGGGAAGCAACGAAATTATTTCCGAGGCTTGTTCTGACGACCAATCGCTTAATATATCCACCGCATCGTCGGTTTCCATATATTGAATAAACTCTAAAGCTATTTGCTCTTTGGTGTATCCTTCATAAAAGCGTTTTCGTACATCGGGTTCTAATTCGGCAAGCATATCCACCTTTTTGCTCGATGGAAGTAGGGAGGTGATGTAAACCGCCTGTTCAAGGTTTAATTCGTCAAAAAGTTCGGCAATATCTGCGGGGTAAAGCATCTCCAAAGTGGCATACAATTCCTCCTCATTTCTTGATTCGATATGAATCAAAAACTCATCAACAAACTCTTTATTTAGTTGGAAATTTTCCATTGCTCATACCCGATTTTTCTCAATGAAATCAGTGAGTTTATCAAAATCCTGAACCGATAAATTTTCAGCCCGCAATTTAAACAATTCATTTTCTGAAACCCGTTCTTTGGGTAGGTTAAATTTTTTTAAAGCATTCGACAACGTTTTTCTGCGTTGCTGAAACGCCGTTTTCACCACGTCAAAAAATAATTCGGAGTTGCAGTTTATCGACTGGTTTATTTTTTTACCTGAAATGACCACCGATTGCACTTTGGGTGGCGGACTGAAAACAGAGGGAGGAATTTGAAATTCGAGTTTAACTTCATAAAAAGCCTGTACCAAAACAGATAGAATACCATACGCTTTGCTGTGCGGTTTTGATGCCACACGTTGGCCAACTTCGAGTTGAAACATGCCCGCAAAGGCTGGAATTTTGTCTCTATTTTCAAGAATTTTGAATAAAATCTGAGAAGATATGTTGTACGGAAAATTACCGATTACACCAAAATCCGCAGGAAACAAATCGGAAATATCCGTTTTTAAAAAATCGGTTTCCAAAACGGTTAATTGAGGCATGTTTTCGGATAAATAAACCACCGATTCCGTATCAATTTCGACAGCCTTTAATGCAATATCTTTTTTAATTAAGAATTGGGTGAGAACGCCCATGCCAGGGCCAATTTCCAACCAATTTTTTAAGGGATAATTGTCAACCAAATTGGCCGTTTTGGCGGCAATATTTTCGTCCTTTAAAAAATGCTGACCAAGATGTTTTTTAGCTCTGACTTTCAATTTTTTAGTGATGCTATTAACCAATTTCGAAAAGTTTCTTTTTCCAATATCTCAGATTTTACAGGCAAAATAAAAACGCTAAAATCAGGATTTATTTTATCAATCAGTGGTTTCAATTTCACCCAATCTTTGGCCGTGGTAACGATGTTTTTATCAAATTCTGAGGCCATTTTTTCGAGTCTTTTTACGGTGGATGGGTAATAGTTGAAATGATCTTTAAACGAAATGGTTTTAACTGTATCAACATGTTTTTTTACCTCATATTCAAATGATTGAGCATTGGCCAATGCACTCACGGCGAGGCATTTAGTTGGCAATTCACTTTGGCCATAAACAGGTTTCAATTCATCATAAACTAACGTTGAGTGAAAAACTGGAATGTTAAAACCAGCCAATTTTTGGCCGTTAAAATCAGTAAAAATGATGGCATCGGCACGTTTATAATTGAACCAAAACTCTCGCAATCGGCCTGCCGGCATCACCAAGTCTTTATAAAATGGTTTGTTGGCTTTTGATAAAAGTAGAGATATTTTGGGTTTAACATACCGGTGCTGAAATGCATCGTCTAAAATAATGAGGTTGAGTGTGGGAGAAGAACCGATGAGCTCCGAAATGCCCAAAACGCGATTTTCGCAAACGGCCACTTCAACAGATGGATAGGCATTTTTTATTTCGAGTGGCTCATCTCCAAATTGCTCTGCCAAACCACCTTCGGCAACATTCAAGAAACCTTTTGTTTTTCTACCATACCCCCGGCTCAAAATCCCAATTTTATAGTCGTTTTGCAACATTCCTATAAGTGTTTTTACCATCGGTGTTTTGCCCGAGCCACCCACGGCCAAATTGCCAACGCTGATAATAGGTATCTCAAATTCTACCGATTTTAGAATTTTTCGTGCAAAAAGAAAATTGCGAATTTGCATGACACTTCCGTATAAAAAGGCTAACGGCCACAAAAGGTATCTCAACAAATTCATGGTGCAAAGGTGGCAAATTTTGGGGAGTTCTTTAATTTCGCCACATGCTGATTTCTGAGGTTATCGAAATATTAGAAAAAATTGCTCCGCCAACATTGCAGGAGAGCTATGACAATGCCGGATTAATAGTTGGGAGCAAATCAACAATAGTTACAGGAGTGTTGGTCTCGCTTGATGCAACAGAAGACATTGTTAGTGAGGCAATGGCCCAAAATTGCAATTTGATAGTGGCTCATCATCCCATCGTTTTTAAGGGTTTGAAGCAATTGAACGGAAAAAATTATGTGGAACGAACTGTTATCAAGGCTATTAAAAACGACATAGCCATATACGCCATTCACACCAATTTGGACAATGTCTTGCACAGTGGAGTAAATCAAAAAATTGCTCAAAAAATTGGATTGACGAATGTGCAAATTTTACAAAAACGAAAAGGAGATTTGCTCAAACTAAGTGTTTTTGTGCCTCAAAAAGAGGCCGAAAAGGTAATGAATGCCATGTTTGATGCAGGTGCCGGGCATATTGGCAATTACGATGAATGCAGTTTTAAAACAGAAGGAATCGGAAGTTTTAGAGCCGGCAGCGGAAGCAATCCAAGCATTGGCACAGTAGGGGAGAGGCACTATGAAAAAGAGACAAAAGTAGAAGTGGTGCTTCCGGCGTATGCCGCAAAAAATGTGGTAAAAGCTATGCAAAAGGCTCACAGCTATGAGGAGGTAGCCTACGACTTGGTGGCTCTTCAAAACGAATGGAACGCTGTGGGAGCGGGCATTGTTGGAGAACTTTCTGAACCCATAGAGGTTCAACATTTTTTAAAACATCTCAAGCAAAATTTGAGAGCAGAGGTAATAAAGTTTACATCAACCGATAAAAATTACATTCAAAAAGTAGCGGTGTGCGGCGGTTCGGGAAGTTTTTTAATAGGTGCGGCGATGGCCTCAGGTGCAGATGCCTATGTGACAGGGGATGTAAAATATCATGAGTTTTTTGACGGAGAAAATAAGCTGATGATATGTGATGTAGGCCATTATGAAAGCGAGCAATTTACAATAGAACTTTTAGGAGAAATTTTATTGGAAAAAAATTCTAATTTTGCAGTCATTTTTTCAAAAACGGTCACAAACCCGATAAAATACTTTTATTAAGAAATAATAAATGGCAACAGTAGAAGAAAAACTTCGCAGTTTATGGAACCTTCAGTCTATTGATAAGCAAATGGACAACCTGCGTGCAGTTCGAGGAGAATTGCCCATGGAGGTTGCAGATTTGGAGGATGACATTGCTGGTTTAAAAACTAGACTCGTAAATTTTGAACATGAAATCGAGCAGTTTGAGTCGGCAATAAGCGGAAACAAAGAGCGAATCAGTCAAGCAAAACAGCTTGAGAAAAAATATAACGAACAGCTAAACAGCGTTAAAAATAATCGAGAATATGATGCCTTGACAAAGGAAATCGAAATTCAAGGTTTAGAGGTGTTGGCTGCCGAGAAAAAAATCGGCGAATTGCAAAACAGCATTGTGAGCAAGAAAGAATTGATTGAGGAGGTTAAGCACGAGCTTGATGGCCGAAATATTGATTTGGACAACAAGAAAAAAGAGCTTGAAGAGATAACCGGAGAGACTGAAAAAGAAGAATCGAAGGTTGGCCAATCTCGCGAAAAAACGGTGGGAACAATGGATGAAAAATTGTTCAAGGCCTACGATCGAATCAGAAAAAATGTATTCAATGGTTTAGCTGTAGCACCAGTTTTGAGAGGTTCTTGCGGTGGGTGTTTTGCCAAAATTCCACCACAATTGCAATCAGACATTCGTCAACGCAAGAAAATAGTTATTTGCGAACATTGCGGAAGAATTAACGTTGACTCTGACTTGGCAGGCATTGTTGAGGAAGCAGCGGAAGAAAAACCAAAATCAAGAAGAAGAAGAAAAGCTGATTAAAAAGTCGGCATCATTCTTGATTCATTTTCCACCCATGTGAAAAGTGGAATTACATATATCGGTTTTAGGTTTTCAGTAGCCCTAACCTTTCTGATTTTTTTTGGGAAGGGTTTTGCCAAAAATTCAATTGTTTTTAATCAAAAATGTTTGAATGCTCAGCAAGAAATCTATGCTTTCAAATTAACCAGTGCCAACACAACGCTCAATATTGAAGAGCAAATTAATCCCAGTAATGCGGCCGCAGCTTATTTAAAAACAATGGTAAGCGTGCTAAAATACTTGGCCACCGAATCGAGCGGAGATTTTAGCATGATGGAGTCAAACAAAAAGAAAGCTCTCGACTTGTTGGCCGATTGTGACGAGCTATCAGGTTATCGAGATTTTTTGAAAGCAGAGATTTATTTCTATTCATCTGTGGCAAATGGCAAAAAGGGCAATTCACTATCTGCCGGAAATGATATAAGGCATGCCTACAACTTTGCCAATGACGTTTTGAAAAAATATCCAAACTTTGTGGCGGCCAACAAAACTAAAGGCATTATTTCTTCGGGATTGGGCAGTCTGCCCGAAACGTATCGAAAATTGGTAAACGTGTTGGGTTATAGCGGAGGCATGGATGAGGGCATCAGTCTCATCAACAAGTTTAGAAATGCACCATCTTTAAAACCCGAGTTTAAATTGATGCAGGAAGAGGCAAATTTCTATTTGGCTTCCATATATTTATACCTAAAAAATGATGCCACCAAATGCTGGGAAATAGTTGATTCTTACACAAAAAACTTCGCAAATAATCCTTTAAAAGCATTTGCAAGAATACATTTTGCAGAGAAATGCAAAAAAAACGAAGAGGTTATCCGAATTGCCGAACAGTTTCCAAAAGGTTCTGATTTTCAGAAGATTTCATACATTCATTTCGTTCATGGCAAGGCCAAATTGCAACGATTGGACAAAGATGCAGATGTAGTGCTTAAAACATTTATTAAGGAAAATACCGGAAAAAATTACATCAAAAGTTGCTATCAAAAGTTGGCTTGGCATGCATTAATAAATGGCAAAACGGATCAATACAACGAGTATATTTTAAAACTTTCGGGCAACGGAAATACCAACTTAGAAGAAGACGAGCAGGCTCAAAAGGAAGCAGAAAGTAGCGTGAAACCAAACGCTGTATTATTGAAAAGCCGATTGCTTTTTGATGGTGGATATTACCAAAAAGCATTGGAAGGATTGAATGGATATAAGTCGGAAAATTTTGCAACCATAGAGCTAAAAACAGAATACGCCTACCGCAAAGCCAGAATTTACGATGCATTGCACTATGACCCTCCTGCTATAGAATATTATAAAGCAACGATACAAGCCGGGGAGAAATTGAGCAACTATTATGCCTCGTATGCCTGTATATATTTAGCCGAAATTTATGAGCGACAAAAGAATAAGAACGAGGCAATAGCTTATTACAAAAAGGCAACCACCTTTTCTGCCAACAAGGAATACAAAAAAAGTATTGAGTTGAAAGCCAAAAACGGACTCGAACGTTTGAAATAAGGCTTTTGATATTAATTTTGACGCATTGAAAAACAGTACCTACATATTGATTTTAGTTGTGTTGGTAAGTTGCGGAAGGTCAACAAATACGCAACCAAATTCGTTGGAATTGGTTGATTTTCCGGAATTTTTAAGCAAAGAAAAAGAAGCTGTCATGCAGCATAAAACATGGGTTTTGAAGCGGGTAAGGTGGCAAACTTACACCAAGCAAGATTCCATAAAAATAGAAGATTTTGATTGGGATAAAGAGTTGGCTCTTTTTTCTGCAATACACATTAAGCCCTTAGTTTGGAAAAGTGATTTTGAACTGCTCGACTCTATGGATGATGATGGTATGAGATGTTTTCGGTTGGTAGCCGTAAACAAAAAACAACGGATAAAAAATATAGAGTTATACAAATCGTTGCAGACGGGGCAGTTGGTAAGATATGAGGTGGATTTGAATGATGAAGGTAAAATTTCGAAATCCAATCAAAAGTTGAGCTACACAAAAAACGTGGGATATACCATTGTCGGAAATAAAAAAAATGCCATGATGGAAGACGAAACCTATCAAATAGTTGTACAATTTTATCAGTAGAAGGAATGAAAAAGGCTTATGTTTTTCCCGGACAAGGGGCACAATTTTCAGGAATGGGCAAAGACCTATATGAAAATGCGGAAGCAAAAAAGTTGTTTGACAAAGCAAACGAAATTTTAGGTTTTCAAATTACGGATGTTATGTTTAATGGCAGCGATGAAGATTTGAAACAGACAAAAATAACGCAACCTGCCGTTTTTCTTCATTCGGTCATTTTGGCCAAAACAAAGCCTGATTTTAAGCCTGATATGGTGGCAGGGCATTCGTTAGGAGAAATATCAGCCCTTGTTGCAGCGGGTGTTTTGAGTTTTGAAGACGGTTTAAAATTGGTCAGTATTCGGGCTATGGCCATGCAAAGGGCTTGTGAGCTGAATCCGTCAACAATGGCTGCCGTTTTAGGTTTGGATGATGAAGTAATTGAGCAAGTGTGCAGCCAAATAAATAATGAAGTGATTGTAGCCGCAAACTACAATTGCCCGGGGCAGTTGGTCATTTCAGGTTCAAACGAAGGTGTGCGTATTGCCTGCGAAATGCTTTTAGAAAAAGGAGCAAAGAGGGCTTTACCTTTACCCGTTGGTGGTGCATTTCATTCACCGTTAATGGAGCCGGCTCGTGAGGAATTGGCTGCTGCCATTAATGAAGCCGCTTTTAATACACCGGTTTGCCCAATTTATCAAAATGTTTCAACGGTAGCCGAAACCAATCCGGAAACCATAAAAGCAAATCTGATTGCCCAACTGACAGCACCGGTAAAATGGACGCAAAGCGTTCAAAACATGGTGTCAGATGGTGCAACGGATTTTGTAGAAGTTGGTCCCGGAAAGGCTTTGCAAGGCATGATTAAGAAAATACACCGAGAAGCTGAGGTAAGCGGAATAAGCTAAAACTTGAAGTTGTTTGGTTCTAAAAAGACCATTTATTTCTCATCGAGCAGATATAAATCTTCGTCCGGTTTTTTCATCAAATATTCTTCACGTGCAAAGGCTTCGAGCGATTCTAAGTCAGATTCAAGTTGTTTCTTTTTTATTTTAAAAGCCTCAATATCAGCTTTATAAAATTCCTTTTCTTCGTTTAGAATTTTTATTTCTTTACCCAATTTGTATTGATGAACCAAGTTGTGCTCATCAAAAAAAGAAATCCATAACACAAACACGGTAAGGATAATGAGGTATTTGTATTTGACCAAAATGCGATTCATAGCACAAAGCTAAAAGGAATCAAAGAGGAGTAAATTATTTAGAAATAAACACTCGGTGGGAGGTGTCCAAAATTGTATCTACGAAATTACTTCAGCGTGTCAACCGCAAGATTAATTCGAGATACAACTTTTTCTTTACCAAGCAGTTGAAGCATTTCGAATATTGGCGGGCCTCCAGCCATTCCACTTACTGCAAGCCTTAAAGGCTGCATCAAACTGCCAGGAGAAACACCGTTTGTTTCTGCAAATTGTTTAAAACTATCTTCAACAAAAGAAGAAGAAAAGTTGGTCAGATTCTGGAAATGGTCAGCCAATTTAGCCATTAATGCAGGCACATGATCCTTCCATTTTTTGGCCACAACCGCGGTGTCGTATTCTTTTGGATTTTCAAAAAAGTATTGGCTAAGCGGAACAATATCTTGGGCAAAATCCACTTTTTCTTTGAGCAACCCAACAATGGCTACTAGATAATCTTCATTAGAAATATCCCACCCATTGGCCGAAAAATGGGGCTTTATGAGGTTGACTATCTCTTTATTATCCATGTTTTGAAGATATCGATTATTAAACCAGCGAGCTTTGGTGGCATCAAACTTGGCACCACTTTTCGATACTTTTTCTAACGAAAATGCTTCAATAAGTTCGTTCAAATTAAAGATTTCCTGATTGTCGCTAGGGTGCCAGCCCAATAAGGCCAACATATTAATAACCGCATCGGGCAAATAACCCGTTTCTCTGTATCCCGAGCTAATTTCATTGGTTTTAGGGTCGGTCCACTGCAACGGAAAAACAGGGAAACCCAGTCTATCTCCATCTCTTTTGCTCAATTTGCCTTGTCCATCTGGCTTAAGTAATAGAGACAGGTGGGCAAAAGTAGGCATGGTTTCTTCCCACCCCAAATAGCGGTACAACATCACGTGCAACGGGGCAGAGGGCAACCATTCTTCCCCTCTTATCACGTGGGTAATTTCCATTAAATGGTCATCAACCACATTGGCCAAATGATAGGTTGGCAGGCCATCGCCTTTAAGCAAAACTTTGTCATCCATTTGTGTGGTGTTTACCACTACCCAACCCCGAACAGAGTCGTGAAAACGAACTTCTTCTTTGCGTGGAAGTTTGATTCGGATGACATAAGCATCGTTATTGTCTAAACGCTTTTTAACCTCGTCTTCGCTCAGCGTAAGCGAATTTTTCATGCTCATGCGTGAGGTGGCATCATATTTGGCCGACATGCGTGCTGCCTCCATTTTTTTACGCATTTCATCCAATTCTTCGGGTGTATCAAAGGCATAATAGGCATGGCCATTGGCTACCAGTTGGTCTGCATATTGTCGGTATATGCTCATGCGTTCGCTTTGACGATAGGGTGCATGTGAACCTCCTTGTCTCACTCCCTCATTTGGAGCAATACCAAGCCATTCAAGTGATTCGTTGATATAATCTTCCGCACCCGGAACAAAACGCGTTTGGTCGGTATCTTCTATACGAAGCAAAAAATCACCGCCATGTTTTTTGGCAAATAAATAATTATATAGTGCAGTACGCACTCCGCCGATATGCAACGGCCCCGTGGGGCTTGGGGCAAATCTTACTCTAACTCTTCTGTCCATTTGAGGCCGCGAAGATACCAATTAGTTTTTCTATTGGTAGGTGTGGGTATTGCTTTATTTCAAAAAAAAACTAGAGTTTCAGAAGTGGATTTAACACTTGAATTGACAACGAATGTTTCAACAGAATATCTTTTTTGTTTTATCGGGAGTTTAAAGATGTTTTGGTTTCAATAATCTTTTAACAATGCCAAAAGCAAAAATTGAATTTTTTTAATCATGTTTTAGTGTGTTTTGGGAAGAAAAAAATGGGAGTTCTGAGTATAGGATTGTCATTTTTTTCTTAAAGTGGCAGTAGTTATTTTTTAACTTATTTATTTTCATTTAGTTATGATTGATTTTGGATGAAAAAAAAATAAATCTTTTTTGAAAAAAACGTTTGGAAAATGACAGAACTCATTGCACATTTGACGGATTGATGTAGTATTCAACTCATCAATAGTAGGTATTAATTTTAAGTTTTATTAATGAAAAAGCATTACAATTTCACAAAATGGCTTTCGACCCGTTTTACGGGACTTCTTATGTCGGCTGGTTTGCTAATGGCAGGCAGTTCGGCAATGGCTCAGTTGAGTGGTACGTACACCATTAACTCTGCTGCAGCTACTACCGGCACAAACTTTGCATCTTTTACGGCTTTCGCCTCGGCTATTAACACAAGCGGTGTTAGCGGCCCAGTTACTGTAAACGTTGTGTCTGGGTCTGGTCCTTACTATCACACTGCTACCACTACTTTTAACCAAATTTCTGGGGCAAGTGCTACAAACACGATTACCATCAACGGAAATGGTGAAAAGGTGTCATCTAATGCAGGTGCTGCGGTGTTTACACTCTACGGTACAGATTACATGACTTTTAAAAACCTAAAGGTAGAGGCATCGGCAAATGCGGCAAGTGTTAAATGTTTCCACATTTACAATGCTGCCAATTACAACACCATTGACGGTTGTGAGTTGATTATTTCTGCATACACGGGAACGGCAAACTCTACAGGTTACATTGTAATGTCAGCGTCAACAACTGGTAACTCAGCCGGATTGCACGGATCACACAACACATTCAAAAACAACAAAATGTGGAATGGTGGTGCAACGGGTGCCGTAGGCCCTTACTACGGCGTTTGTGAGTATGGTTCATCATCATACTATACTACCACCGGAAACAACCAAGTGTTGAACAATGAGGTGAGAGACGTTTATTATTATTACAACTATTTCTATTACACAAACGGTACAAGAATTGATGGAAATAAATTTCACACGAGCCGTTCTGATGCTTCATACACTTATGTTACGTATCTTTACTATACACAAACTACTACTCACCAAATCAGTTTTAGTAGCAACGAGGTTTATAACTTAAAACCAACCAGCTACTTGTATATGTATGGGTATTATAACACTGGAACAGCTTCAATGCCTGTTTTGTATAATGATAACAAAATTCATGACAATACAGTGGGTTCTTATCTTTACAATTATCTTGGTTACTATGGTCAAAACGTACGTTTTGAACGCAATAAGATATACAATAACACGGTAACAAATTACTTGTATAACCTATATTGTTGTTACTACTCTACCAATGCAATTGTAAGAGATAATGAATTGAACAACAATTATGCAGGATATTACATCTACGGTCTTGGTGCATACTACGGAACCAATGCATTGGTAGAGCGAAATGCAGTTCACGACAACTCAGCAGGTTACGGTGTTTATGGGTACTATATCTACTATATGCAAGGAGATTTTATCAATAACTTGTATTACAACAACAAAGGAGACTATTACAACTACGCTATGTTGGCTGGTTATACGCAAACATCATTACACGTTGCACACAACACATTTGTATTAAATAATGATGTGACGTATTATAGTTATGGTATCTATATGTATATGTATTATTCATTTACAGATGTAGTTTGTAAAAACAACATTTTAGCAATGACTGCCGAAGCCGGCTCTGGATATTACAATTACGTGGTATATATGCCATACAACTACCAAGATATGGAAATTGAGAACAATGACTTTTATGTAAACAACTCATCCACTAATTATTACTATACGAACGGAACTAATACCACAGCGGCAGCCTTTGCAGCGAGTATTGGTAATACCACCAACTTAAACATCGACCCACAATTTACGAACTTAGCTACTGGTGATTTGACACCGAAAAACCCAGCCATTGCCAACTACGGACAACCCGGGTATGCAACATTGGATTATAAAAAGGCAACAAGAACAGCTTGTGGTCCGGATATAGGTGCTTTTGAATTTTATATTGACCACAATGCGTCAAACTTAGTTTTTACAGGTACTAACGAGTGTGGTGGCTACCAAGAACCAATTGGTTTTAGATTTAACAACGGTTCAACAGTTGCTTTAAAAAATGCAAAGGTTTACTATACCATCAACGGTGGAACACCTGTGGTAGAAACCATTGCTAATATCAATGCAAACTCGTATGTTGATTATGTATTCAAAACCATTCCTGAGTTTCACGAGCCGGGCATCAACACAATTGTAGTAGGTTTGTTCTGCGATGACAATTCTTCGAACAATACTGTAACAACTACTATCAAAATTACTCCGGCTCCACATAGCTTTGAGTTGTCAGAAGGTACTGCATTTGCCGGATACTACCAAGCTGGCGGATCAGGCGGTACTAAAAAGAACCCCGATGTAACAGCAGCAAATGTGCAAGTGAATTACAACGTAGAAAACCCAACCAAATATGCAAATAGTGCTTACGGTTCAGGATGGAGTATGTCTATTAACGCTAAAACAAGTGGCGGAACAGCCGTTACCAGTGGAGTAACCTTAGTTTCACCAACCTCAAGCACAAAAGGAAAGATTCAGTTCAAACCTGCAAAATCGTTGGTTGATTCGACAGTATTTTTAGGTATTACTGTAAAAGACAACAACACAGGATGTGACTCAACATTTGGAAGATGGGTATATGTAGCAGCAACACCTGAACTTTCTTGGAATGCACCAAACGCTTGTGACGGTGACGTTATAGCGTTCTCAAATACAACCACCCAAGCAGTAGGAATAGCCGAATACTCATGGAATTTTGACGATCCATCAACGGGAGCGGACAATGTATCGACCATCAGTGACCCAGTACACAAATTTTCGACCTATGGTTCGTATGACGTAACAGTAACTGCATGGAATCATGATTATCCAAAATTCCAATACACATTGACAAAAACAGTAAACGTATCACCTGTACCAACGGTTGACTTTACCGTAAAAAATGCATGTGAGGGAACAGACATTACCTTTACGAATGGTTCAAAATTGCCAACAGGAGTAACCGGATCAATTGATTACACATGGAACTTCGGAGACGGCAGTGCCAAAGTAAAAACATTGAACACCACGCATAAATATGCAAAAGCAGGTGGCTACAAAGCCAGCTTGACAGCATCATTGAACGGCTGTGCAGCGACATTGGTAAAAAATGCAAACCAATTTGCTACACCGGATGCAAACTTTAGCGTAAAAGGCAACTGTAACTTAGAAGATGTAGAATTTACCAATGCATCAACTATTTCGTTAGGAAAAACAGGATACAAATGGGATTTCAACGACGGAACAGTATCAAACTTGTCAAACCCAATGCATGCTTTTGCAGCAGCAGGCTCACACAGTGTAAAATTGGTAGCAATCTCAGAATTTGGATGTAAAGATGAGATAACCAAAAGCTTTACATTGAATGAGTCACCAAAAGCAGACTTTAGCTTCAGTGACCCATGTAGCGAGACAGCAGTTAACTTTACAAGAGGTGGCACATTGCCAGCCGGAGCAACATCAATCTTTGAGTGGGATTTTGACGGAGAGAAAATTTCGACAAAAGAAAACGACAGCTACAAATTCTCGACAGTTGGAGTGAAAACAGTAAGTTTGAAAGTATCATCAAACAATGGCTGTTCAGATATGATCAGCAAAGACATCGTAGTAAAATTGCAGGCAAAAGCAGACTTTGTAGCCAACAACGTATGTGAAGGCGAAGAGGTAGTATTTACCAACAAGTCAGAAGTAGCAGCAGGCAACTTGAACTATGAGTGGAGATTTGGAGATTCAAAAACATCAAACTTAACATCCCCACGACATGCTTATACCTTGAGTACAGTAGGCGAGACAGAGTCATTCCAAGTGACGTTGTTGGCCATAGTACCGGGCGGATGTTCAGACTCAATAGCACGAACAGTAACAGTGAATGCAGCAGCAGACGCAAGTTTTGATGCTAAGATAGATTGGAGGGTATTGAAGATAACCAACCAAAAAACAACAGATCCTGTAAACCACGTTTACAACTGGAGATTTGGAGATGGTGGTCGATCAAACCAAGTAACTCCATCATACAAATACATCACAGATGAAGGCGAGTACACTGTATGTTTGGCCATCATCAACCCAGCAGGCTGTATCAGCGAGCATTGTGAGGATGTGTACCAAGATCCTACAACAGGCATCAACGATGTAATAGCTAACAATCTATTCAGCGTATATCCAAATCCGAACACCGGATTGTTTACCGTAAAAGTTGACGAGCCAAAAGGTATGGTGAACATCACCATCATGGATGCAACAGGCAAAACAGTATGCACCATTGCAGGTGATGCAAGCGGCGAGTACAGTATTGACTTGAGCGAAGTAGCAGGCGGAGTTTACATGGTTCAAGTAACCAATGGTGGCAACACTGCAATGCAACGGGTAACTGTTGCTAAATAAGCAAGAGAATAATTATTTCAATAATTGATTCAGAGCCCCCGCTTAGCGGGGGCTTTTTTTTGACCATTTTAAACTAAAATTCGCATTTTATGAACTCCCTTATGCTTGGTAGTTTTAAAGCCCTAAATTGTTACTAAAAAACCTACAAAATGTCATTTTTTTGATTTTAATCATTTGACATTAATTATAAATGGAGAAACGCATTTATATTCGACCCATCGATATGTCTTAGGTATCGATAAGTAGGTAATTTTTAAATTTTATTAATGAAAAAGCATTACAATTTCACAAAATGGCTTTCGCCCCGTTTTACGGGACTTCTTGTGTCGGCTGGTTTGCTAATAGCAGGCGGTTCGGCAATGGCTCAGTTGAGTGGTTCATCGTACACCATCAACTCGGGTGCAGCAGCAAGCAGCACCAACTTTACGTCTTTTAGCAGTTTTGCAGATTCTCTAAATACTCTAGGAGTAAGCGGAGCTGTAACTGTAAATGTAGTATCAGGTTCAGGACCTTACAGTGAGAAAGTAAGTTTCAATCAAATCTCAGGAGCAAGTGCCACCAACACCATTACTATCAATGGTAATGGAGAAAAGATTGTAAACACTGCCTCATCAGCCACCATTACTTTGAAAGGTACCGATTACATGACCGTAAAAGGTTTAAAAGTAGAAGCAGCCGGAACGGGAACAGGTGTAAGATGTTTTCACATCTACAGTGGAGCAAACTACAACACGGTGGATGGTTGTGAGTTGATTGTTTCTGCATACACAGGAACATCAAACTCTACAGGCTACATTGTGATGTCAGCATCAACAACCGGTAACTCAGCGGCAGCACACGGCTCGCACAACACGTACAAAAACAACAAAATGTGGAACGGTGGGGCATCAAGCTCAGTAGGCCCTTACTACGGTGTTTGTGAGTATGGCTCATCAGCTTACACAAGTACTACCGGAAACAACCAAGTGTTGAACAACGACATGCAAAACGTTTATTACTATTGGAACTATTTTTATTATACAAATGGAACTCGGATTGATGGTAATAAATTCCACAATGGAAGAAGTGGGGCAACCTATGCCTATGTAGTTTATCTTTACCGGACAGAAACAACGACACATCAAATTAGCTTTAGCGGAAATGAAGTGTATAATTTAAGTCCGTCGAGCTACTTGTATATGTATGGGTATTACAACTCAGGTACCTCTTCAATGCCCGTAATGTATAATGACAACAAAATCCACGACAATACGGTAGGTTCTTATTTGTACAATTACTTAGGATACTATGGTACTGAAATTCGATTTGAACGAAATAAAATCTATAATAACTCAGTAGGTAGCTATTTGTATAATATCTATTGCTGCTACCGCTCAAGCAACCCGATTGTTAGAGATAACGAACTGTACAATAATAGTGCAGGATATTATGTATATGGTTTGGGGGCATATTACGGATCCAATGCATTGGTAGAGCGTAACTCTGTTCACGACAACACCGCTGGTTATGGTGTTTACAGCTACTACATCTACTATATGGATGGCGACTTCATTAATAACCTTTCTTATAATAACAAAGGAGATTATTACAACTATGGTATCTACGGAGGTTACACTCAAACAAGTTTGAATGTTTGCCATAATACCATTGTTATTGACGACAACGTGGATTATTATAACTACTGTTTGTATTTGTATATGTACTACACGTTTACTGATATGAATGTGAAAAACAACATTATTTATGTAACTGCTAATGCGGGTTATTATAACTATGTTGTGTACACTCCATACAACTACCAAGATATGGGTATTGAGAATAATGACATTTACGTAAACAATTCATCTACTAACTATTACTACACAAATACGACGAACACAACGTTATCAGCGTTTGCATCAAGTATTGGTAATAGCACCAACTTAAACATCGACCCACAATTTACGAACTTGGCAGCAGGAAACTTAACACCGAAAAACCCTGCCATTGCCAACTACGGACAACCCGGGTATGCAACATTGGACTACAACAAAGCAACAAGAACAGCTTGTGGTCCGGATATAGGTGCTTTTGAATTCTTTATTGACCACAACGCGTCAAATTTGGTATTTACTGGTACTAACGAGTGTGGTGGCTACCAAGAGCCAATTGGTTTTAGATACAACAACGGTTCATCTGTTGATTTGATTGATGCTAAAGCGTATTACACCATCAACGGTGGAACACCTGTGGTAGAAACGATTGCTAAAATCAGTGCAAACTCGTATGTGGATTATGTATTTACCACAATACCTGAGTTTCACGAGCCAGGCACCAACACAATTGTGGTTGGATTGTTGTGCGATGACAATTCAGCAAACAATACATTGACAACTACCATCAATATTACCCCTGCTCCACATAGCTTTGAGTTGTCAGAAGGCAGTTCATTTGCAGGATACTATAAAGCAGGTGGTTCAGGCGGATTGATGAACAATCCTGACGTAACAGCGGCAAATGTTCAGGTGGATTACAACGTAGAAAACCCGACCAAATATGCAGATAGTGCGTATGGCACCGATTGGGGAATGACAGTAAATTCATGGACAAGTGGTGGAATGGCGGTAACAAGTGGATTGACTTTAGTTGCTCCAAGTGGAAGCAGCAAAGGTATGATTCAATTTACTCCAAGTCCGTCGTTGGTGGACTCAACCATTTTTGTGGGTCTTACCGTAACGGATAACAACACAGGATGTGATTCAACATTCGGAAGATGGGTATATGTGGCAGCTACACCAAATATTTCATGGAGTGCTTCTGATGCTTGTGATGGTGACGTTGTGGCAATAACTAATACAACCACCCAAGCAGTAGGAATAGCCGAATACTCATGGAATTTTGACGATCCATCAACGGGAGCGGACAATGTATCTACTATCAGTGACCCAGTTCACAAATTTTCGACCTATGGTTCGTATGACGTAACAGTAACTGCATGGAATCATGATTATCCAAAATTCCAATACACATTGACAAAAACAGTAAACGTATCACCTGTACCAACGGTTGACTTTACAGTAAAAAATGCATGTGAGGGAACAGACATTACCTTTACGAATGGTTCAAAATTGCCAACAGGGGTAACCGGATCAATTGATTACACATGGAACTTCGGAGACGGCAGTGCAAAAGTAAAAACATTGAACACCACACATAAATATGCAAAAGCAGGTGGCTACAAAGCCAGCTTGACAGCATCATTGAACGGCTGTGCAGCGACATTGGTAAAAAATGCGAACCAATTTGCTACACCGGATGCAAACTTTAGCGTAAAAGGCAACTGTAACTTAGAAGATGTAGAGTTTACCAATGCATCAACTATTTCGTTAGGAAAAACAGGATACAAATGGGATTTCAACGACGGAACAGTATCAAACTTGTCAAACCCAATGCATGCTTTTGCAGCAGCAGGCTCACACAGTGTAAAATTGGTAGCAATCTCAGAATTTGGATGTAAAGATGAGATAACCAAAAGCTTTACATTGAATGAGTCACCAAAAGCAGACTTTAGCTTCAGTGACCCATGTAGCGAGACAGCAGTTAACTTTACAAGAGGTGGCACATTGCCAGCCGGAGCAACATCAATCTTTGAGTGGGATTTTGACGGAGAGAAAATTTCGACAAAAGAAAACGACAGCTACAAATTCTCGACAGTTGGAGTGAAAACAGTAAGTTTGAAAGTATCATCAAACAATGGCTGTTCAGATATGATCAGCAAAGACATCGTAGTAAAATTGCAAGCAAAAGCAGACTTTATAGCCAACAACGTATGTGAAGGCGAAGAGGTAGTATTTACCAACAAGTCAGAAGTAGCAGCAGGCAACTTGAACTATCAATGGAGATTTGGAGATTCAGATACATCAAACTTGACATCCCCACGACATGCTTATACCTTGAGTACAGTAGGCGAGACAGAGTCATTCCAAGTGACGTTGTTGGCCATAGTACCGGGCGGATGTTCAGACTCAATAGCACGAACAGTAACAGTGAATGCAGCAGCAGACGCAAGTTTTGATGCAACAATTGATTGGAGAGTATTGAAGATAACCAACCAAAAAACAACAGATCCTGTAAACCACGATTACAACTGGAGATTTGGAGATGGTGGTCGTTCAAACCAAGTAACTCCATCATACAAATACATCAGCGATGAAGGCATGTACACTGTATGTTTGGCCATCATCAACCCAGCAGGCTGTATCAGCGAGCATTGTGAGGAGGTAGATCAGCCAGATATTAAAAATGCAGGCATCAACGATGTAATAGCTAACAACCTATTCAGCGTGTACCCAAATCCGAACACCGGATTGTTTACCGTAAAAGTTGACGAGCCAAAAGGTATGGTGAACATCACCATCATGGATGCAACAGGCAAAACAGTACGCACCATTGCAGGTGATGCAAGCGGCGAGTACAGTATTGACTTGAGCGAAGTAGCAGGCGGAGTTTACATGGTTCAAGTAACCAATGGTGGCAACACTGCAATGCAACGAGTAACTGTTGCTAAATAAGCACTTAAGTAAGAATGCTTTTTTAAAGCATTTAAAATTAATACCACATATAAGGCCAGCCGGGAGGCTGGCCTTTTTTTATTGCTAACTTTGCCCAATGCAATATGTAATCTGGAAAATTAATTCAGACGGAGTTGGTACAATCACCCTAAACCGACCCGAAAAACGCAATGCGTTGAATGAACAATTGGTAATAGAACTTAAAGAGGTACTGGATCTTGCCAGAACCGATAACAGCTGCAAGATTGTCGTCATAGAGTCAAGTGGAGAGGCCTTTTGTGCAGGAGCCGATTTGGAATACTTACAAAAATTGCAAAAAAACAGTTTTGAAGAGAACGTACAAGACAGCACCAACCTGATGGAATTGTTTAAAACCATTTACACATTCCCCAAAATTATTATTTCCAAAGTTGATGGACCCGCCATAGCCGGAGGTTGTGGCTTAGCCACCGTAACCGATTTTTGCTTTGCATCAAACAAGGCAACGTTTGGTTATACCGAGGCAAGAATTGGCTTTGTTCCGGCCATAGTTATGGTGTTTTTGTTGAGAAAAATTGGAGAGGGAAAAGCAAGAGAAATACTGCTGACAGGAGAAGTTTTTGGAGCAGACCGAGCCAAACATTTGGGTCTTGTCAACGAAGTGATAGACGCAGCTGAGCTGAACGACTATGTAAATCATTTTGCAATAAACTTGGTTTCAAAAAACTCAGGCCGGAGTTTGGCTTTAATCAAAGAAATGATTGCAACCATTCCTGAAAAGAACTTAAATGAGGCATTGACGTATGCCGCTCAAAAAAATGCAGAAATGCGAGAGTCTGAGGATTGTAAAAAAGGAATTTCTGCATTTTTAAACAAAGAAAAAATAAGTTGGCGATGAAGTTGATAGACACACATTCGCATCTTTATCTACCCGAATTCAACGAAGATTGGGATGAGGTTATGGCTCGCCTAATGCTTGCAAACGTTGAAAAGGTGCTGCTCCCAAATGTTGATGTGGAATCAATAGAATGGATGAAGACAACAGTTTCAAAGGCACCAAATGTGTTTAAACCCATGATGGGGTTGCATCCGTGTTCGGTAAAAAAGGAAACATTTACGAAAGATTTAGAAGCCATAAAAAATGAGCTTTTTTCGGGAAACTATATTGCCGTTGGCGAGATAGGAATGGATTTGTATTGGGACAAAACCACCAAAGATATTCAGGAAGAGGCACTTAAAATGCAATGTTTTTGGGCAAACGAGCTAAGAATTCCGGTGGCATTGCACACCCGAAACGCCACCAAGGAAGTAGTAGAAATTGTGAAGCAATTAAATCTTGAGGACTTAACCGGAGTATTTCATTGTTTTGGTGATGGAGTAGAAGAGGCCCACCAAATAATTGATTTAGGATTTAAACTGGGAATCGGAGGTGTGTTAACCTTCAAAAATAGTGGTTTGGATAAAGTTTTAGAAAAAATAGACTTAGAGCATTTGGTGTTAGAAACCGATTCGCCCTATTTGGCTCCCGCACCACACCGAGGCAAACGCAATGAATCTTCCTATACTTTTTTGGTGGCTCAAAGGTTGGCAGATGTGAAGCAGGTTAACCTAAATGAAGTGGCAGAAATAACTACAAAAAACGCACAAGAACTTTTTAAGATTTAATACCTTTGCCGCATTGGAGAGATGCCGGAGTGGTTGAACGGGCTACCCTGGAAAGGTAGTATATTCGCAAGGGTATCGAGGGTTCGAATCCCTCTCTCTCCGCTCATTAAGCTATGATTTTATACAACGTTACCTGTTTGGTAGAAGACGAAATTCACGATGAATGGCTCGAGTGGATGAAACAAGTACACCTGCCTGAAGTGATGGCCACCGGAAAATTTATTTCCAATAAAATGTACAGAATAGACCCACACGAGGGTGGCGACAGCGGAACGAGCTACAGCGTGCAATACCACCTCGAAACCCGGGATCATTATGTGGATTATGCACAGAATTTTGCCCCTGCTCTAAAGGCTAAAACCCTTGCCAAATATGGAGATAGGGTTATGGCATTTAGGACTATTTTAGAAGAAATATAAAATTGGTAAAATGTTTAATGGCCATTATTTCACAATAATTGGCATATCATTTGAGATAAAAACAACGTTCGTTTGAGCAAAAGATTAGTTTAACTTTTAACGGGTAAAAAGATGAAAAAGAGTATTATTTTAACATTGTTTATCGCTGTTTTCGCAGTAAGTGCATTCTCGCAAAACACCGTGAAGAAAACAGAAAATAAAAAAGATTCATTCGACATTGTTCAAATTTATATTGATTCGGTAACCGGCGATACCATGTTTTATTACAAATTTGAGGAAGTGGTAATAAAGGATTTTCAGACACCCGAGCAACGTGCTGAATATGCCAAGCTTAAACGAAACGTCAAAAAAGTATTGCCTTATGCCAAACTTGCAGCCTTTCGTATTCAACTAATGGAAGACAACTTGGCCATGATAAGCGACCCCAAGGCTAAAGAAAAATACATTAAAGAAACAGAAAAAGCCATAAAAGACGAATTCATGGAAACCATGAAAAACTTCTCTCGTTCGCAAGGTTTGCTGATGATAAAACTCATACACCGAGAAACCGGAAAAACCACCTACGAAATACTAAAAGGCTACCGTGGCAGCACCGAAACATTCTATTGGAGCATGTTTGCCAAAATGTATGGTGCCGATATAAAAATGGAATACGACCCCATTGTCGATTACCAAATCGACTTGATTATTCGGTCGTTGAACATGGAGTAGCAGGGTCATCTTTTTGTCATTTAGCCTTGATGAATTTGCAAAATGACAGAATGGCTCAGAGTTTTGATGTAATAAAAACCATCATTATGAAATCATCAATCTGGGCTTTTTTATTTAATTTTCCATTTATTTCGAACTCAAGGCCCGTCAACAGAACCGGTAAAACAAGGAATAGAAAATGGCCTCATTAAAAATTAAATGAACATGAAAAAGCATATTAAAAGTTTGTGGTTATTGGGGTTCGTTTATCTACCTAGTATGGTTTTTGGTATTCGTGTCGTTGACCTAAAAACAAATCTATTATCACCCCGGACGGATCAATATATTTATTCTCCTGCGGAAGTTACCTTTGAATATAGGGTGTATAATCAAGGTCCAGATACACTTTTCCCAACAGACACTTTTTTTGGTGCGGTTATATACTATGATAGCAGTCGGCCAAGAGCAAAAAATATCTATCAACCAGTAGGAAGAATAATTGTACCTGGCGATTCCATTGATTTTAAAACAGTTCGGTATTTTAATTTACCTCAATCCGACCCAAAATTAATCGCATACGTTTTTGTCAATTGCCGTGGAAATGAACCAGTTAAAGGAGATAATCGCTGGTTAAGTGGGGAGTTTCACAATACGATAGCTGATAATTCGGCGTATGTAAGGCTAAAACACATAGGAAGCAAAAATTTGGGCATTCATACCATAAAGGATGGAGTTCAAATTTACCCTAACCCGAGCAATGGCTTGGTCTATTTTGTGAGTAAAGATATTGAAATTAGGCAGTGCAAATTATTCAATAAATTTGGTGTAGAAGTAGAGGTAAATCAAATTCAAAATGATTCTGGTTGGGTTTTGGATATTTCCAGTTTATCAAGTGACTTGTACTTTATCAAAATCGAAACTAACGAAGGAATCATAGAAAAGAAAATTTTAAAAATAGAATAAACATGAAAACAAGACAAAAACTATTAATGCTGCTGATGCTATTGCAATCGGCAGCATTTGCACAGCGGGTTGTAGATGCCATTCCGGTTATTCTGTCACCACCAGAGGGATATACATTTAGAAGTCCAAGTGTTGAACGAATAAAGGTTGGTATAATCAATTTGGGGACAGACACTATAAAAAATCACGATGGATTTAGCATGAAATTCAAATTTGGAGGAGTGAATCCGTCTCCAAAGTTTGAAACTTTTGGTAGATGGGTTTCTCCTGGTGACACATTTATTTACGAGCAGGATATTAAGGTAAACTGGGTCGGAAACGTTGATAGCAGCCCAATGTGTGCAGAAGTGACAATTTTTAATTGGAACAGAGGGCAATCTGATAGCCTTGTTATAGAAACCGGAAAGGAGAAAGAAAACAACAAAGTTTGCCAAAATACCAATCACCGAGATTCTACGTCAAAGGTTGGAATTTTAGGAGAGGAATTAACAAATCAGATAATATTTCCTAATCCAGTTAACGGTAACTTTATTCACTTTAAAAGAGAAGTTTCGAGTGTAAAGGTGCTTGATTTTCTCGGTAAGGAAGTTATTAATTATCGAGAAGAACTAGGGCTCGGCCTTAACAAGATTGAAATAGCAAATTTGCCAAATGGTGTTTACTTCGTAATGTATCAAATGGGTGTAAAATCATATACTTCCAAAATAATTGTTAATAGATAAACCCCAAAAACACCTCAACAAAAAATGCCGTAGCTTTGTTAACTCACTATGGCAGCAGAAAAACTTGATATTTTAGCCTTTGCGGCTCATCCTGACGATGCAGAATTGGCCTGTAGCGGTACGCTGCTAAAGCACGTTAAACAGGGCAAGAAAGTGGGTGTGGTTGATTTAACTCAAGGAGATTTAGGCACCCGCGGAACGGTAGATATCCGGATGAAGGAAGCAGAAGATTCTGCTAAAATTTTGGGTCTTACGGTTCGGGAAAACCTAAAAATGCCTGATGGTTTTTTTGAAGAAACGAATGAGAATTTGCTCAAAATTATTTCAGCAATAAGAAAATATAAACCAGAAATTGTGTTGGCCAACGCCGTTGAAGACAGACATCCTGACCATGGACGTGGTGGAAAAATTGTGTCGAGAGCCTGTTTTTTAAGCGGATTGAGGAGAATTGAGACCCGAGCAGATGGGGAAATTCAACAACCGTGGAGACCCAAAAATGTGTATCACTACATTCAATTTCGATATATAAAACCTGATTTTGTGGTAGATATTTCCGGCGAGTGGGAGCAAAAGGTGGCAGCAATAAAGGCATTTAAAAGTCAATTCTACAATCCGGAATCGGATGAACCTGCCACACTAATTGCTTCCGAAAATTTTATGCGTTATATAGAAGCAAGGGCTTTAGAAATGGGTTCGGTAGGAGAGGTAAAATATGGAGAAGGTTTTACAGTAGAGCGACCGATTTTGGTCAACGATTTGTTCAATTTGGGGTAAAATATTTTTGACCCCTATCGGTTAACTTTTGTCGATTTAACTTTTATAACCAAAAAATTATTGCAAAACTTTGAAGCAATCAATTGGCAAAAGCAATGAGATTGAGAAGAAAGTATGCAATTGTTTTGAGTGTGGTTGCACTTATTAGCATGGCATTTACACAGGGTACAGAACCCACGGCAGAGGAGATAATAAAAAAAATGGAGGCCAAGTTGACTTCGCCTCAAATGACTGCCCAAATGAAAATAACCACCATTCGCCCTAAAAAAACCAAAACAATGGAGGTAAAAGTGTGGCAAAAAGGCACAACCAATAGTATGACGTTGATTTTGTCTCCCGAACGCGATAAAGGAACGGTTTACCTAAAAAAGGGAAGTGAAATGTGGAACTATTTGCCCAATATAAACAAAACTGTAAAATTGCCGATGTCCATTCTCAGTCAAGGCTTTATGGGGTCTGATATTTCTGGAGAAGAGGTAATGAATGGAAGTGCCTTGTCGAAAGATTTTACCCATAAAAAATTAGGCAAGGACACCATTTCCGGAAAGGCATGCTATAAAATTGAATCGAAACCCAAGCCGGGTTCTTCTATTTTATGGAGCAAAGTAGAAAGCTGGGTAGATGTGAAAGATTATCTATCTATGAAAACCAAGATATATGATGAAGATGGAAAACTGCTCAGCACCATTACCAGCAGCGAGGTAAAAATGCTCGGAGGTAAAATGATTCCGACAAAAATCACGATAGTTCCTTCGGGAAAGACAGGCTATAGCACTATCGTGCAATACATTTCAATGGATGTGACAACCGCCATTCGCGATGATTTTTTCACTGTAGATAACATGAAAAAGGTAAAATAGACCATGATATTTAAACTTGCGTGGCGAAATATCTGGCGAAACAAGAGGCGAACGTTTATTACTGCCGCCATGATTGTTATGGCCGTAATGTTGAGCATTGTTATGCAAAGTGTTCAACGCGGGGTGTACGATAAAAACATCGAAAACCTCGTCAATTTTACCACGGGGTTTATTCAAATTAATGCCATAGGTCATCAAGAGGATATGAGCCTCGAAACCTCGGTGGAAGTTTCGGATGAGTTGATAGAGAAAATTTCAAAAACAGAGGGAGTAAGCAAAGTCTTTCCAAAAATTCAAACAGGTGGTTTGTTGGCCAACGATAGCAACAGCAAACCCGTTATTATACTTGGTTTTGATACGAAATTGGAGAAAGACCAAACCGATTTACCCAAAAAAGTGATTGCCGGAAGCTATTTTTCTGAAAATAGCAACGGAATACTCGTGTCTTCCGGTTTGGCAAGTTTGATGAACATCTATCCGGGAGATAGCCTAATTATCTTATCGCAAGGTTATGAAGAAAGCAGTGCCAACGGAATATTTAAAGTAGAAGGCATTGTAGAATTAGGTTCTCCGGAGTTGAACAAACGTACAGTGTATATGACGTTGCAAACCGCTCAGGAATTGTTTTATTTAGATGGAATGGCCACCAATTTAGCCATTAAGTTAGATAATAACAGAAACTTTCAGTCGGTGGCTGATGAGTTGACTTCAACACTTGATACTGCTGAATACGAGGTGAAAACATGGAAACAGTTGACCCCGGAATTGGCACAATTGGTTGATGGCGACAAAGCCAGTGGGATGTTGGTGATGATGGTATTATACCTCATTATTTCATTTGGTGTATTTGGCACTATATTGATGATGCTTGCCGAACGAAAACGAGAATTTGGAGTAGTTACCTCAATAGGTATGAAAAGAAGCCGATTGGCGTTGGTGGTAGTGCTGGAAAACTTTATCATCTCCATCATGGGAGCCTTTATTGGCTCCGTAATTGCCTGGCCAATTATTGCCGTTTTGAAAGCAAAACCCATCAGCCTGGCAGGCGATATGAAAGAAGCCTACGAAAAACTGGGTTTCGAACCCGTAATAACAGCCGATTTTTATACGGATGCCTTTATTAACAATGCCTCGCAGGTTTTTATAATTGCCATTTTACTCTCCATCTATCCATTGATTAAAATAATGAAAATAAAGCCCATTGAATATTTAAGAGCGTGATTTTACAGATAGCTTGGCGAAATATATGGAGAAATAAAAACCGCAGTTTGGTGGTATTTTTTGCAGTGGTTGTAGCTACAGTTGCTGTTTTGTTTATGATGGCATTTTCATGGGGAATGACTGAAAGCCGTGTGAGGGATATTATTGAAAAAGAAATTGGCCACATTCAAATTGCCGATACCAATTTTGTAGAAAAACAAGAAGCCAAATACACTGTAAACAGCATCAACAAAATAGACAAATTACTAAAAGCCGACAAACGGTTGAAAGTATACTCACGCCGCGTTGCCACAAACGCCATGGCCTCTACTTCACGCAATATGTTTCCGGTGGAGGTGCTTGGGGTAAATAAACAGGAAGAATTGGCGGCACTAAATCTTGATAAAAGTATGGTTGAGGGCAGTTTTTTTTCTGAAACAAACTATACCTCAGCAGTTATTGGAGAAGATTTGGCAGAGGAGCTAAAACTGAAAATCAATGATAGATTTTATCTAAAATTTCAATCTGTAAATGGACAATTGGTAGAAGAATTGGTAAAAATAAGCGGCATTTTTAAAACAAATAATTCAAAATACAACAAAACAACCTTGTTTGTGCCAATAGATAGATTACGTGCAAAATTGGGCATAAACAACGGATACAACCAAGTGATAATGCTTGCCAAAGATGATGGAGATTTAACAAGCATAGTAAATGATTATAAAATCGACTCAGCCAATGCAGTTCGTAGCTGGAAAGAAATTTCTCCGGAAGTAGCCATTGCCATTGATTCATTTGATAAATCGATGATGATAATTGTTTTCATTTTCTTTTTTGCCGTGGCCATGGTGGTGGTAAACATTATGCTAATGGCTGTTTTAGAACGTGTTAGAGAGCTTGGAATGCTGATGGCTGTAGGTATGAACAAATTGCGGGTTTTTGGAATGATTATGCTCGAAACGGTTTTTTTAGCACTCATTGGGTTGCCCGTGGGTATGTTTTTATCCAAGTTATTAATAGACTCTACCGGCAAATCAGGCATAAACCTAACCAAAATGTATGGTGAAGGATTTTCTGCCATGGGGTATGACAGCATTATCTACCCGAGTTTGCCAACAAAAATCTATATAAATTTGGCCATAACCGTTTTAATCATCGTAATGCTGGCGGCCATTTTGCCGGCTTATAGAGCTGTTAGACTTCGTCCGGCAGAAGCCGTTCGACAATTGTAAAATGTGAAAGAGAGGAGAAATGAATGTTATTGAAACCCATAAGTTAAGCAAAGTTTATGCATCAAAATCAGCGGTTGATGTGAATGCATTGAACCAAGTAGATTTGGTAATAGAAAAAGGGGAATTTACAGCCATTGTGGGGCCAAGCGGTAGCGGAAAAACAACGTTGCTCAATATTATTGGCGGCTTGGATCATGCCACGAGCGGAGCTACAAAGGTTGGTGGAACGGATATTAGTCAACTTTCAGACAATCAATTAATTGATTTCAGGTTAAAAAATATTGGTTTTGTTTTTCAGGCCTACAATCTCATTCCGGTACTTTCGGCCAAAGAAAATGTGGAGTTTATCATGCTGATGCAAAAGTTTCCGAAAAAGGAAAGAGAGGATAGAGCAATTGATTTGCTCAAATCTGTGGGTTTAGAAGAACACATAGACAAAAGACCATTACAAATGAGTGGGGGGCAACAGCAACGGGTGGCCGTGGCACGGGCGTTGGCCAGCAAGCCTCAGTTTGTATTGGCCGATGAGCCTACTGCAAATCTCGACTCCAAATCAACCGCCAACTTGCTTGATATTATGGCCAAATTAAACCAAGAGGAGGAAATGACCTTTGTATTCTCTACCCACGACCAACGGGTTATTGACCGAGCACGAAGAGTTATAACCCTTGAAGACGGCAAAATTGTGCATGACGAAAGAAGATAATGTTGAAGCAAAAAGCTATTCAATTTCTTCTCGCTTTTTTATCGATGATTTTGATAGCCCCGTTATCTATTTCGGTTTATGAAATACCCTTTACACTTCAAACCTTAATCATTTTTGCCAACATATTTTTCTTTAGAGAAATAGGCTTTTATGCCGTATTGGCCTATGTGGTGGTTGGTTTTGTTGGGCTTCCTGTTTGGAGCGGCTATCGGTCGGATACCCACATTTTGCACACCGTTTCGGCAGGGTTTGTTATTGGCTTTTTGGTGGTGTCGGCTCTGCTTCTTATTCTTGTTAAAAAAAAACCGGAAATGGTATTTTGGCAAATGGCTTACAGTTTGTGTGCTGCACACATAACACTGCTAATTTTTGCGTTTTGTTATAACGAATTTATGAATTTGCCGCCGCTGGATTTAGAAAAATTGTTCGTCAAATTTGTCCCGGTGGCAATGGTTAAAAGCCTTTTGGCAGCGGGTTTGGTTTATGCAATTAAAAGCTCTTCTATTTTGCCGGAATAATTGAGTATGCCACCAATAAGATGATAAATGGAACTAAAACCCAACTGATCCATCAATTTTACTGCCGACTTGCTGCGAACGCCCAATGTGCAATACACCAAATAAAGTTGAGATTTGTCCAGTTCGTTTATTTTTTCCATCCAATTGCTATCCATCAAATCTAAATGAAGGGCGTTGGGCAACCGAAACTGACTGAATTCATGTTTTGAGCGAACATCGATAATTATGCAATCGGTTGACTTTAAAAAATCAATGCACGAATCGGTATTTAGCTCAATAATCATGAAATACGGAGGTAGCGAAGTAAGGAATAAGGCAGCATAAAACAACTGACGGAAATCAGTTGTGCAACTGATTGTATTCTGATGATTAGTAAGGGGCAGTTTTCAACTTTTGATAGTTTACCACTGTAATTGTAGCCTTATCCACCTCCACCAATCCATCTTTTTTAAACTCCGAAAGCATTCGAATGGCCGATTCTACAGATGTCCCCGCAATTCCGGCCAAAGTTTCTCTTGAAATGGCCATGCTAAAAGGTTTTGAAGGGTCAGATGTATATGTGTCGGCCAAATAAATCAGGGCGTTAGCCACACGTTTTCTAACCGATTCGTATGCCAACTCCACAATTTTGTATTGCTGCACCAACAGGTTGTTGCTCAGCATTTTTATGAATTTTGAGGCTACATCGGTCTCGCTTTCAATCAATTTTTTAAAATCATCGGTTGGGATAAGCAGTACTTTTGAATCTTCCAAAACTTCCGCATTTTCGGTAGTTTCGGTTTGTTGCAATACCGACCAATACCCAAAATAATCGCCGGGTTTTAGCAAGTCCAAGACCATCTCTTTTCCGTCAGAACTTAGTCGGGTAAGCTTTATTTTGCCACTGATTAGCTTGTAAACATTGGTGGCAGTTTCGCCTTCATGGTACACCAATTCTTTGCGGTCGAATATTTTTTCGTAGCTGTTTTCAAAATCAAACGAAACCTGATGTTGAGCAGATGTTGGTTTGGTATTTTGGCTAATAAGTTCATATTTTTTTAAGCGGTTTTCGATTGCCAAAAGCAAATCCGTTTCGTCAAAAGGTTTTACGATATAGTCGTCTGCACCCAAACTCATTCCCTTTCTAATGTCAACTTTTTCTGTTTTTGCAGTTAGAAAAATAAACGGAATACGCATGGTCATTGGATTACGGCTAAGCATGTGAATAACGCCATAACCATCTAAATTGGGCATCATAATATCACACAAAATCAAATCAGGAAGATGCTCCTGAGCCAGAGCCACGCCTTGTTTTCCGTCTTCGGCAGAAATAACATTGTATCCGTCCAATTCCAAAATTTCGGTAAGGTTTTCCCTGATTTCGAGGTTGTCCTCAACTACCAAAATCGTTTTCATATCAAAACTATTTTATGTTACAAAGTTAGCTACACAATCAAATTTTATGATAAATATCAGGATTTTAATTGGATGAGATTGGGCAGGTGGATGTATGACGAACATCAGTTATGGGCCGTTGTGAAATTTGCAAGCAAAAATTTTTAACTTAAACCGTTACGTTACAAGACATGAAGATGGGGATTTTAATAGTAGATCTATGAAATAAAAAAAGACCCCAAATTCTTTTGGGGTCTCTTGCAAAGGTTCTTAAATTAGTTTATTGACCAAATAAATAGAGTAGTTGCAGAGAAAGCATATTTCTAGAATCCTTTGAGTAGGTAATATCAGGTGTATTCCCTTCCTTATTGAGTCCGATGGTGAAAGCTGCTCTAAGTTTAACCAAATTTTGTTGAACCTCAAACTGTGCTCCACCTGAGAGTTGTGGCCCAAGAATTGAGCCAGACCAGTATTCATCAGCCGCAGCACCAAATGCAAAACCAAGTCCGGCAAATCCTCCTGCATCGGTTACATCTCCAAAGAAAAGTTCACCAACAACAGGCAGTTCAAAACCAAGAGAGCCACCAGATCGTGAATTTAGATTAAATCCTAACATAGGGTAAGCAGCAATGTTGAATGCTGTTTTTCGGTTCACATCAAATGATAGAAAAGGGTTGTAAACGAATCCAGGAATTCCTGTGCTTCCTGATTCATCGGCATCAACAAAAGCAGTTTTGTAGGTTTGATGGTAGATAATGGAAGACAAGCCTACACCACCAGCATGATAAAACGACTGTGAAAATCCCTGAAACGAGATTATCAGCATTGCAGACAGAATTAATAATTTTTGTTTCATATTTCATTTTTTACTAACAATACTAATTTCTTAACCTCAGTTATGAAAGGCTATGTCTCCCAACCCTTTGAAATAAACTCCGAAAAGTGATCAGGTTTTTTTTCTGAATTTCATGTTGCTGGGTTCGCACCTAAAAGTTAACCCAAATATGTTAATTGTTAGTTATTGTTTTCCCCATTTTATTTTTCCAAAGTGCAGTTTTTCTTCTACCATCAGCCGTGTGGTTTATATTTGGCGAGGATAATGTCTGCACTAATAACTTGAATGTTTCACTTTGTTTTAAGAACTTCCATGAAACTGAAAGTAAATTATCCCGAAGGGATAACATATCTATAACAACGCTTGAAAATGGATGTGTGCGACCCCGAAGGGGTCGAATGTACAACTGCCAATTTTTCTATAAACATTTGAATCCTTCGGATTCGGTTTTAGTTGCGATCCTCCGCACTCCCAAAAGACGTTGGTAGAGGTAATATTATTATAATGTTTGATTTTCTATTTCATTTAGAATTTGGTTTATTTTTACCACGAGCAAATTGAACTTTTTAGCGGTATTTAAACCCGTATTCCAATTGGGGATAAACACAAAATCCCCATCTTGTTTAAACTTCTGGGTTTTTAGAACACGTTTAAGGTTTGTGTGGTTGTTCAGTATGGGTTTGTTCGATAAATCAATTTTGAGTAAGAATTTTACCTTCGACTCGCCCTTTACCTCTACAATTAGCTCAATTGGATAACCATTTAGAGTGCCTTTTACTATTCGCTCATCCTCTATTTTAAATCCTAATTCTTTAAAACATTCTTGGTTCTCATATCTATGAATTAAATCGGATTTAACTTTTTTGTTTACCCAAGATTGAAGAAGGTTGAGTCCGGTATATAAAACTCCAACCCCAATCCCGTATAAAATAGATTCCCAAAAGGAATTGTTAATGAGGAATAGTAATATCATAAAAGCCGAAATAATTGCAATTGAATGCAAAATTTTCTTTGGGGATTTTCTCCTAGCTAACACTATAAGGTTATCAACGTTTCATATCAGGGCATGTTGAAGATTTATTATCAACAAGACAATCTGTTTTTTCTTTGTTATACCAGCAAAAGAAAATGACTTTCGTCACTTATAGTGCAATTTGAATTTTTCGAATGTGCTCTGTCCTGGAATGTTTAAAGTCATTATATAATACCCATCTTCTTTAGACAATACTTGATAGACAATTTTATCACCCTTGATGCTAAAGTTCGATCTCGACTCATTATTGCTTTCAACAAAAACCAATTCAAACTCGGTTTCGTTTATCCAATTATAAGTCAAATTAGAAAATGTTTTGTTCGTAAATGAATCTACCCAATTCCCATTTTGCATCTTTACAAAGGTTGTGTCTCCGGCCACTTCAAAATAATAAAATTCATTTCGTTCTTTAAACTTCATTAGATCCTCTGCGGAAATTTTAGATTTAGGCTTTTCCGTTATTCTAACAACTCCTTCCTTTGGAGGTTCTATTTTGTCTAAAATATTTCTAAACTCAACGCAATTACGTTGAAGTCTAAAATAGACTTGTTGACCAATTTTTTCAGTTTTTGATGGTTCGATTGTGGATAGATACGGGAAAAGTTGATTTTGGTATAGAACATTCATTTTGACCGTATCATTTTTGATTCTTAAATTTTTTAGGTAGTCACACATTACGTTTGAGACTGAATCTATCTCTTCGATTGTTTGAGAAAAGGCAGCATTAAAAAGGCTGATGAACAGAATTATGAATAGGTTTTTCATTTTAAGTAAATTAAAGGTGTAGGACGAAAAAAAAATCTTAAATCTTTTGGGTGCTTTTTATAGTCAACAGTTTCGGAGTATAAAGTTGATTTGACGAACATCAGAATAAAACCAATTAAACCAGCCAAAACAAATTCTAAAAGCCAATTTTGAAAGTGACTTTCTAATTTTACAACGGATAGAGTGACTAATTTTTTCAATGTCCAAAATAATTAGAAGAGGATATTATAAACTCAAAAATACTAATAAATCGACAAAAAAAATTGGCTGCATAAAAATTTAAACTTGGGTCGTAGTAAAACAAAAAACGCAAAAGTCAACCTATATTATGATAATCGTCAGTTTTTGTATATTGCCCCCGCTCAACCTTTGCACACTTTATGAAGCCTACCACTTCACATATTAAAAACAACACCAATGACGTGATTTGCGTTTACTGCCACGCCGTTTGCCTGCCAAACGATTTAGTGGTAAAAAACGAAAAACCGTTTTGCTGTCATGGGTGTGCCACACTCTATGAAGTGGTATCTACCAACGGAGAGGGTTTTTTAGACCAAGAAATTTCGATTGAATACAAGCAATTTGATTTGCCTGAAGTTTTCAATCAGTTGGTTGATTTTCAGACGGACGAAATATATAAAATTGAGGTAAATACTCCGGCCATTCACTGCTCATCGTGCGTGAGTTTGTTGGAAGATTTGCCAGAGATAAATCCGCTGATTCATCGTGCCAATGTAAATTTTGAAGAGCGAAAATTGACGGTGGTGGCCGATAAAAAGTTTCCGCTATCTGGGTTGGCCATGTTGCTCAGCAAGTTGGGGTATCCACCCCAGTTTGATGTATCAAAAAAAGCGGCTTTAAAACAAAAAGAACAACAAAAAGTATTGCTCCGCAAGTTGGCAGTGGCTGGTTTTGCATTTGGCAACATTATGATGTTCAGCATGCCCCATTATTTTGGGTTAAAGGTGGGGAGTGACAGTTTTTTTGAAGGTATTTTTAAATATTTCAATGTTGCGTTGTCAATTTTGGTGTTGTTTTATCCGGCACAGGATTATTTAAAGACTGCCTATCAATCACTAAAAGTTAGAAAAAATCATATTGATATACCTATTGCCATTGGCATTTTGGCTATTTGGGGTTGGAGCATGTTCGAGATTTTTACTAATAAAGGTTTTGGCTATCTCGACTCGTTGGCAGGGCTTATTTTCTTTTTGTTGATTGGCAAATGGTATCAATCAAAAATGTATGCAAAAATCAGTTTTGAACGAAATTTGACTGATTTTCTGCCCATTTCTGTTCGCAAAAAACACAACGAAAATGTGCTTTGGCAGCGTGTTGACGAGTTGCATCCTGGCGATGTGGTGGTGGTTAAAAACGGCGAAATTATTCCGGTAAACGGAAATGTGGTATCAGGCAAAGCATTGGTTGATTATAGCTTTGTTACCGGAGAATCTATTGCCGAAAAGGTGGGTATGAATAAACCCATATACATTGGAGGCAAGCAAACCGCTGGAGTCATTGAAATACAAATTACCGAACGTCAGGATTTGAGTAAAATTTGGGCTGCTTGGAAAACTCCAAAAACCAAAAACCACGAAGAAGTTCACTGGACATCGGTGGTGAGTAAATATTTTACTCCTGCGGTATTGATTATTGCCCTTTCCGCTTTGGTGGTTTGGTTTTTTATTGATGCTCAAAAGGCATTGTTTGTGTTCAGTTCGGTGCTTATAGTGGCTTGCCCATGTGCATTGGCCTTAAGTTCTCCGTTCACTTTTGGCAGCATCAGCCGTGTGTTGGGCAAACGGTTTTTCTATTTAAAAAATGCCAATATTGTCGAAAAACTTGCGGGCATCAATCACATTGTTTTTGATAAAACCGGAACATTGACCGATGCAGATAGCGTGAGTGTTTCGGCACTAATTTATAAACTAAATGAGCACGAAGAGAGCATTTTAAAATCGGTTGTTTCTCAATCAACTCATCCACTCAGCCAACTAATTTTTGGAAAATTAAAAGATGCAGAAATTCAAGAAATTGATTCGTTTGAAGAAATAGACGGGCTGGGTATTTTGGCCAATGTGAATGGTATTTCGGTAAAATTGGGTTCTCAATTGTTCATAACTGGCCAACAGGCACAAAATGAAACATCAGTTTTTGTTGAAATGAACGGGGAAGTCAAAGCCAAATTTGTTTTTGCGAATAAATACAGAAAAGGACTTGCGGAATTGCTCGGCAAATTGGGCGAGAATTATAAATTATCTGTACTCTCTGGCGATAACGATGGCGAAGCCGAAAACCTTAAAAAATTGTATCCAAATTTTGAGGTTATCAGTTTTTACAACACACCCGAAAGCAAAAAACAATTTATAGATAAATGCCATGCCAACGGTGATAAAACATTGATGATTGGCGATGGCCTGAACGATCAGGTGGCACTAAACCACAGTGATGTTGGATTGGCGGTGGCTCATAACATAAACGGATTTTATCCGAGCAGTGATGGTATTTTGTTGCCATCCGGTTTTGACCAATTAGCCGAACTTTTACAATTGGCTAAATATTCAAAAAATATATTGAAAACAAGTTTAGCATTTTCTGTTTTTTACAATTTGTTGGGAATAGCCTTTGCGGTTACAGGGGTTCTTACCCCGGTTGTGGCGGCCATACTCATGCCGCTCAGCTCAGTATCTGTGGTAGGTTTGGTAACCGCTTTGGTTTCCCTCAAAAGTAAGAATTTAAACATGAGACAGGAAATGTTAGAGGAGGTGAGTGTCAACACAACAGTCTCATCCCGATTGCAATCGGGACTATCATCTAATGTTTCGGGTCTAAAATCAATCACAAAATGAAAGTGTTAATATTACTCATATCGGCAAGTTTGTTTATGGCATTACTTTTTTTAGCTTTGTTTTTTAAAGCTTTAAAGGCAGGACAATTTGACGACTTAGAATCGCCATCTTTTAGAATTTTAAACGAAAAACAAAAAACTGGTTATAATGCAAAAGGAAAAGTTTAGTTACGACAACGCGATTGTTAGAAACTTTGCAATCGCAACAATGGTTTGGGGTTTGGTCGGCATGTTGGTCGGCCTGTTAATTGCGTTTCAATTATTTGAACCGGCCGCAAACTTTGGCACACCCTACACAACGTTTGGCCGTATTAGGCCCTTACACACCAATGCAATTATTTTTGCATTTGTGGGTAATGCCATTTTTATGGGCGTTTATTACTCACTTCAAAGGCTGTTAAAAGCCCGTATGTTTAGCGACACGCTTAGCCGCATTCACTTTTGGGGATGGCAGCTCATTATTGTGTCGGCGGCCTTAACACTTCCATTCGGTATTACCACTTCAAAAGAGTATGCTGAGTTGGAATGGCCTATCGACATTGCTATTACGTTGATTTGGGTAGTGTTTGGTTGGAACATGATTGGCACCATCTTTAAACGACGTGAAAAACACATGTATGTGGCCATTTGGTTCTATTTGGCAACCTTCCTCACAGTGGCGTTGTTGCACGTGGTAAACTCATTCGAGCTACCCGTTACTTTCTTAAAAAGTTATAGTTGGTATGCCGGTGTGCAAGATGCCTTAGTACAATGGTGGTATGGACACAATGCGGTGGCATTTTTCTTAACCACGCCATTTTTAGGTTTGATGTATTACTATATGCCAAAATTGGCAGATAGACCGATTTATTCTTACAAGTTGTCTATCCTTCACTTTTGGTCGTTAATTTTCTTATACATCTGGGCAGGTCCTCACCACTTGTTATACTCTTCGTTGCCCGATTGGGCTCAAACATTGGGTGTTGTTTTCTCTGTAATGCTTATTGCTCCAAGCTGGGGAGGTATGCTTAACGGATTGCTAACGCTACGTGGTGCTTGGGATAAAGTGCGGGATGATGCCCGATTGAAATTTATGGTGGTTGGTTTGACAGGTTATGGTATGGCTACTTTTGAAGGCCCTATGCTTTCGTTGAAAAACGTAAACGCTATTGCCCACTTTACCGACTGGATTGTGGCACACGTGCACGTTGGAGCCTTGGCATGGAATGGTTTCTTAACCTTTGCCATTCTCTACTATTTAATTCCAAAAATATTCAACACCAAATTGTATTCTAAAAAAATGGTATCAACCCACTTTTGGTTGGGTACATTGGGTATAGCGTTTTATGCCATCCCAATGTATATCGCCGGATTTACTCAAGGTATGATGTGGAAACAAGTGGCAGAAGGCGGCGAGATGCTAAAATATGGCGAATTTTTGCAAACAACAACCGAGATATTGCCCATGCACATGCTGCGGGCAGTAGGCGGATTGCTATATTTTACAGGAGCTATTATGATGGTTTACAACCTTGCTAAAACCATGAAATCAGGTAGTTTGATTGCCAACGAAGAAGCGGAGGCTTACCCATTGGTACAAGAAGAACCAGGTATGATTACGGCAAGCTACTGGCACAGATGGATTGAAAAAAGACCAACCCAATTTATTGTTATGTCCTTTATAGCCGTTGCCATTGGTGGTGCGGTAGAGTTTTTGCCAACATTCTTAGTTGAATCGAATATCAAGAAAATAGAGTCGGTAACACCATACACGGCATTGGAGCTCGAAGGCAGGGATATATACATACGGGAAGGATGTAATGCCTGCCACAGCCAATTGGTTCGACCGTTTAGGTCAGAAACTATGCGGTATGGAGAATATGCAAAAGCCGGCGAAAACGTTTATGATCACCCATTTTTGTGGGGTTCAAAACGTACCGGACCCGATTTGTCTCGTGGTGGTGTAAAAGGAGCAACCACCTATAAAGATGCAGTTTGGCACTACCAACACATGAGAGACCCACGTGAAACCTCACCTGGATCTATCATGCCTAATTATAAGTGGCTCTTAACAAATAAAATAAATACAGCCAACACGGTGGCAAAAATTAAAGCCATGCGAACCTTAGGCGTAGATTATGAGGAGGGCTATGAAAATGAGGCTTTGGAAGACCTTGCCGCACAAGCTGGTGCAGTTCGTCAAGAAATAATGGGTAAAGACGAAAATGCAGAGGTGGTAGAAAATGCTGAAGTATTGGCTCTGATAGCATATTTGCACAAATTAGGAAGAGATATTTCGGTAATGGACGAAACAGCACAAGCCAAATAGTAAAAGGATATGTCAGAGTTAATTGGATACGTAAAAGGAGCTGATTTCTATTTGATTTTGTCCCTTGTCATTTTTATATTGGTATTTGTTGCGGCAACCATATATATGATAGTTATACCAAAAGAAACCGTGAAAACCATTTCAGAATTACCACTAAAAGACAGTATAAGTTATGAAAAGTAAAATGTCAAAAATAGCGGCACTCATAGCCGGATTGTTTATAACCAACGTTGGTTTTGCCCAAAGCTCGGCCGATTTGGCTGCAGCCGGAAACAACTCAATGCACATTACGCTTGCATGGGTAATAGTTGTGGTGGCAGTAGTCATGCTTTTTATAGCATGGGCTATGCTGCGAGTGGCTTCACACCTAAACCGATATGCCAAAGGCGAATTGGCAAAAGAGGGAAAAGATATTCAACCATTTTGGGAGAAAGTTTTTCAGGTTAAGCCCGTTACCAGTGATAAAGACACAGTTATCAACCACCCACACGATGGAATTTATGAGTTGGACAACCCTCCTCCACCGTGGTTTATGTTCTTGTTTTATGGCACTATTTTGTTTGCAGTAATCTATTTTATCCGTTTCAACTTCAGCGAGTCAGGATACACTCAGGCAGAAGAATACAAAGCTGAAATGGATGCGGCTAAAGCCGAAATGGATGCTTTTAAAGCTTCAAAAGGTGGAAGTTTGTTGGATGAAAGCACAGTAAAACTCTTAACGGATAAAGCCGATTTGGACAAAGGTGAGAAGATATTCAAATCAACTTGTGCTGCATGCCATGGAGAGTATGGAGAAGGTAAAATTGGTGTAAATCTTGCCGATGATTATTGGAAATATGGTGGCGATATTAAGAGTGTTTTTGCTACTATAAGCAATGGAACAAGCGGCGGTATGCCTCCACAAAAAATGGCTCTTGGCCCAGAACAGCGGCAGTTGGTATCAAGCTATGTTATTTATCTCGACGAAAAAAATATACCCGCAGGGGTAACTAAAAAGGCCCCGGAAGGTAAGTTGGAGCAAGCAGGCGGAGAGAAAACACCATCAGACAGCACAGCTGCACCCGCCGACAGCACTGGTAAATGAGTAGCGAGATACATAATACCGACAACTATAGAGAGCATTTAGCCAACGTTACCCAAAAAGGGAAACGTATTTGGATATATCCAAAAATAATAAGAGGAAAGCTATATAAAATCAGGTCATATTTGAGCTGGTTTTATTTAGCTTTCTTTTTTGCAGGCCCGTTTATAAAAATAAACGGAAACCCACTTTTACTTCTAAATGTAATGAAACGGCAGTTCGTAATTTTCGGACAGCCATTTTGGCCACAAGATTTTCTTTTGGTCGTACTTTTACTATTGAGTTTAGTGGTTTTTATTGTACTTTTTACTGTTATTTACGGAAGGGTGTTTTGCGGCTGGGCTTGCCCTCAAACCATTTTTATGGAAATGGTTTTTCGCAAAATTGAAAATCTGATAGAAGGCAATTCGGTAAAACAAAAAAAACTGAATGCCATGCCGTGGAACCGCGAAAAAATAACCAAGAAATCACTCAAGTTTGTGGCGTTTTTTGGCATATCATTTCTTATTGCCAATACCTTTTTGGCTTATATTATTGGTTGGGAAAACCTTTGGGCAAAAATAACAGGGCCATTTATGGAGGGTTTTCCTACACTTATAGGCTTGTTGATTTTTACAACGGTTTTCTATTTGGTTTTTGCCAAAGTACGCGAGTTGGTGTGCATTATGATTTGCCCTTACGGCAGGCTGCAAGGTGTAATGTTAGACCCCAACAGTATGGTGGTGGCATACGATGACGTGCGAGGCGAGCCACGAGGAAAAATTAGAAAAAATGAAAACCAAAACGAAAAAGGTGATTGTGTTGACTGTAGGTTGTGTGTGGATGTTTGCCCAACGGGCATAGACATTCGCAACGGCACACAGTTGGAGTGTATAAACTGCACCGCATGCATAGATGCCTGCGATTCGGTAATGGAAAAAATAAATAAACCATTGGGTTTGGTGCGAATCGACTCAGTAAATAATATCAAAAATAAAGTTGGATTTCGGTTTTCACCGAGGGTAATTGCCTATACGGTTGTTATGGTGTTGCTCATGGCTTCTTTTGGTTTTTTGTTAGCCAAACGAACTGATGTAGAAGCACATGTTTTTAGAAAAAGAGGTCAAACCTATTTTCAAGAGCCCAACGATACCATAAGCAATATGTATGAGTTGGGTATGGTAAACAAAACCTTCGAAAACAAAACGTATGAATTAAAAGTAACTACCCCCGGCTTTAGTGTAAAGTTTGTAGAACCAAAAAATATCATAGAAGCCAACTCGGAGGTAAATAGACTATTTTTGATAAAAAAACATAAGAGCGATTTAGAAAAGGCAACCAGCAATATTGAGATGGAAATATATATTGATGGGAAGTTTGTAAAGAAAACGGAAACTACTTTTTTAGCACCTCGTAAAAAGAAATAAATGAATTGGGGCAAAGGTTTGGCCATAGCAATGGCTCTGTTTATAGCGTTTATTGTGGTGTTGGGTATTTTTATGATGCGAAGCACCGACAGTTTAATTGACAAAGATTATTACGAACAGGGCGAAAACCACACCCAAATAATGGAAATGGAAAAATGGGGAAAAAAAGTAATCACTCCTTTTGAAAACAATGTGTTGGAAGTGCAATTTCAAGAAGATGGTGGAGTTGTAAAAACCATCGAACTCAAACATATTGCCGATAGCCGAAACGACCGCATAATAAATAACCAAAACGGCAGTCGAAAATTCGACCTGAGTGGAATGGCCAAAGGGCACTATCAGGCCGAAATAAAAGGAGAAACGGAAGGGCATGCCTTTTTAAAGAAAATTCAACTATCGATACAATGATTTGGACGGCATTTATTTTGGGTTTAGCCGGATCGTTGCATTGTGCTGCCATGTGTGGACCACTTATTTTTTCGGTTCAAGGCAAGTGGGGTGTAAAAGGAATCAATCCCGAAATTTTGCTGTATCATCTTTTTAGAGTGTTGGGTTATGTAGCCTTAGGTTTGGGATTTAGCTTGGTCAAAATTCCCATAAAATTGTTCAACGCACAGCAGTATATCGCCCTGTTTTCGGGTATTTTCTTATTGTTGTTTGTTTTTAAGAACAAAATAAAACCATTGCGTTGGTTTTTTGACGGCATTTCAAAACGACTTTCAATAGCCATGAATATGGGGCAGAAAACCAAATTTGGGCTGCCCATTCTCGGTTTTTTAAACGGCCTTTTGCCATGCGGATTGAGTTATGCAACGGCTGCGGTTTCCATCAACCAAACAGGATATGCCAACATTGCCCTCTTTATGTTTTTCTTCGGAATTGGCACACTGCCGCTGTTTTTGGTAGGTTCTTTTGCAGCCCAAAAAATAAAGTTTCAGTTTTTCAACCGCATCAATCAATACATGAAATACGCACTGGTTTTTACGGGCTGCCTACTCGTTTTAAGAGGTGCAGGCTTTGGCATTCCATATCTCAGTCCAAAAGTGCAACAGGAAAAAGTGAGTTGTTGCCATAAGTAATTTGGCTTTTCCTATTGCCTATTACGAATTAGTCTATTCCGGAAACCATTTAAACGAATGGAGACCCGAAGCTGTGGGAACGTACGCCTATTATATCAAACTAATTGATATTTTTGGAAAGGTGCAATTTCGAAGCGGGGTTGTGACTGTTTTAAAATAATCAGATATGAGAAATTTCGTAAAATCAATCTACAAGGGTGTTCTGCTTTTTGCAGCAATTAGTGTGGCCACCGTATCAAACGCTCAAGACTATGATTTAAACAATTACAAGTTTCGATACCAAAAATATAGGGGCTTAAGCTTTGATTTTTCTTTAAGCAGTGGAGGCAGACAGGAATTTAACAATTCCCAAAATGTGAAAGACAGCAGTGAAGTCTATCAAAATAATGGAACAAACAATAACGGTTTTCGCATAATGCCAACCTATTTTTTGTATGAAAATACTGACAAACTACAACGCAGCACAAGCATCTCTGTGGAAGAAGATTTTGTCGGCACATTCTCCAAACAACGTGTGCCGGGTACTCTTGACAGCCGAAAAACAGGAAGTAACATCCTGAATATTACTTATTCAACAAACAATCGATTTTACACCGGAAATCGGTTTAAATACTTCTACTTCTACTCACGCAATGGAATAGATTTGAATTCAAGTTCCTATAAAGGCAAATCAAATATAGGGGTAGATTCGAAAAGTAAAGGGCAAAGCGTGGGTTATTCTAACAATACCAATGTGTCGTACGGCTTTGGCACCGGAAGGCTAGAATATGTAACGGACGCTGTGCAGGCCATGTTTATTGCAGAAAATCTTAACCTCATAGGAAAGGAGACTCTTACAAATAACCAAATAGAAAAGGTTGCACAAGGAATAACTCAAATAAGAAATGCCCGGTATCTTGACTACCGAATTGGATATAAAACGCAACTGACCATGTTGGATAGTATTTTGCAGGCCAATGGAATATCGGGTGAAAAATCCATTGCTTATTTCACTGTATTGAGTGATAATTGGTTGTATGCCAATAGAATTGGGCGGTTTTCAGGAGCTCGTTGGACTCATTTTATCAATGTCAATGATGATTATCACTTTGTGAAATCGAATAGTTACAGCAAATCTGTATCAGAAGATTATTACTACAATGTTTATCAATCTGCAAATCCCAAAATTACCTTGAACACATCCTACTCAAATTCAACTCAAAAGTCGTTGCATGTTGAGAGAAGCTATGGATTCAATGTTCGCGGAGGCATTGTTTACAACCACATACAAGAGGCGTCTGTCAATCAATCGAGCACTCCCATAAATAAGGATTCATTAAAACTCGGAATTGGAAGTGAGTGGATGATGGCTGAGGTATATTTGGGTGGAAACTATAGTTATCTATTTCAATCTAACACGCGAAATTATTTTACTGTAAATATCTACCCATCAATAACATACAGAACTCGATTGCCGAAATATTCCGGTTCATCAACGTATCATGCACGTGTTATAGAACCAAATTTGGTCATGAGTGCTACCTACTATCATTGGTTTTCGCCCAATTTGGCAATAAATGGTAATTTTAATATTGGCACAAACAATAATCAGTTTAGTGATGCATTCGATGAAAATTGGCATGTAAAAGGCCAAAGAATTAATCCATACTACAATTTGTTTGTTGGAGTGGTGTATCAATTGTTTTAAGGAAATATGGCTTTAGGCAACCCCAATTTCAAACCCAAAAACACTGCCCTTGCCAAGTTCGCTCTTAAAATAAAGTCGTCCGCCAATAAGGTTTATGTAGCGTTTTACGATGTGTAAACCAAGACCTGTTCCTTGAACATTGCCGGCATTAGATGCCCTAAAAAAGCGATTGAACAGCTGTTCTTGGTCTTCTTTACTTATGCCTATTCCGTTGTCTTTTACTTCAATGGTTACACTATTTTGTTGTTGGCAAACACACAGCTCAATTTTGGCCTTATCACCGGAATATTTGATGGCATTGCTTACCAAATTTATCAGTGCGTTTTGGATGATAAACCGATCGGAATGCACCAGAATGTGTTCGTCATTATGAATAAGCTCAATTTGTTGTTCTGTTTTTTTCAAAATCATCATATCGTCGGTCAATTCTTTGATACTTTCTATCAAATCAAATGTTTCGAAACTGGCTGATATGCCTTGATTTTCGAGCTTTTCGAGCGACAAAAAATCATTCAGAATCATGGTTAGGTTTTTAACATTGTTGCCTATGCGTTGGGTATGTTTCGTAATGTTTTCAGTTTGATTTTTTTCGGCATATTTTTTAATAAGCGAGGCCGAACTTTGAATGGTGCTGAGCGGTGTCCTAAACTCGTGCGATGCCATACTCACAAATTTTGATTTTAGTTCATTCAGTTCTTTTTCTTTTTGAAGAGAATTGTAAATGTCCTGCTCTGCATTTTTTTGTTGGGTAATGTTGCTTTCTACCACCAAAATGCGGTTGGTTTCGCCATTTTCGTCGGTAAGAGCCACCGCTCGTACCCTAAAAATAAGGTGTTTAATGCTTATTTCGAAGTTTGTTGGATGGCCTTCAAACACGGGAAGAAGTTGTTGTTTTACATCGTTTTGCACTTCTTCGGGCAAAAGCGAAATAAAGTTTTTGCCAATTAAATGTTGCCCATTGTAGTCCAAATCTTTCAAACCCTGTCCATCGACAAACAAAAAATTAAGGTCTTTGTCCAACACATTTATGGTACCATTCGGGAAATTGTGTGCAATGGCTGCAAACATTTTTTGGCTGTCCATTAGAGCATGTTGAGCATGCACTTTCTCGGCAATTTCCTCTTGCAGAATAGCGTTGGTTTTTGCCAAAAGTTCGGTTCGTTGCTCCACCATTTTTTCCAAATTTTCGGCATATTCTTTCAGCTTGAGTTGTGCTTCTTTTTCGGTAGATAAATCATGAATAATGCCTGTAAACATTCTTTTTCCTTCCAAATTTATTTCACTCACAGCCAGTCTGAACGGAAAGGTTGTTCCGTCTTTTTTCAAGCCATTTACCTCTCTACCAATACCAATTATTTTTGCTTTTCCCGATGCCAAATAATCAGAAAGATACCTGTCGTGCCTTGATGAGTCGGGTTCAGGTATAAGGATGTTTATATTTTTTGAAAGTAATTCAAGTTTGTCAAACCCAAAAAGATTTAAAGCTGCCTGATTGATGTCTTCTATAATTCCACGTTCGTTAATGAGAATGATTCCATCAATGGCACATTCAAAAACAGATTGAAATTTGAGCAATATACTTTTTGATTCAGGCACTTTTTATTTTCAAAGATAAATGCTTTGGATTAGGCATAAAAATTTGTTTATAACCAACTTTGCAGGCAAATGTGTCAGTAAATCAAATCCAAAGCGAACTAATGATTGTTAAACAAAAAAAGATGAAATTCATAAAAAAAACGTTAGGTGCAGCCCTCGGAGTTTTGCTTCTGGTGAATTGCACAAATCAAAAACAACAAAATGCAAATGGTTATATGAACAGCACTGATTTTAAATTGAAATTGGGTAAAACATTAAAAATGGATATAGACAGTTTAAAAAACGTTAATCCAGAATATAAAGCTTGGGCAGATTCTCAGAGTTTTGATGATAAGAATTTTATGGCGAATATTCCCCAAAAGACCCAATTACAAATGGTTTCTCAAACCATAGATGGCTGGAAAATCGGCCAGCCCTACTTTGTTTGTTTTGTTGGCAACCCCGAAGATGAGTTTTATAAAAGAGCCATTGGTTTTTATAAATCATTTTCGGAAAAAATGAGAGAATTTGGTTTGCACGTGGTAGTGGTTTCAAATAAGAAGGTGCCTGAAGTTTCGGAAAATAATTTTAGGCTGGTTTCCGACCCTGAAAATAAACTTGCAGAGAAATTAAAACTCGAAATAAATATTCCTGATGGCTGGATGTCGTTCATGTCTTACAAAGTTGAGGAACTAAAAAGCAGCAGCTATGCTTTTTTAATGGGCGGAAATTACGAAGTATTAAAAACATGGGAGAGTATGGATTATACCGATTTTGCCGAACCGGTAGCTATAAAAACGCAATTGCTTCAACATCTGTTTGATATGCGGGATGGTTCGGTGCAGCGGCCATACAATGATTTGAATGACTTTGAAACGTATGTTATTGAAAATAAGGGTACAGAGAGGGCTTTTACCGGAGAGTTTTTTGATAATCATGCCGAAGGTTTGTACAGCTGCCGACGATGCAATGCCCCGCTATATTGGAGCAAAGATAAATTCGACTCTCGTTGTGGTTGGCCCAGTTTTGACGATGAAATTGAGGGCATGGTGGTTAGAAGTGTAGATGCCGATGGAAGCAGAACAGAGATAACTTGTGCCAACTGTAAGGGTCATTTAGGGCATGTTTTTTTGGGCGAAGGTTTTACCGAAAAAAACACCCGTCATTGTGTTAATTCATCTTCCTTAAAATTTTCCCCGTTAAATAAATAAAAATGAGAACAACGCTTGTTTATTTCGCACTGATTTTGATGTTGCCCTTAGTTGGGTGTTCTCAGAATAAAAAAATAAAAGAAAACAAAGTAGAAATGAGTGATTCAGAAGAAAATTTAGATACCACAGATATAAAAAATATGGATACCGCCACCTTTGGTGCAGGATGCTTTTGGTGTGTTGAGGCTGTTTTTCAAATGATGAAGGGAGTAGAAAAAGTGGAGTCTGGGTATGCAGGTGGACATTTGAAGAACCCAAGCTATAAGGAGGTTTGTTCTGGCAATACGGGTCATGCCGAGGTGGCTCGGATTTGGTTTGATAGTTCAATCATAAGCTATGAAACCCTATTGGATATTTTTTGGCATGCCCACAACCCAACCACATTAAACCGACAGGGAAACGATGTTGGAACACAATATCGGTCGGTTATTTTTTATCATAACGAAAAGCAAAAGGAAATAGCCGAAAAAAGTAAAATAGCAACCGACAGCAGTGGCTTATGGCCAGATTCTATTGTTACAGAAATTTTGTCCGTTCCCGACTATTATTCTGCCGAAGATTATCATCAAAACTATCTCGAGAATAATCCCGGGAACCCTTACTGTTCGGCAGTTGTAGCTCCGAAGGTGCAAAAAATCCGTCAGAAGTATAAAGCACTTTTGAAGGAGTGATTAGTAGAGGATAATAATTTTTCTCTCTAAAGATATTCCCTGAGGGCTAATTATTTCCACAACATAAAATCCATTGGAAGCAAATTTGCTAATATCAACCCCCTGTATTGAACCATTCAGAGAGGTTTGATATATCAGTTGCCCTATGTCGTTGACAATTTTTATTCGGTAACCATTTAGGCTACACCCCTGTTTCGAGTCAATAAAAACAAAGTCATTGGTGGGGTTCGGGTAGATTCTAATTTTACAACTTTTCTGTCCACCTCCAGAGGGATCATCAATATTTATGAACAAGGTGTCCGTGACAGAAATATATACCTTTTCATAAGTGACAACGGTATCATAGGTTGTGTACTTTATGGTGTCGTAAAGAGGAATAATGACATAGGATGTATCATATACTTTTATTTGAATAGTATCATAAACAAATTTCGTTAAATATGTTGTATCAAATACAATAACATGAGTAGTGTCGTATAAAGTAACATAGGTCGTGTCGAAAATTTGAATATGAGTTGTATCATAAACCATGGTGTGGGCGGTGTCATAAACATGAGTTGTATCGTAAAAATGATAAAAGGTAGTATCATTAATAGTTACATAATTTGTGTCAGTCCTTATGCACACTTCACCCATATATAATTTCATAACTTCAATGGGCGTAAGAACCCGATTAAATAGCATAATGTCATCCAAAGAGCCTTGATAATATCTTGGCCCTGCGTTAATTGTGCTAGAAAAATATTGGCTGTGAGCACCAAAAATCCAATGATCAGTGCCGTTGTGCTGTAAACTGTCTTTCCCGTTGGTAAAACCATACCTTTGGTGAGTTTTAGCCGTAACAAAACATCCATCTATGTAAACGTTAAATGAGTTATCTATGGCAGAGTATGTTGAGGTAAACATATGCCACTTATTATCAGCATAAGACTTATTTGTCCTCGCTGACAACCAAGCATCATTTGCCCCACCAGACAAACCGGCTTGAATGCCGCCGTTTGGTTCAAACTTGTATGCGGCTCCCCATTCCCCGCTATTTGAGTTGGCATCGTTGACCATTACTTGAATTTTGGTTGTGTCACTGTTGTACTTAAACCAAAAATTTGTTGTATTAGTGGAAACAAATAAACTTGAGTTATTCCCGCAATCAATGTAGTCTCCATTGCCATCGAAATAATAAGCAGAGCTTGTGTCACCGAAGCGGTCTGTTGTTAATGTTGCATTATAAACCGTCCCATTATTGCTGTTTGAGCTCTCGTCGTTGGCGTTGCCATTAAATGGCCAATAACCAATTAGCCCATTAGAAATTAATTGTCCTTGGGCAAAGAAATAGTTCGTTATGAGGGAAATGGTAACAATGAAAATTCGCATACAACTAGTATATAACAATTTTTTTGGTAGAAATAACGCCTCCTGATGGATCCGAAATTTCTACATAGTATATCCCTTTGGCGGTAAAGTTGGTAAGGTTGACTGTTGTTGTGGTTGATGTGATGGATGATTGGTAAATTGATTTTCCAACATTATCTCTTATTGTTAAGGAATAACCACTGGCAAAAGAGGGAATTTGAGCATCAATATAAATCAAGCCAGAACTTGGATTTGGATACACTTTAACACTTGCAAGAGATTTGTTTCCACCGGTAGAACCCACATTAAATTTGATGTATAAGGTGTCGGTAACTGCCAAACTAATGGTATCGTAATATTTTATGGTATCGTAGATGGTAACCTCTGAAATGCAAACTTCTCCAACATAAAGTTTCATAATTTCTTTTGGGGTTAGTGGGCGGTTGAAAAACATGATGTCATCTAATGAACCGTTGTAATATCTCGGTCCGGCATTGTTGGTAGAAGAAAAATACTGGCTATGAGCACCAAAAATCCAATGATTACTTCCATTGTGAATTAGACTGTCTTTGCCTAGTTTAAATCCGTATCGTTCATTTGTTTTGCCTGTAAAGAAACAGCCGTCTATATAAAGTGCAAAGTAGTTAGTTTTTGCATTATATACACTGGTAAACATATGCCAATCATTATCTGCAAATGATTTTTTTGAGTTAGCTGAAATCCATGCATCGCTTGAGCCTCCACCCATCCCAGACAAAATCCCCCCGGTTGGATCGAATTTAAATGATGCACCAAATTCACCATTAAGCGAATTGGCATCGTTTATCATTTCTTGAATTTTTGTTGTATCGCTGTTGTATTTGAACCAAAAATTTACTGAATGCGTTGAAATCATCAAACTTTTGTCATTTCCACAGTCTATATAATCCCCATTCCCATCGAAATAATAGGCGGAGTTGGATATTCCAAATCTATCGGAGGTAAGTGTTGCTCCAGTAACAGTGCCATCATTGCTGTTGGTGCTTTCATCGTTGGCATTGCCATTAAAGGGCCAATAACCAACCAACCCATTGGTAATTATTTGGGCATTAGAAAAAATGGAAGTAGCCGAAAGTATAAGTAGAATTAGAATGCGTTTCATATTGTTACTTTTTAGTGTGTTGAACATTGATACGAATATATACAAACTTATTTTTTTAAATCAATTCTAAATCTCCCAAAGGTTTTTTCTGTTCTCCCTCTTGCTGAAAATCTTAGTTTTTCGGACGTATTTAATCCTCCAATCCAAATTATTTCGTTGTCAGAATCACAAAAAACGGGAATGTTCTTTTTGTCGAACAATGCAATTTTGTTATCAACTAATATATCGCTCACTAATTTTTTGCCTTTCATTCCAAATGGTTGAATTTTGTCTCCTTTTTTCCATGCTCTCACCAATATCGGGAGTATAGTTTTATTCATGTCAAAAAAACAGGAGCAACAGTCGGAAAAGTCAACTTCTGATTCCGGTATTTTACTAAACTCAATTTGCACATTTTTCCATGTATAAATACCGAGAGTGTCAATTTGGATACTTTCTTCTGATGATTTTAGTGGTTTTATGAAATAACATTCACGGTCAATATTCAGTTTGTGGGTGTGCGAATGGTAAACGGAACCTACAGTTATGTTTTGAGTAATTTCGATACATTGGGCAATACTAAAGCCAAAAGTGTTTAACAAATCATACAACACTAAATGGCTTTGTGGAAAACGTTTAATCTCTACTTTTGGAATTTTAAACTGTTCGCCTTCTTCTATCAAAAGCGGTCTGATTTTTTCGCTTAATAGAAAATTGTAAAGCTCAATATGTTCGGTCACTTTTTGGCTGTTTTTAAAAACAATTTCCTCAATATTAGGTTCAATTTTGGTCAATACGGGCAGCAATTCTTGTCTTAGTTTATTTCTCAAATATTTGTCTGAATCATTGCTCGAATCATTGCGATATTCCCAATTATTTTTGGCGGCAAAAGTTCTTATTTCGGAAGAAGTAAAGCTCAATAATGGACGGATTATTTTTCGATTAAAATCATGCCCTATGCCTTTAAAACCGTGGATACCGCTACCTCTAATCTGATTGATAAAAACCGTTTCGAGATTGTCAGTTTTGTTGTGAGCTACGGCCAAATACAAAAAGTTATGTTCTCTTAACAGCTCAAAAAACCAATTGTATCTCAAGTTTCTTGCAGTTTCTTGTATGGTTTTCTTTGTTCTTTTGGATTCTAATTGTGTGTCAAATGACTGAATGAAATAAGGAACATCGAGTTTCTTGCAAAGCTCGATGACAAATTTTTCGTCACCATCGCTTTCTTCTCCTCTTAAACCAAAATTGCAATGTGCCACCGAAACGTCAATACCAATGGTTTTCATCAATCGCAAAAGCACTACGCTATCAGCCCCACCACTAACGGCTACAAGAATTTTGTCGGATTTTTTCAAACCGAGGTCATTAAAAAGTATTTGCTCCAATTGTTCTTGCACTATTTTTGCCGCTCTGCAATTGTATGAGATTTACAAAAATCGTATTTTCAACGGTCATTTGGTTGGCTTCTTTCAAAATTGCTTCGGCACAGCAACGAAGCGTTATAGAACTTTTGGATGCTGAGTCTATTGAATTTGACCAAGATTTTGTAGATGCCGAGCGGGTAAAGGGGCATGTAAAGTTTAGGCAAGACAATGTGTATATGGATTGCGATAGTGCTTATTTTTACAGAAAGCAAAACCGAATTGAGGCCTTTGGACACATTTATATTCGCCAACAAGATACGCTGAACCTTTGGGGTGATTATGCCGAATATGACGGCGACAAAAAGATTGCACATCTGCGAAAAAATGTGCGATTGAAAGACCAACAAATGGAACTGACCACCGATTTGTTGCAATATGATTTGAACACGAAGACAGGATATTATACCACCGGAGGCAAAATAAACAATGGGCAGGACAAGCTGGAAAGTCGCATAGGTCGCTATCATAGCCGGAGCAAGGAGTTCTTTTTTAAGGATAAAGTAAAGTTAAACAATCCGGAATATACCATGACAAGCGATACGCTGCGATATAACACGGTTTCTAAGGTGGCCTATTTTTACGGGCCAACCTATATTAAAAGTAACGAAAACACGATTTTTTGCCGAAATGGGTGGTATGATACCCGCAACAACACCAGTCAGTTTAGCAAAGGAGCCTGGATAAGCGGAAAGGATAATAAACTCATAGCCGATAGTTTGGCATACAACAGAAACACGGGTGTTGGACAGGCATTTCGCAACATTACTCTTATAGATACGCTTGAACAAATAAAACTACGGGGAGAATATGGCATTAATTACCGAAATGAAAAAAGGACGTTGGTTTCTGGCAACCCGCTGGCTATAAAATATTTAGACGGAGATAGTTTGTTTTTGAAGGCTGACACGTTGATTGACATAACCGAAACTGACGGCGACAGAAAATTGCTGGCCTTCCATCACACCAAAATCCATAAAACCGATATGCAGGGTGTTTCAGATTCGTTGGTTTATAATTTTACTGATAGCACCATTAGTATGTTTGGTCAACCAATTATTTGGACAGAAAACAATCAGGTATCAGGTGATACAATAATTGTTTACAGAAAAGTAGGAGGGTTAGATAAAATGCACATTTTAAACGATGCCTTCATCGCCTCGCAAGAAAAAGAGGATGCGTTTAACCAAATCAGTGGCAGAAATATGTTTGCTTATTTTGTTTCAAACAAACTGAATAGGGTGGATGTGAAAGGCAATGGACAAAGCATATACTATGCAAGAGAAGAAGATTCGAGCTACACAGGTGTAAACCATATTATTTGCAGCGATATGCTTATTTTTTTGGAGAATAATAAGGTAAATGAAATAACCTTTTACACAAAACCAAGCGGAGGGTTTTATCCTGTAAACCAGCTTCCAGAAGATAAAAAACGATTGCCAGATTTTGAATGGCATGATGACAAACGACCCACTTTGCAACAGTTTTTGGAGCAAAAACAACAACAAGAAGACAATTTGCCCGAAGGAGTAAAAGACTTAAACGGCAACAGAAATAAGCCTATTCCCAAATTTTAAAAACAACTACCTTTGCAGCCGAAATGATGATAGAAGTCCTAAAATCGAAAATTCACAACGTAAAGGTTACACAAACCGAATTGCGGTATGTGGGCAGCATAACCATTGATGAAGATTTGCTGGATGCCGCCAATATGATTGAGGGAGAAAAAGTGTTGGTTGTAAACAACAACAATGGCGAGCGTTTGGAAACATACATCATAAAAGGTGAAAGAGGTAGCGGTATGGTTTGCCTAAATGGGGCTGCCGCAAGAAAAGCCCAATGGGGAGATCAACTCATCATTATTTCATTTGCACACATGGATTTTGAGGAAGCCAAAAGGTTTACCCCATACATTGTTTTTCCGGATGCCAATAATCGCATAAATCATTGAAAAAAAGTACGTTAGATATTCTTAAAAAGATATTTTACCCTGTGTTGGCCATCGGCCTTATGGTTTGGGTAGTTTATAAAATTGAGGATAAAGAAAGTGCTTGGAATGCCATAAAAGAAGCCAATTATTTATGGGTTTTGTTGGCAGCCTTTGCAGGCTTTTTAAGCCATTTAATCAGAGCAATACGCTGGAAAATGCTGATTGAGCCATTGGGTTATGAGTCACGAATAAAAACCGGGTTTTATGCCATCATGGTTGGTTACATGGTTAACTATGTGACACCCCGTTTTGGAGAGGTAATGCGGTGTGCTTTAAAAAACAGAACCGACAAAGTGCCAATTGACAAACTTGCCGGAACTGTGTTTACTGAGCGGGTTTTTGATTTGATTATTACAGCCTTGATTACTTTGGCCGCCATTATTTTTCAGTATGATTTAATTTGGAATTTTTTGGTTGACCAATTCAATCAAAACCAACAAAATGGGACTATAAAACTGATTATTTTGGGTGCATTGCCTTTAATGGGAATAGTGGGAATAATTATTTTTAACAAAATAAAATCAAAAGAAATAGCAAATCCCGTGGTTAAAAAGGTAATTGATTTTATATCAGGGTTGCTGGATGGAGCCAAGAGTATTTTTAAACTAAAAAGGCCTTTTCTTTTTATTTTTTATACACTGGCTATTTGGTTCATGTATTTAATGGTTTCATACCTAATCTTTTTTGCGGTTGATGGGACTTCACATTTAGGGATGGATGCAGCCCTTACCACACTGATAATGGCAACAATTGCAGTAATAATACCAGCACCAAATATTGGTGGATTTCATTATTTTGTTCCATTAGGTTTGGCTTCGCTGTATGGCATAAATAAAGATATTGCAACCAGCTATGCTATTATATCCCATGCCAGTCAAATGCTGATGATTTGTATAATTGGCGGTATTTCGTTTTATCTTGTAGGAATAGAAGAAAAAAGAAAAAATGTCATTGCACAGAACATTGATTGATTCAAAAATTGTGAATCAAGAGTCGTTGGTTCAAAAAATTTCGGATTGGAAAAAGTCGAATTTAAGAATCGTATTTACCAATGGTTGTTTTGATTTACTGCACAAAGGTCATGTTGATTATTTAGCAAAGGCTGCTGATTTAGGCGATGTTTTAGTGGTTGGTTTGAATTCGGATGCTTCCGTTTCAAGACTAAAAGGAAAAAACAGACCTATTCAAAATCAAGATAGTCGTGCAGCCATAATGGCATCGCTTGAGTGTGTTTCGGCGGTGTGCATTTTCAATGAAGAAACACCTGAAAATTTGATACAAAAGGCAAAACCTGATGTTCTGGTAAAGGGAGGAGATTATACAATTGAGACCATTGTTGGGGCAGATTTTGTTTTGAGCCGTGGAGGAATGGTAGAGACCATACCATTTCTCGAGGGGTTTTCTACCTCGGCTATTGAAACCAAAATATTACACTCAAAAAAATGATTCGGGGTGTCAACATCAAATTTTATATTTGAGGGTTGACAAAAAAAAATAGGCATATAACCCAATTAGCTTTGCTGGTGATTTGGCTTTTAGCAAACACCACCTTCGTTTTTTCGCAAGAAACAAGATACGTCAACTATACAGTTGAAGACGGTTTACCGAGTGCTGAAGTATATTTTGCCCAAGAGGATATAAACGGATATATGTGGTTTGGCACCGATAGAGGTTTGTGCCGATATGACGGGTATAAGTTTACAACCTTTACCAGCGAAAATTCTGCACTAACCAGCAACACTATTTTTAAATGTTATGAAGCCCCAAATCATGATTTATGGTTTACGTGCTATGATGGGAGTATTGTGGTGTATGATATAGATGTTGGTAAATTGATTCAAAGCCCATTAACAGAGCATCTACAGAGTATTCGATGGTGGACAAAACGTTTAGAATTCAGGGGCGATTTTATTTATGTTCATTTAGTTTTTGATACACAAGGTTTTTATGAGTATTCCACTTCTAAAAAAACGTTCCGAAGAATAGAGTTCGATGAAAATAATATAAGTAATCCAATCAATATTGCAGGAGCTGATTTTTCCATTCGAAAAGATAGGGTTTTACAGGATATATACCTCTACAATTACCCCTTGAAAGAGAATTTTTTCCTGACTGAATTCAGTTTGAAAAAAGATAGCATGGTCTATTTTTTTAATCAAACAACAGTAATGAAAACCGACGGAAAGACTGCTGAATTTGTGGCTGAACTAGATGGGAAGGTCAATACACTTTTTGATTATCAAGGCCAATTGATGGCTGCAACAGAAAAGGGTATAATTAATTTTTCGCAAAAGGACAACTTGCCCATATTGCCGGATGTTAAATTTACATATGTATTCAAAAGCACCGACGGCATAGTTTGGGCAACAAGTTTAAACGCTGGAATTTTTTCTTTTCCACTGCTAAGTTTTAATAATAAAAAAATACAGTTTCAGGATTATAATGATTTGAACACTGGTAAAATAACTTCATTGAAGGCCGTTTCAAACAAACTCATTATTGGCACCTCAGAAGAAAAAATTTATCAGTATTCGGATGTTGGAATGAGGCAGGTGATTGATAAAGTTTATCACAGACCCGAAAGGCTTTCCATTTTGCAAATCGATGTGCGTGGTGATGAATTTTATATAACCGGTCAGTTTAAATACAGGCTTATAAACAACAATTTTACACCACAAAGAATTCATCATCACAGTGCCGGAATCAATTTCCCGCTCAGAGGAGGAAAGATTATTTGTACAGGTTATTCTCCTGGATACATAGTGTTTGGGGGTGCAAAGGATTCGGTCAATGTTGAAACTGAAAATGAAAGATTGATTTGTGTAGATCAGGATGAAAACGGAGTTGTGTGGTTTGGTGGATTGCATGGGCTTTGGTTTGCATCTGAAAACAACCTGACAAAGCCTCAAAGGTTCACAGAATATCAACCACTTAAAACACGAATTAACAATGTTGTGCACAGTAAACAGAATGTCATTGTTTTTGGAACAAGTGCAAACGGATTGATACTAAAAAAGGGAAATGACTACATGATACTAAATCAAGAAAGTGGTTTAAATAGTAATTTTATCAATAGTCTTGAGTTCGAAAACGACAGCATCCTTTGGGCCGGAACCAACAAAGGCATTAGTAAAATTTTACTTAAACCTTCAATATCTCAGTCCAAAGTACTTTTTAGCATGAATACCGATGATGGTCTAAAGTCAAACTTTATAAATGCACTTACCGTTTGGAATGATGAACTTTGGATGGGCACTGATAAGGGATTACAATACTTTAACCTTAAAAATTTAGTACCTACCAACGTCGCACCCCGCCTCAATTTAGAGCGAATCATTGTGGCACAGCAGGATAGTTTTACCTTTTCGGATAATGTTTTTCAGTATTATCAAAACGATATTTCTATTCAGTTTGTAGGAATATGCTTTAAGAAGCCTGTTGGCGAATTTTATAAGTATCGGCTTATTGTTGATGGTGATACTTCTACAGCTTTTACTTTTACAAACAACACCCAGGTAGATTTCTTTAACCTATTGCCCGGGAAATACCGATTTGAAGTTTTATGCCGAAATAAAAATGACCTGTGGAGCGAGGCCAAAGTGTACAATTTTACAATAGTCCCACATTTTAGCGATACGCTTTGGTTTAAGTTATTGATGACTTTTATTGGGCTGGTCATAGCAGGCATTGTCATCTATTGGCAATACCGAGAAATAAAGTCGAAAAATGAAAAGCTAAACCAGATTCGTGAACTTCAGTTTAAGTTTAAAGATTCGGAACTTGCCACCTTGCGAAGCCAAATGAATCCACACTTTGTGTTTAATGCGTTAAACTCAATTCAGTCATACATTTTAGATAATAACACAAAAATAGCGGCCAATTATGTGCAACGATTTTCATCTTTGATGCGTGCCGGGTTGGAATATTCACGTTCAGAATACATTGCTTTAAACAAAGAGATGTCGTTTTTGGATAATTATTTGACCATCGAGCAATTGCGTTTTCCGGATAGATTTACATTCAAAATAGAATTGTTGGGCGATTATGATGCGGAAGACTATTTGGTGCCACCCTTATTGATACAGCCAATTGTAGAAAATAGTGTGAAACATGCCTTTAAACCAGATGAAACCAACGGAAAAATTCTTATTACATTTGAACCAAGAGAAAACTATGTGTTGTGCACGGTTACTGATAACGGAGTAGGAATTAATTCGGGAGGCACAACAAGAAAGGTAAAACATCGTTCATTAGGTATTGAAGTGGTGAAAAACCGCTTAGAATTGCTTGGCAATGAACATTTTAAACCCTCCATAAACTACACCGACCTGAGCGAAGAAAATGAAAATATAACTGGAACAAAAGTGGAAGTGACTTTACCTATTGGTTGATTATGCGTGTAATATTAGTTGATGACGAGATTAACAGTATCAAACTTTTAAAAAACTATTTGGCCGACTACGATGAAAACCTAAAAGTAGTCGGTGAGTTTACAAACCCTGAAAAAGCTATTGAGGAAATAAATTTATTAAAGCCGGATTTAATTCTACTGGATATTGAAATGCCCCAAATTAGTGGTTTTGAACTCATTGAGCGGGTAAATTTGTCGAACACCGAGATTATTTTTATAACCGCCTACGAACAGTATGCTATTCGGGCAATTAAATGTTCTGCAATAGATTATATTTTAAAACCCATTGATTTTGAAGAACTTAAAAATGGTTTGGACAAGGCTAAATTATCGCTTCAAAACAATTCCCTACGATTGGAAGCACTCAAAGATGAAGCCCACAAAGAAACTCCTGATTATATAGTCATTCCGTCACGTTCAGAATACCTAAAACTATTTTTGAGCGATGTGCTTTATGGCGAAGGTGAAAGGGGAGGATACACTACTTTTTATTTAAAGAATGGTTCTAATGTAGTGGCTTCCAAATCATTAACTTTTTATGATGAGCTTCTGGTTCCAAATAACTTTTTAAAAGTTCAACGAGCTGTTATTGTCAATTTGGATGAAGTAAAATCTTTCAATGAACGAGACAGGCAATTGATTTTTAAGAACGGAAAAACGGTCGGAGTCTCCGATGGGAAGCGAAAACATCTGCTGGAGTACTTCAAAAATTAAATCTTTTTTTAGCTCATTATTTTCTTGAATATTTGAGCCATGCTTGATAGGGAGACAAGAGTGGCCTATATAAAAATGCACATGGCCGTTGTGCTGTTGGGTCTTACGGCCATTTTTGGCGAGTTTATTTCGTTTCAAGCACTTCCACTTGTCTGGCATAGACTATGGATAGCTGTTTTGGGGCTACTATTTATTCCGGGAATAGCTATAGGAATAAAAAAAATAGAGCCAAAACAAATACTTATTTTCGCTTCTATTGGTTTTGTAGTGGGCATACACTGGATATGTTTTTATTCCAGTATAAAAACCGGTAACGTAAGCATTGCTTTAGCCAGTTTTTCAACCAGCACCTTGTTTATATCCATACTCGAACCAATCATAACCAAATCAAAATTTCAATGGGTTGAAGCCTTTTTAGGCATTTTGGTTATAGTGGGGCTACTGCTTATTTTAGATGTTGGCAAACTTTATTATACATCCATTATTTGGGGGTTGTTGGCCGCTATCACTTCGGCCTTTTTTTCCACGTTAAACAAAAGATACATTGGCCATTATAATGTATTGTCGATATCTTTAATTCAGCTTGCCGCAGCATTTTTGCTCATTACGGTTATCCTTGGTTTTAAATCAAATTTCAATTTTAGCAACTATTCAATATTCAACTCCAGCCAAATTTCTGAGCACAAATTGTTTGGAGTGTATCTGCACTCGTTTTGGTATTTGTTGGCGTTGGGTTTGCTCTGCACTTCGGTGGCCTATGTGTTGGCTATGTCGGCCTTAAAAAATTTATCGGCATTTAGTGCAGGACTTGCCGTAAATCTTGAACCGGTATATGGCATTTTAATGGCTATATGGTTTTTTAGCGAACACAAATCGCTACCATCCACGTTTTATTTTGGCACGGCCTTAATTCTTCTTTCCGTGTTTTTGCACCCAATTATTTTGCGGGTGCAAAAACGAAGAAATCAAAAAAAATTATTGTAATGTGTATCGCAATGAAACCCCAAAATCAGTAAGTGCCGTTGGAAAACTTGCCGTGTTGGCAGGCTCAGTAACCGTTCGGTTGTAGAAAATTCTGAGGTTGGCATTGTCATTAATCTTATAATCGATATTCGGTTTTATGGTAACAATTCTGTTTCCGGCTTGCGGACTATTGGTTCCCAACTCAATATCTCGTTTAATGGTAATACCATCTCTGATAGATAAATCGAACCGAATGTTTAGATTGTTTTCCAGATAGATTTTTGAACCTCGGTATTTGATAGGCAATCGAACACCTTTGGTTACATAGCCCGTTCCAATTACCCATTCTTTGTTTCGTTGTTCAATCATTTGGAAAGTATTCATAAACAGCGTAACATTTCTATCTCGTTTATATTCTAACTTTAAGGTCAAACCATTTTTCAGGGTCATGTCAATACCCAAAACAGGTGTAAGTCTTTCAATAAGCGAAACACCTTGCTGAAAAATAAACTTCGATTTAAGATTTGCGGTATCCGAAAGGGTATCTATTCCGTAGCTTAATTCGCTATAGTAGCTGTTCAAATTCAGGTTCGAGCTATAGGCGTGTTGCAAACTGATGTTGGTAAAATGTTTTTTAAGACCAAACATGTCTTTTAAACCATTATAGTTTATTTGCCAAGATGGTGCAGGCATTCGTTTAAAGGCATTGAGTGTAATGCTTTTCGCATCTTTGCCACCATAGGCAGAAAGGAATGAATAAAGCAGAACATCTTGTTGGGTTTTGCCATACCCCACGGCATATCCGGTGTTGGGGTCAAGTTCGCCTTTACGGTCGGCATATCTCGAATTTCCTGTGCTAAATTCTTGATCTTGCAATCTCTTAGAAATCTCCAAACGATTGTTTTTAAATTGATCAAAAACATCGGATTGATAATTGTTTTTCTCGTTGCCTAATTTGTCGAACGCCGAGCCCCACGACATAAAAGTAACTGTATATTGCCCCAACTGTTGCAACCCATAATCATCAAAGTCTTGCAAAGATTCAGAATATCTAAAGGTGCTTGACAGGGTATTGCTTGTCCTTTTGGTCATGTTTAGGGTAATCCTAAAATTGTTGAAAGGCTCCAAGGTTGCTCTGCCATTAAAATCTTGAGAACTCGTTTCCATGTATCGGTTAAACTGCAAGGTGTCGTTCGACAAGAATCCGTTTCGAGCCAAATCATACCGAATATTCGGATCTTGCAGCCCAAGAATAAAAGGCCATGAAGGGGTGTTTAAATCAAAGTTATTTCCAAGATACTGAATTTTTTCAGAAAATCCAGGTAGCATTGTTCCATTGGTTTCTGTATAGGTCAGGTTTACCTGCTTCAACATCAAGAAAAAACCGCCTATATTTTTTGCCATTGGCGAGAGTTCGCCTTTCTTTTTGTCTTTCGATGATGGGTCTTTTGGGTCTGTGGCATCTACTTCATCAGTTGTATTCTTCTTTGCGGGTTTTGCCTTTGATACAGTTGTTCGAGCCACAAAGGGTTTTAATTTTTTTGATTGATTATAGAAGTTAGTGAAATTAAGCTGGGTAGTACCGTTCAGAGTTTGACTGTTTTGAATAGTATTTCCAATGCTCGGGAAAGTTGGTGGAGCTATTCCCCAGCTATAGTTTCCACCATATTTAACAGCTGCAGTAATCCATCTTAAACTTTTTATTTGGTTAAACGGGAGTTGATAATTCAAATCAAATGTTTGGTTGAAATTTCGCATAGTACCCAGATTAAGAAAACTTTGCATAATGGAATCTTTCTGCTCCTGAGTGGTAATGGCACCAAAAGGTTCTTTAACCCAAGCATCTGCAATGGCGTTATAATTAAATTTTAAACTTTTAGTAAAGTTCCAGCGGGTGCCGTATGTACGTTTCAAAGTAAACGATTTGTCGTAAAATCTAGGAACAATGGCATCAAAATTATCATTGCTTCGGTTTTGAAGTTCACCGTATCTACGGTCGGCATCAAACTGCACGTTTACACTTTGTGGCAATAAGTTTAGATTGAAGTCCTTAATCAAACTCAATTTATTTGATTTAATCGCTTTTTTAAACGGCTCCCAGGCTTTCATGGAGTTGTTGTATTGATAAGCCAAACTTGCCCTGTGGGTGTTTACAAAGTTTTCTTCCACAATTTGATTTCTTCTATAAATCTTTTGGTAAGAATAGCTGGCGTTGAAATTTTCCAAATCCCAAAGATGCGATTTGCCACCTCCGGTTTTATTTTTCTTAACGTTTGTAAAATTCAAACTGTATCTGCTGGTATAGTCTTGGCTGGTTTGCTTAATTTTAGTTCTTTCTTCTGGTGTCAACGCATTTTGCAACACTTGTTTAAACAAAATGTCGGGGTTTAGTGGGTAATATTTTGGGTTGATAAAGTTTTCATTCCAACCAATAAACATTGGGATTGTAATACCAGATTTTGCCGGAAAGAATTTGCCTAATTCAACGTTCGATGCAATGTCGTATTGAAAAGTTTGATTCAGGCTTCGTTCATTCAAGGTTTTATCAATGCCGCCAAACCCAATGGCAGTATAGTTGCCCGATGCTGTAACCCTGGCAAAGTCGGCCAATTTTGTTGTCATACGGGCGGTGGCAGCCCAGCCGCCTTTGTTGGCAATACCAGAAACACGCAATTCGTCAAACCAAACCTCAGCACAAAGTTTATCTTGACTCGTGGTTCCATCCGGATTCATAATACCAAGCATCATGGTTCTTACTTGACTCAAATCAGGCAATCCAACCACACGCATAACATGGCCATTACCAACTTGCTTTTCATAAGTGGCTGTTTTGCTTCCGGTGGCTGTTTCTCTTTCCAATTTTAGGTCAAACAAATCTTGCAATGCAAAATCTATGTTATTCGTTGTTGGCCAAACATCGTCTTGCAGAGATGCTCCAAACGAGGTAACATTTAGTGGAAGTTTATACTCATAATAGTTGTTTTCAAGGTCGGTACCAATACGTATAAAAGCCCAAACATCCCCATTTTGAAGGTTTTCGCCTTCGGCGTGCAAAAACATTTTCATTCGTTCGTAGTTGCGAATGTCTATTTCTGTAACTCTAAAAGCACCGCGGGCATCACCTTTTTCAAGTCCGCATACTTTTAACGAAAGCGATTGCTCATTTTGCAAAACCTGCGTGGGTTGTGTTGGGTCAACCTCTCTCGACAAACCTGGAGGCAAAACATAAGGAATAGGAACTCGTCGGCTATTTTCTTCAATATTTACGGTACTTACCACAAACTCAACGGGGTCGTTGGGGTCTGGCGGCAATCCAACCGTAGGCGGATATTTGAGGCTTCCGGCATATCGTCTCCAATCGGCACGAATCATTTGCATGTTCAACATTCTCAGAACAATGCTGTCTTCAAAACCTGTCAAAAACAATCGCATAAACCGAATAGACTTAAAGTTGGTAATTCCTCCAACTCGTTTTTGATATTCTCTTATCGGAATTTTTAATTGATAATAGGTTATGCTGTCTGGTTTTTCGCCATTATCTTCCCTCTGTGCCAAAACGCGAATTGAGTCGTAAACATAGCCTTTACCTACCACTAAATCTTCTGCACTGAGGTCAATTTTGTACTGAAAATATTCCTCTGCTTGGTCTAAAGTGTTGTCGCTGTTAATATCTTCATCGTCAGGGTAGGTAGAGATAGATTTTGGTGTTTGGTCGGCCAATCGATCTAAATTGGAGTTGTTTTCGCACTGGTTGTAGTATAAATATCGATGCAAAACAGAGGTTTTGTTTTGATCGTAGGTCTGATCTCTGTGATGAATAAAATTATCTCCCGAAGGGTCTTTGAAAGCATTTTGATAGGCCAATGAATTGTTGCCATGCTTTAATTCTATTTTATTAAGATACGTACTGTCGAAGAAGTTTCTTTCCAAGTCATCACTCAATCCGTCAAGACCTACGTCTTGTGCCAATCGGGCAGCGGGGTCGTTGTCAAAACCATTTACAATGGGTTGAATAAGGCCTACCAATCCACATTCTGTCTTTTCTACGGGCGAATTTGTGCTGTTGGCCGTCGGTAGAGAGTTTTCCATAGAGCGGCGTTTGTCTGGCAAAACGTCCTCGCTGATGCTTCCAATATTAATATAAAGCTGACCAGAATTTTTTGGAGAACCTAAATGTTTTTCGAAAACAAACGGATCCATCATCCAAATTTCGATATAGTCGTAGTTGGCTGCCTCAAAATCGGTGTTTTCAATACGACGGCTAATACCTGCCCAATTGGCCGATGGGTTTTCCAACGTGCCATCTGCATTTAGATTGTCCACTCCATAATTGTATGGGCCTCTTCTGTTTGGATAAAAAGCGAGATCAAAGGTTGGGATTGTTTTGGCAGATGTTTGCTGTATATTTTTTTGAGGAAATGGCTCGTCATAAGGAATGGCTCTCACAAAATGACCTGAACGTTGAGTTGGGTCATTTTTTAAATGTTCGGGCATCCTATCCTGAGCGTTTTGAAGCACTGGGTCTATGCTGTACCAAGCAAATAATGCCCTCCTATTGTTTGGGGCTTTTAAATTACCGGTTGCGGCATCCGGAAACAAATCGGGCTGATGTTGCGGCACACTGGCCAAATGCCAGCGGCTTGGTGTTTTTATTTCATAAGGTGTTTCGGCTCCTTCAAAGTCATCAATCATGGATGTGCCTCTTTCCAATTCTCCAATGCTAATGGGTTTGTGTGGAATAAGGTGGGCAAATTCCCAAGTCAAACCAAAGGTTGATTCTTCTTTAGTTTCAATTAAGGGCAATTTATCAACCCATCGGGTAAGCATTCTTGATTTTGTATTAAACGCCCCGTCAAAGCCATAAATGGTGTTGAGCAATGGCTCTTCGCCAATATTTGTTTTAGGTGTAAGAGGTCTTTCCGTTAAATGCAAAACGGTTCCACCCACAAGCAATTTGTCGGATATTTTATAATCCAACCTCGTGCCCACAAGTGATTTTTGTTGAAGATTAAACAACGAATTGCTTTCGCAGCTTGCTTTTATCAATGCTCCAGAACCCAAAATCCCTTCGTTTATAATGGTTACCATACCAATGGTATAATCAACAATATAATCTACTCCCTCATTCAAAAGAGAACCATTGGCCGTAACCTTCACAGAACCTTTTGGTACATTGAAGCATTGCAGTCTTATTTGGTTGCTTGATGAACCCTTGTAACTTCCTCTCAAGAAAAATTTGTCGTGCTGCACATCTTGCTGGGCATCCCACTTGGTGCTGTCATACAAGGCATCAAAGGCATAGTAGTCGGCATTTTTTCCTTTGGGGTCAATAAATTTATCTCTGGTAAATTGGCCAAAGGGCTGCCGCATGGGGAAAATAATTCTACCCTGGGCGGCTTGTATGGTCACACCCTCAATTAAGTCAAACAATCCATCTGGTTTTGGCTCTTGAAGCCTATTCATGTTGTCGAGGTTATATACGGCATTTAGCTGCTTTTGATACCATTTTGTTTCCGAACTTGAAACCGGTAAATAGCCCAAATCGCCGCCACCTTTGTCGTCCGCATACACTACGTTAAAGTTAAAATCCTCTGTTTGCATATTGTATGCACCGAGGCTGTATATGTTTTTCATCATCAAATTCCATGTTGGCAAATGGGTTTTGATGAGGTTTGATTTTATCAGTTTAACGGTAAGGCTTACCGGAGTTTGGCTGGTTGGTGGCTTATCTCGGGCAAATTCCCCAACAGTATAAACAATACCATTGTAATCATATTGATAGGCCACTGCTAAAACTTCATCTGTATTAAGTGCTTGATTTAAAGAAATATAACCAAGCTGTGGATTGTAGGTAAATTCTTGTGGAGATAATTGTCGGGCATTGCTCAAATCCACATATTCAACACCTACTTTCAATTCATCTCTCAGTCCGTCGGCATTTGTTCGGGCGGCATTAAAGAGGTTGTTTACGTAGTTGTCAGGATATGGGGTGCTGGTGGGCAATTGATATTTGGAGTTGTATGGCTCGGCTTCTCCCAAATCCATAAGTGCCATTAAATTGCCGGTATTACTGTAGCTTGATGCACGGTTGGTTACCCACACTTCGATATACGTAATCCGGGCACTGCTTTGCACAACTGGTAGTCTTGAAAGTGCATTGTCATAATTATCGGCAAAATATTGAGACAAAAAGTAGTGACGGTTAACATCGTAGTCGCTGGCTTGAATGTTGAATTTGGTTATTTGAGCACCACCGTTAACCTCTGTCTCTCTGGTTTCTCCTTTTTGCTGTGTGGCAATAGAAGTAACCGTTAGTTTGCCAAATTGCATTTTTGTCTTAATCCCAAAAAGGCTTTGTCCACCTTGAATTAAGCTGCCGTTCAAGGGCAACGAAACGTTTCCAAGTTCTAATGATTTTAGAATGTCGTCATCTTTTCCTTGCCAGCCAACCCCAGTTTGGTTTTCAAACTCAAAGGTGGCTTCGGTGTCGTAGTTTGTGTTAATTTTTACTTTATCGCCAATTGTTCCTGTAACGTTTACCTGCATTTTGAGTTTAAAATCAAAATTGCCGTTTTTCTGTTGTCGTCGGGTATATATTGGGTTGTCAATTCTGTTAAAATTTCCTCCAAAAATCAATTCTGCCGAACCGCTTGGTCTTATGTCCACCAAGCCATCCATCATTTTGTCATCAAATTTATCAGGAGAAAGTTTTAAATCAGGCAAAAAACCGTTGCTGCGAGTATTGTTGCTCGCCGTAGCTTTTTGTCGGAAGTATTTGTTTAACTCTTCGCGGTTTTGGGTTTTGAGGTAATCCTCGAATGATTGGCTGGTGGGCGAGCCAAGACTTTGGTCGCCTATTTTTCGCTGAACACTATAGGAACTATCATTTGGGTTGTATGATATTTCATTGTGCAGATTCTCCGGATCTTTGAGGTCAAACTGGTGTATCCTCCTGTATTCGCCCGGTTTCCTATCTCTGATAGGATATTTCAACGAATCCTTTTTAGTAGAATCGGTTTCTGAGGTTTCTGTAAAAAGGAGCAAATTAGATTTACTTCCGGCTATTAGATTCAATGCCGCAAAACTGACGGTAACCGCAAGCAATGCTTTTAAACTTTTTTTCAAAACTTTACTTTTTTAGCGTTTCAACAAACTAATTGAATACGTTCTTCAATTCAAATGAGAGTACAATTTTACCTTATAAGCTTGCAAATCAGTTTCGGACAAATTTATAATAATTTTAAACAATTCTTAATAATGTTCTCAGTTGTGGCATTTTCACCCAAATCACTCATCACTTTGTAGGCCACTTTTTCGGCTGCCGCACGGGCAAAACCCAATGCAGTTAAAGCCTCAAGGGCTTCGTAAATATTACCTGATGATGAATTTGATTTTACGAGATTGGTATCGTCAATTTTACCAACTTTATCCCTTAATTCTAATATCATTCGTTGTGCTGCTTTGGGGCCTATGCCTTTAATTGCTTTTAACAACGCCTCATTGCCATTCAATATTGCACCAATTATTTCTTTATGATTTAAGGCAGACAAAACCATTCGGGCGGTGGCAGGGCCAATTCCGCTCACACTAATTAAATGACGAAACAACGACCGTTCGGCATGGTCGTAAAAGCCAAAAAGTGTATGACTATCTTCTTTTACCACCAAATGAGTGAGCAACCTCAGTTTCGATTTACCATTAAATTTTTCAAACGCATTTAACGAAATATGAGCCAAATAACCAACCCCGTTGGCATTAATAACCACTTGGGTTGGAGATAATTCGGCAATTTCCCCTTCAATAAATTCAAACATTTCGGTTGCAATGATAAGGCAAAATGACAAAATCAAATATTTTGGATGTGTGAATAAAAATGCAACGGATGATTAAAAATGGTGGATTTTAAGTGGATGAAGGTGGCAATGACTGGATAATTTCGGAGCCATTGCTCCATAGAAGTTTTCTGTTGTAGTTCGGTGAATAAAAAATTCTATTTTTGCCGACTATTTCAACAGAAAAACGTAAATATTTTATATAAAAATGAGCATTTCTTCAATAGAAAAAATTCTCGACAAAGAAGCCGAGTATCTTTTAGGACACCAATCTAAAACCATTTCAAAAGACCGACTGCATCTTCCTGGTCCAAATCATTTGGACAACGTTTGGGGCGTTTCAAATCGCAGCCCACAAGTGTTGAGAAGTTTAAATCAAATAATGAATACAGGTAGATTGGCAGGTACAGGATATGTTTCAATATTACCAGTAGATCAAGGAATTGAGCACTCGGCGGGGGCAAGTTTTGCACCAAATCCGGATTATTTTGATCCGGAAAATATTGTAAAGTTAGCCATAGAAGGTGGCTGCAACGCTGTTGCTTCTACTTACGGCGTGCTGGCTAGTGTATCAAGAAAATATGCTCACAAAATTCCATTTATCGTAAAAATCAATCACAACGAATTTTTGAGCTACCCGAATAAATTTGACCAAATCATGTTTGGTTCGGTTGAGGAAGCCTGGAATATGGGTGCTGCTGCCGTGGGAGCAACTATTTATTTCGGTTCTGACGAATCGAGCCGACAAATAATAGAGGTGGCTCAAGCCTTTGAAAGAGCTCACGAGCTTGGTATGGCAACGGTGTTGTGGTGCTACCTCAGAAACAGTGATTTCAAAAAAGATGGAGTGGACTATCATGTGGCAGCCGACCTTACCGGACAGGCAAACCATTTGGGTGTAACACTTCAGGCCGATATTATTAAACAAAAATTGCCCGAAAATAATGGTGGATATACGGCTATTAATTTCGGAAAAACGCACAACAAGGTGTATAGCGATTTAAGCTCAGACCACCCAATTGATTTGTGCCGATACCAAGTGGCAAACTGCTATATGGGCAGAGCGGGTTTGATAAACTCTGGCGGTGCTTCGGGCAGCAATGATATGTTTGATGCCGTTAAAACAGCCGTAATAAACAAGAGAGCAGGCGGTTGTGGGCTAATTTCTGGCAGAAAGGCTTTTCAAAAACCGCTGAAAGACGGTGTGCAACTGCTCAATGCAATTCAAGATGTATATCTTACCAATGAGGTAACAATTGCCTAAATTCATAGTAGTTTAAAATCAAAAAATATGAGTTGGTTCAAACGTGTAAAAGACGGCATTCTAACAAAAACGCAAGACAAAAAGGCTACCCCCGATGGTCTTTGGGTTCAATGTGCAGAGTGCAAAGCACCTCAGGCCAGCAAAGATTTTAAGCAAAATTATTATGTTTGTTCCGAGTGTGGGCATCATTCTAGAATAGGTTCTGAAGAATATTTCAGCATATTTTTTGACGATGAAAAATACACCGAACTGTATGACAATATTGTTTCGGCAGACCCCCTGAAGTTTGTTGATAGCAAAGATTATCCAAGCAGAATAAAAGAGGCTCAGGCCAAAACGCACTTAAAAGATGCCGTGCGGGTGGCAGAGGGAAAAATGAATGGTCTTAAAGTGGTTATTGCCTGCATGGATTTTAACTTCATCGGTGGCTCAATGGGTACGGTTATGGGCGAAAAAATTGCCCGTGCCATTGACAGAGCAAGAGAAACAGAAGCACCGGTAATTGTGATTTCAAAAAGCGGCGGAGCCCGAATGATGGAAGCGGCATTTAGTTTGATGCAAATGGCCAAAACAAGTGCCAAACTGGCTTTGCTTGATAAAGCAGGAATACCATTTGTTTCATATCTTACCGACCCAACAACCGGGGGCGTTACGGCAAGTTTTGCCATGTTGGGCGATTTTAATGTGGCGGAACCCAATGCCCTTATTGGTTTTGCCGGACCTCGAGTAATTAAAGAAACCATCGGTAAAGATTTGCCAAAAGGTTTTCAGCGAAGTGAATTTTTGCAAGAAAAAGGTTTTGTTGATTTTGTTGTTGAGCGAAAAGATGCAAAAGACAAAATTTCGAACCTATTGGCAATGGTAACCGATAAAAAACTTAAACATAAAGAGGAGCAAGCATCCTAACAAGACAAATTTTTAACTTAGACATTTTATAAAAAAGATAATATGAATTTTCCTTCAGATTTAAAATACACCGCCGACCACGAGTGGGTAAAAGTAGATGGAGACACAGCTACCATTGGTATTACTGATTTTGCCCAAAGTGAATTGGGCGATGTTGTGTTTGTAGAAATTGAAACACAAGGTGAAAACCTGAATGCAGGAGATACTTTTGGAACAGTTGAGGCGGTAAAAACAGTTTCCGATTTATATATGCCGGTGGCTGGAGAAATCATCGAGGTAAATGCTGAATTAGAAGCCTCGCCAGAGAGTGTTAACTCAGATCCGTATGGAAATGGTTGGATGATAAAGGTAAAAATGGCAGACATGGCCGAGGTGGACGGTTTGATGGATGCCGAAACATACAAGGCCAGCATAGGTCACTAAATCAATGGCAAAAAGCTACAAACTCACCGTTTTGATTGCTGTAATCATTGTGGTTTTGAGTTTGATGCACATCAACAATTTGCCAAAAGTTGGAGTAAAGGCAATCGATAAAATTGGCCATTTTTTGGCCTATTTTGGGTTGTTTTTGGTGGCTGCGTTCGAAACAATGGCAAAATTCCGTTGGTCAAATGTACGCTACCGTTCGTTAATTGTCATATTCATATTGTGCAGTGGTTTTGGAGTGCTAATGGAAGTTTTGCAGGCATGGTTAACCACCTACCGACACTTTGATTATTTAGACATGACGGCAAATATGACAGGGGCTGGCATTGGGTTTGTGTTTTTTTCAATTGGGTTTAAAACCATTAAAAAGAATTGGGATAAATTTAAAACCACCGTTTACTAAAGATTTTTTAACAGTATGGAACTACAATTTTTGATATAAATTTGTAGAACCTTTAAAAGAGAAAAGACATGGAAGCTAAAAAGAACAAAAAAGTTGACGTAAGCAGTTATCGCTTAATGTTGTTCCTTTTGGGAATGTGTATTTCGTTGGGTGGTGTTTATGCCTTGATGAAATATGAAAAAGAAAAAGTGAACGTAAACACCCAAAATTTGGCAAAACACGAAGAGGTAATTGCCGAGGTGGAAAACACCGAGTTTGAACAAGAAATTCCGTTGGAGCCTCCTCCACAGCAAGAAGAAGAATTGGTGGAAATTCTAAAAGAGGTGGATGACGAGGTGGTTATTCCTAAAGTTGAATTCAAAGCACTTGAATTTGACGAAGATGAGATGAACAAAGGAAATCTTTTCAAAGATGATGGACCTGGCGAGGATAATGAGACCTATGAATGGTATAGCGTTTCTGAAAAAGCTGAGTTCCCTGGAGGAGATTTGGAAAGGGAAAAGTTTATTCAACAAAATATTTCAATACCTGATTTGGCTATTAATGAGTCGGATGGCGGAACTGTTTTCGTGAGCTTTATTGTCGAAAAGGACGGTAGCATAAAGAATGTGAAAGTTGTAGAAGGCGGTAGAAAACTTGGTTATGGTTTGGAAGAAGCTGCGGTGGAAGTGGTAAAAAAATTCCCGAAATGGTCGCCGGCAAAGCAAGGAGATAAACCAGTTAGAATGAATTTTCAGGTACCTATCCGTATAAAGATTGATAACTGATTTTTATAAAATATTTCTACAAAGGGGAGTCAAAATTTGACTCCCCTTTTTTGTTTCCGTTGGTAAAACGATAGTTTCCGTTATTAAACCAAATCAGAACAAATTGAGGCGGTTTTGAAATAAATATGTGTCACAATTAATTGATTATTAATTATTTATAATCAAATTCTATTTTGTTCATACAACTAACGCTCCATTGCCGAAAATACTATTTAACTCTTTTGCTTCGTAATTTTGATAGAAAGAATTTAAGATTATGGAAACGAAAAAAAGTAAAAAAAGCGATATGCGAAAACTGCGTTCAACCCTATTTTTTTTGGGAATGTGTGTGTCTATTGGCAGCGTGTATGCCATGATGAGTTTTACCAAATATAAGTATGTTCAAAAAACATTGTCGTCAGAGCCCATAAATGATGCCATTTATGAGAGTCCGATGATTACCTACCAAACGCCACAAGTAACTTGGAAAAAACCCGACACGAAAATAAACAGCACAAATCCAAGTATTTTAACATCAGTGAGCAACGGGGTTTCAATTTCAAAACCAACAGTAGAGCAGGGGGCTGTGACAGAAATGCCAGATGGTTGGAGACAGAATAGTGTACCTGATGATAATCTGGAAGATGTGGATAAGATTTATTCTCTGTGGGGTTTGGATGTATCAGACAGAGCAAAATTTCCAGGTGGAGAAGAGGCAAGAGTGAATTATATTCAACAAAATTTGATTTTTCCAAATGATTTATCGGATGCCCCTAACGGAACCATTTTGGTTACCTTTATCATAGAAAAGGATGGCAGTATAAGTGATGTTAAGGTAAGTCCAGAATCTCGAAGGTTGGGCTTTGGGTTGGAGGAAGCTGCAATGAATGTGGTAAAGCAAATGCCCAAATGGATTCCTGCAAAACAAATGGACAAACCCGTTAGAATGAGACTGACAATGCCCATTCGGATTAACATAGGCAACTGAATTGTGTTTTAATACTTTTTTTTTAGAAGATCCGGCAGGCATTGTCGGATTTTCTTTTTTAAACCGGTTTGAAACCCTCAAAGGCTTGAAGACAGTTGTTGCAATAATGCAGACTTCGACAAAGAGTAGGGCCAAAAGGGCTTTTTAATTCGGTATTTCGGCTGCCGCAATATGGGCAGGGCGTGTCTGATAAAACATCCAACTCCAAATAGCCCGGATGCGGTTTAGGCGGTGCTAATCCATGCTTTAGCAACGCTTTTCTACCTTCCTCGCTTATCATATCGGTAGTCCAAGTGGTTTCGAAGTTCGTTTTTACTTCCACGTTACCTATTCCCACATATTCCACCAGTCGGTCTTTGACTAATTTTTCTAAAATTTTCAGTGCCGGGCATCCCGCAAACGTCGGTGTAAGCGTGACTTCAACATTGTCGTCGTTGATAGAAACCTTTGTGACAATGCCCAAATCAACGACCGAGATGGTAGGAATTTCGGGGTCTTTAACCGCTTGAAGCCATTCAAGAATGGAGGTCTCCGTCATTTACCAATCGGCAGATGGGTCAATGCTATATACCTCGCACATTTCATCCAGCAACGGTTGCAAATGAGGCGTATGATTTCCGGTTCTTCCACCAAAAACAGGCTTTGAATCGGTCGGAATTTGAAGATTGCAGGCGTTGAGTAATTGGGTAACTTCTTTTAGCCATTTACCTTTTAAAGACTCTTCGCCTTCAAAAATTCCGGCTTCTTTCAACGTATCTTCGTGTTGTCCGGGTTCGAAAATGCCAAGAGCAAAAGGCCAAATCTCATTGAGTGAGCTTTGCATACGGGCTTTGCCTTCATCATTGCCGTTAGCTAATTGTTTCACCCAAGCGTGGGCGTGCATGGTGTGGTATTTTATTTCGCCTTTAAATTTTCGTGCAATGTTTGCCAAACCTTCGTAGCCCGAATGAGTTAAGGATTCGAAACGCACTGCTTCTGCCATATCAAACAAAAAATGACGCATTAAGCTAAAATCATATTCACCAATAGGTAACTCCACCAATTGGCTGCAATGAAATTGATTAGCGTTTCTGGTAAATGCCACTGTGTCGGCATCGGCCTCGCCAAGTTCGTGCAATAAATTGTATAAGTGTTCGCTTTGTCCAATTTTGTCCTGAGCCATGCTGCTAAAAGCAATGTCCTCTTCGAGTAAAGGGCCAAGTCCTGTCCATTCGCTGTTTCTATGTCCGATTATAAGTTGGTCGTCAGCCATTTTGTAGAGTAAATCTTTGGCTGCTTCAACATGCTTTTCATTAAAAAAATCCATATTCCTTAATTCGCTTTTGTTCGTTCTTTATATGCGTTAATTCTGTCAATCACCTTGTACGTTCCCGGGTCGCGATAGGTTTTTTCGTTGGTTGTTTCAAAAATATCCGAGTCGAGATATTCTGTGGCCATAACCTGATTGGAGGGAACCACCCAAAGATTTGAAGTTTCACCTCTACGGGCATATTGTTCTTTGGCATACATCAAAGCCATTTCGTGGTTTGGGGCATGCACAATGCCAACATGCACATGTTGTTGGCCTCTTTTTGATTGATGAAAAACCTCGAAAGTAGGCAATTGATCCAACTCGGCCAACGGTGTAATGGTGTTGTCAAGTGATAAATTGGCCCGGTCAATTCGTGGATCTAAAGATTTGTGTATCATTGTTTAACAATAATTTTTGAAGTGTTAATTTTTAAACCATTTACCTGCAAAATATAAAATCCTGCAGGATGGTCTGTCATATCTATTACGGTGTTTTGGTCGAGAAGTCCTTCCTTTAAAGTTTGACCCATCATGTCGGTCACTGCATAATTAGAACCCCATATTTGGTCAAAACCTTTTACCGAAAAACTGTTGTTGAACGGGTTTGGATAGACAGCAAGTTTATTTACTCCCAAATCAAAAACGTGGGCAGGAACATCTGTTAACCTAACATCGTCAATTAAAAGCCAAGTGGTTTCTCCTTTTGGATTGTCAGGATTGCAGGAGGCAATAAAAACGGTTGCACTGTCGGGAATATCCGTTGAAAAATAGGTTATTTCCTCAGCAACTTGGGTGTAATTGTTTGCAACATCTCCAATTATTTTTTGAACAGTGCCAATGGCTGCTCCATTTTTAAACATTATCAAACCTATACGAGCGGAGTCGCCATTTTGTGGTTTGTAGGCATAAAAAAATTCAAGATATTTATATCTGCCCGATATAGGGAAGCTGGGGGTCTCGAAGGTTTCAATATCTGTTCCAGTAAACATTACTCCAGGCATTATGTCATTCCCCAATTTGGTGTTGGTCATTTCTACTGCCAACGTTCCTCCTCGCCCTTTGCTTGATTTGGCCACAATAGGCTTGGGTAAAATGGTGCCTGTGAGTTGATACAAATATTCATCGGTGGTAAACCAATTGGCCAAAGTTTGCCGTGGATTGTTTTGCCATGTTTCAAAATTTCCGTTGGGCACGGCTTTGTTTCTGGTAGAAATAGTGGCAAAATGAAAATCGTCAACGATAAGGTACCCGTCATTTTTGGCAGAAGCAGAATCCATGTTTAATGAGCTTATCAAAACAGCCACAGAATCAGGATTGGTGCTAAGTTGCCAAGTAATTGGGTATGAAAAATATTGAAACGTGTCAGCACTATTTCCTTCAATCGACTCATTGACAAAAGCCAAAGGAGTACCATTTAGATAAAACAAAACGGCCACCTGAGCCGCATCGCCGGCAGCCAAATCATACTTGGCTCTAAAACGAACACTTAAAGGTTGCTCATTGTATGCAAAACCTTTAAGATTGTTGTTTACGAAAGGACCGCTGGCCACAAAACCACGTTGTTGGTTGTCGCTTTTATTTTCTAACTTAATGGCATACGTGCCTTCATATACATCGGTAGATTGAGAAACATTGCCGGCAGAGACCCATCCGTCTAAAACCTTATGTTGTATAACTTGCCAGTTTTCAAAATTTCCATTGGGGATATTTTGAGCAAATCCGCACAAACTGAACAGCCAAACAGCGATAAATAATAACGGTCGAATCATTTGTTGAAAAATTGAACTAATCAAAGTTACGGCAATAGTTTTCAAAAAATCAAGCAAACGGTGTCACATATTCAGCATCTTGCTTTAAGATGGCATTTCTTACCCATCTACCTTTTTCTTCGGCCATTCGTCGCACTGCCAAACGCTCGGCATTGCATGGTCCATCACCATTGATTACTCGCATAAACTCATCCCAATCAGGTTCGGTAAAATCCCACAAACCAGTGGCTTCGTTTTTCTTTAAGTTCGGGTCGGGAAGCACCAAGCCTAAATCCCAAATTTTTGGAACGTACATGTTTAAGTAGGTTTGACGCATATCATCGTTTGATGCCATTTTTACCTTCCATCGCATCAACACCTCTGTATGAACAGAAATTTTGTCGCTTGGGCCAAAAAAGTGCATGATTGGCGGCCACCAACGGGTAAGAGCTTCTTGCACCATTTGACGTTGTTTTGGGGTTCCGGTGGCTAAGTGCACTACATTGTCGTGACCATATTTAAGGTGAAAAGATTCTTCGTAACAGATTCGTTCCAATGCACGGCAATAGGGGCCGTAGCTACCTTTTGAGTTGGCCAATTGGTTTACGATTGCTCCTGCATCAATAAGCCATGCAATAATGGCCGAATCGGCCCAGGTAATGGCCGGATAGTTAAATACATTGCTGTATTTGGATTTTCCTGTAATCAAATCATTTATCATAGCCTCACGGCTTTTGCCAAGCGTTTCGGCGGCAGAATAGAGCAATTGGGCATGACCCACCTCGTCTTGCACTTTGGCCATCAGAGCCAGTTTTCTTCTAAAACCAGGAGCACGGGTTATCCATGTGCCTTCGGGCAACGCACCAATAATTTCGGAGTGAGCGTGTTGCTCAATCATCCGAATCAGTTGTTTTCTATATAAAGCCGGCATCCAGTCTTGTGGCTCAATTTTTTCTCCGGCAGCAATGCGTGCTTCAAATTCTGCCAGTCTCACCGAATCTTCATCTTTCAAGAAATCCGGTTTTTCGTTGGGGTCGATATATGCGTTTCCGTACATGTTGAGATATTTAGATTGTGTGATGCTTAGTGGCTTAGTTTTTTTAATAGACCATTAAGCATTTTCGATATTTCTATATAATTTGTTGTAATTTCCTCTGTATTAATGTTGTAAAGGTTGTTTACAATTTCGAGTTGAGTTAATACTTCGTGTGTCGAGCCGAAAGCAATTTTGATGTGATTAGAAAACGCTTTATTACTTTTTCTTGCCCAGCCTTCCGAAAGATTGGAAGGTATTGAAATGGCCGCTCTTTTAATCTGAGCTGCGAGAATAAATTCCTCATTTTTTGGCATTTCGCCACAAATGGAGTAAATATTATTGATTAAGCACATAGACTTTTGCCAAACCAACAAATCACGATAGGTCTTAAAATTGTTCGTATTTTCAAATCCATCTGTCATTTCTAACACTCTAATTATCAAAGCATCTAAAGAACTATCCGTTCATTCCTTTAAGCAAAAAGTTGTATAACCTTTCCGAAATTTCTTTGGGAGAGAGGTTGCCATCGGCTTCATACCAATCCACAATCCAGTTGAGGCTGGAAAGGATGGTAAGTGTGGCAAATTTAATGTCCACTTCGGCAAAAATGCCTTCGTCAATTCCGGTTTTAACAATTTCTCTAAAACCGTTTTCGTATTGGTTTCGGAGTTTTATAAAATCGGTTTTTCGGTCATCGCTTAGGTGTCGCCAATCACGCTGAAAAACGTAGGCTGCATTTAAGTTTTGGGTTAAAATTTCGATGTGCGAGTCAACGGCCATTTTTAGTTTTTGAGCTCCATCAAAGTAAATGTCATTTACTTCAGCAATGGCCGAAATAAATTTATTAGCCATTTCAAAACACGTTTGGTCGAGCAATTCTTCCTTCCCGTTGATGTGGCTGTAAAGGCTTGCAGGCTCTACGCCGGCAGCTTTTGCAATGTCTCTCACAGATGTGGCCGCATAGCCATTTTCTCTAAAAAGTTGTTGAGAAACTTGTAGAATTTCAAATTTACGCTCTGTCATAAAACGAACATTCGTTAGGCAAAAATAATTTGAATTTTTCTATTTTCCAAACCCCATTCCCCAACTCCGGCCTACCATTCATAAAAAATAAAATCACCAACCAACGTTTTGAGTTTAACTTTACACATTATTAGAAAAACGATATGATGGTTCGCTCTAAATTGTTGGCTCTTCTCCTTTTTTGTGTAATTGTTTCGTTTACACAAGACCTAAATCAGTCCAGATATGAATCGGATAAACTATTTGTTAGTACCGACCGCTATTTTTTCGAACCGGGAGAGCAATTGTATTATACGGTTTTCGTAACCAATGAGGAGAATAAAGTACAAGACCAGCACACCATGATTAAGGTGTTATTGCAAGATGGGCAAGGAAATACCATTGATTCTATGGTTTCGCAATGCACCAATGGCCGTTTTTCGCAGATGTTTAATTTGCCTCAAAAGGGTGGAATTTATTACATAAAAGCTCTTACCCGTTGGCAGCTAAACGACAAAAAACAGCATTTGTTCAGCAAAGAAATATTTGTGCAAAACACAGTGAAAAAGCACTTTTTTATTGCTCAAAAACTCGACAAAAACAGCTATTCAGCTGGAGATAATTTGGAAAGTGAAATAACGATGAGCAAAAGTCAAAGCGAATTTTTAGATAATTTACCTGTTAGTGCAACCTTGGTGGTAAACGACGTGGAAGTGGAACAAAAATCCGTTACCACCAACAAAAGCGGGTTGGCCAAAGCGACATTTAATTTGCCGAATCAGGAAATTGCTTCGGCATTTGTGATAATAAAAGCCGAATATCAAGGCAATATCGAAAGCCACAGCGAGCGAGTGCCGGTGCTGAGCAATGATTTAGATTTTGCCGTTTATTTTCAATCAGGAAATGGAGGTTTGGTGGCCGATGTTGAGAATAATTTGGTGATAAAATCGTTCGACAAATTAGGCAACCCCAAGGATGCAAGCGGTCATATTGAACAAAACGGACAAACCATTGCCGAATTTAGCAGTTTGCACGATGGTTTGGCTTCTACAAGTTTTGTCGCAACCAAAAAAGGAAATTATACGGTTCATGTAAAAGGCTCAAAAAACAACATCGAGCTGAAAGCCGATTCCAATGCGGTGGCTTTTTCCATCACACAAAATGCAGAAAAATTGGCTCTTTCTTTTGTCGGGAACAAAAAGAAAATTGCATCCATTGTTATTTCCGGAAATGGAAAAAACTTTGTAAATCAGGCGATTACAAACCCAACGTTATTCGAAATTGAATATCGAGCCATGCCTTTTGGGGTTTATTCAGTTGCCCTTTTGGATGCGTCAAATAATGTTATTGCTCGGCAATTGTGGATGAACAAACCAACAAAGTATGATGTAGAGCTAAAAACCAACAAACAACAATATAATCCAAATGAAGGCATTAAAATTGACGTAAACTCGCACAACGAAAAGGCTTATTTTAGCATGAAATTGATTGACGAGCAAAGCCTTAACCAAATAAAAGACCGCTCGCACAGCATTGAATCGTGGATGTATTTGGGCAATGAGTTTGAGTGCGACATTGAGGAACCGACCTATTATTTTAAAGATGAAAAAAAGGCAGGTAATGCCTTAAACTTATGGTTGGTGGCCAATCAACACAATTGGCGGCGAGATTTTAGAACAGGAGAAATTGAAAACAATGGCATAGAATATTACCGAACCTCGGCAAGAATAAGCGGAACAATTCAAGATTCTTATGGAACAAGATTGACTAAACCGGTAAGTGTGACAATTAAAAACACCAGCTATACGGTAAAAGCCGACAGCAATGGCAGGTTCTTTTTTGACGATATAATAGCTGATGCACTAAAAAAACCGGTAGTATTGGTGGTACGGCAAGGCACAGAAAAAATAGAATATGAAGTCAGCGAAGCCTACATTGCGGTTAACGCCCAATTTGCTCAAAAAATTAAGAAGCCTGAAACCTTTGATATGAAATTGGGATCGGTGGAGCGGCAAAAGGGCAGGGAAAATTATGAGGCTGGAGCAGAAAAGGATGCTATTTCGTTTTTGGGTGCGAGAGCAGATGCCACTCCTATTTATATTGATGGGGTAAAGATTAGTGGGAATTACGATTACAATACAAGCGAAAGTATGGATGGGGCATATTTAAGTGTTTCTACCAATTCATTGGAGTGTATGGTTACGATACCCAACTATGCAATTAATTATGTATATAATTGGAATTATGGATACACACTTGTTAGTCCGTCATACAATGGCTACCAGCAACCTTTTTATATAAATTTAGAGTACAACTACCAAGATAATGCTCAAACATTAAGTGGCGAGGTACGACCATACAAAAAAACCGTTTTTTGGCAAGGCGAATTGGAAACTTCGGTAAGTGGAAAATTAGAAAAGGCAATTTACGGGCCGAATAAAAACTCCAATTATTTGCTTGTTTGTGAGGGAATTACGGAGTCGGGAAAATATTTTACATCCACCAAAAATATAAAAGTGCAGGACGAGGTGGAAGTATTTAGCAACTTGCCCACAAGCCTTACCAAAGGCGATGTGGCCATGCTCGACTACACGTTTAAAAACAATACCAACGAAGCCAAAGAGGTAGTGTATTCTTATCAAATAGGTGCAGAAAAACATACTGACAAAATCTTTTTAAACCCAAACGAACAGCGTGTGGTAAATGTAGAATTGGCATCGGGCAGTACTGCAAATTCTGTCTATTGTGGTTTTTCGTATGTATTTGATAAACAATCAAGAACGGTGCATAACCAAAATGTTTTGGTGTTGGATAAAGGCCATTTGCGAAATGAAGTGATTAGCGGAAACCAAACCACAGAGAAAAAAATAATAGAAGTATCACAATTGGTCGAAAATTCGGCGGAAATAACAATTTCGATAAGCAGCGATTTTAATGATATGTTGGAAAGCACTGCTCAACGCATGATTAGGCAACCTGGGGGCTGTTTTGAGCAGGTTTCATCAAGCAATTACCCTAATTTGTTGGCACTAAAAACATTGCAAAAGGGTGGTAAGGATTTTAATATGAATGATTTGATCAGCAAGATAAACGATGGATACCGCCGATTGGTAAACTATGAAACATCAAAAAAAGGATTTGAGTGGTATGGCAATGCACCACCGCACGAAAGCCTTACGGCGTATGGCTTGTTGCAATTTTTTATTATGCGAAGCTTAAACCTAAAAATTGATGAAAAAATGTTTGACCGAAACTTAGAATGGCTAAAAAGCCGACGAAACCACAAGGGCGGCTTTGAGTTTCACTCAGGGAAATACGGTTTTGGCAGTGCCAACGAAAAAATTAACAATGCCTACATTACTTGGGTGCTTTCACGCATAGAAAAAACCCCGTTATACAGCGAAATTACGGCCATCGAAAACGATATAAACACAGAATTTGATGCGTATAAATTGGCATTATTGGCCAATATTTACGCAAATCAGAGTGAGGGCGTAAAGGCAAAAGTAGCCATCGAAAAGCTGTACAACCATTTTGTAGAACAAGGTTTTAAAGATTTAAAATCGAATGGAACGGTAATGTATAGTCACGGAACATCGAGAGATGTTGAGATTTTATCCCTGGGCCTCATGGCCATGAAAGCCATGAATGTAGAAATGGACAAACAAGTGAAAGTGGTTTCTACAATTGTATCGAAACAAACGGGTTATGGCTTTGGAAATACGCAGGCCACGGCGTTGGCATTGGAAGTGTTGAGCGATTATACAGACTATTTTAGGGGTCTTGAACGAGAAATTAATTATTATGTATGGCTGGATAATGAAAGAATTATGGATTTTAGTCCAAGTCCTAATAAATCAACCAAAAAAATTGTGCTAACGGCAAAACAACTAACCGCAGGCACACATCAACTTTGGGTGCAAACTGCAAGAGACCTAAGAGCCACGCCGTTTGTTTGCGAAATAAATTGGATAGAAAACATCGAAAAAAAGGAACATGCCGAGCTTGGCTTTGACTATACGTTCAGCAAAAACACTGCACAAAAGGCCGACGTAGTTTTCGCTCAAATAAACATTGAAAACAAAACCAATCAAACCAAACCGCAAACTGTTGCGGTAGTTAAGATTCCCGGTGGATTTACCTATTCAATGGATGAATTAAGACAATTAAAAAAGGATGGGGTTTTTGAGCATTTCGAATCGAAAAACGATGAATTGGTTTTTTACTTTTTAGGCTTGTTGCCCAACGAAAAGAAGAACATAAAATTGGCGTTGCGTGCCGTGGTGGCCGGCACCTATTCGCCTGCCGAAAGCTATGTATATCAATATTATTCACCCGAAATACGTAGTACAATGTTGGCTAAACCTGTTATAATTAGTCCGGTTGTTGAACCTTAAAATGGAAAGTGAAAATATGGTTTTGAACCGTTTATTAAAAAATAGAAATTGGATAAAATGCGGCTTTTTGGGGCTGCTATTTTCGTCAGGTTTGTTAGGAAATGCCCAGAATATAACTTCCCCGTTTTACCTCAAATACCTTTTTACGGAAAACGATTATTTTAAAAATTTTAACCTTGATGGTTCTCGAATAACTGGCAATGCCAACAAGCAGTTTTTATCCACTCATTTAATAAACGCCAACATATTGAGTAGTACTTCTGTCAATCCGGCTGAATTTTATGGGATTGAATCATCCGGCCAAACCTATTCCTATTATTTAAATTGGCCTGAGTATAAGAAGAAGGAATTCAGCTATGTTCGTGCTGCCTCTATGAATCAAGCGTATGCGGCTATTAAAGTTCCTATAAAATATAAAAATGGCAAATTGCCCAATTTTAATTGGCAGGGATTTGCGGCTTTTCAGAATCAGGACAATTCTAGGTTTCAAGGTACATTGGATAACCTCAATTTAAATGCACAATCCATAAATGCGGGTTTGACATTGAATAATATGCACTATAGCTTAAAACAAAATTTTAGAGCTAAATTGCACTACGTGGGTGGAAACACTTCTGGCACTTATAACATAAACAATGCTTTATCATGGCAACAACGAAACATAAAAGGCGATTTTTTGGTAGCTGATTTTGACTACACCCGAAGGTGGTCGAGAAATCATACATTGAAGGCAGGAATAAATTCTCAGCTTTATCGCCAAACGTCTCAGTTTGCCCGCAGCTATTTTGTACATACAAATCAATCAAACTTTTGGTTGAACGACGTTTTATACAGAAAGAAAAACAACTACGAAGTAGGGGTGAGGCTAACTCAAAATTCGGCCAAAACGGATGTTTTTGGCGATACTTCTGTCAACTATTTTGTTGGCCACTTTTATACCACTTACAAGCATTGGTTCAAAGAAGATAAAACGATGTTTGAGTTTAGCCAACAGCTCGGTTATCATTCAGAAGAAAAAGTATTTTGGAACCCATTTTTGCTTTTTTCAAACAAAGTAAAGGATGACTTGACTGTGCAACTTGGAGCGATGCAGCAAAAACGAACGCCGGGTTTGCTGTTTGAGTTCCAATCTTTTTTTAACCAAATTCGGCCAAATCAACTCGTAAGTGGTACTTACATAACAACAATGCAAGAAACCTACAAACAGGCGTTTGTGAATTCAAGTTATAAAGTAACACATTATCAAACCCTCGAAATAAAATACATATACAATGAGTTGCCCGATAAATGGTTGTTAAAGGCTAAAAGCAATATGCTTGAGCGAGGATTGATGAAATATTCTACTTTACTGGTAAAACATCAATGGTATAGAGTCAGAATAAATGGTTGGCTTTTGTATCAAACCAATATTGCCGAAACGTACAATGCAGAGATGCTGCCCAAACATTTGGTTCATGGGTATTTTGAAACTCGTGGAGATCAAAAACATATATGGAGAAATATTCCATTTTTTGACCATTTTAGATACTTCACACCCAAATTGAAAATTGAGACTGCTTACCTTTCTAAATATTACATGCCCATGCTTCAAAATCAAAAAATGATTGAGCAAAGCGGCGGTCTGTTTTTAGATTTATTGGCCGAACTAAATTTTAGAAATGAATATTACTACAAAGAAAACTATAATGTAAAAAATATAACACTCCAATTTGGTATAACGAATGCCCTAAACGAGGGGCAGTCCAAAACGTATGCCGAAACATCGCTATACCGGCCCATTGCCCCAAAACGAATGCTGGTGGGCGTTTCGGTTAGTTTTTAGGGTTGTTGGTTAATGCAGCAATGGTTTTAGACTTTAAATCATCAGTGGGATAGTCTGTTTTGGATAAGTTCATTTCATTAATATTTCGCTCAATAAAATCAACCTGCTTTTCAAATGTTTTACAGGCCGAGCAAATTCCGGTATGCACCTTTAAAAGACATTTTTCGGAAGTGGATAAGCCAACATTGTGCTTTTTGTGCATAAGCTCCACTGCCTTTTGGCATGATAACCATAGTTTTTGAAATAATTTTGTCATTATACTCTTTCAAACCAATTTTTGGTTAAACAATCACGAAGCTGCGTTCTGGCACGTTCCAACATTTTCCAATAGTTGGCTTTGCTTAATCCAATTTCTTCAATGGTTATTTCTGATTCTAAATATTTTATCATAACAGATTGTTTCCAGCGTTCAGGCAAATTTTCGATGCAAAAGGCAAAGGTTTTTCTAAATTCCAAATCATCCAATAGATTGTCGGTTTCCCAGGGTTGTGGGGCAAACTCCGATTTCCAATGTCCTTTTTCGTCAAACCAATCAGTTGAATCTTGTTCTGAGAAAGTCTCCTTATTTCGATAAACCTGACGTAAATAATCCAGAATTTTATTTTTTAAAATGGAAAACAACCAGGTTTTAGGCGAACTCTTGTGTTGAAATTTGTCGAATGATTGATGGGCTGCCAAAAAGGTTGTTTGCACTAAATCTTCAGCCACCTGAACATCATTTATACGTTTAAGAGCATACGAAAACAATGCATCTGTGTGTTCATTAACCCATTGAGTCAAAATGTAGTTCGAGTTGTTTTCTGCACCGCCAACCGCCATGGCTGCGAAAATAGAAAGGATGTATAGAACCCAATATTGCATTTTGGATAACTGACAGTTATATTACCAATGCAGTAAAAAGTACCAATGGATCCAAAACGTTGTTTTTACTTTTCATTTTTTCACTTGTCACTTGAAAGGTAAATCTTAATTTTGCTCACTTTTTTTAATATAACAGGCAATGATAATCGGAGTACCTAAAGAGATTAAAAACAACGAAAACCGAGTGGCATTAACCCCAGCAGGTGTGGCAGAATTTAAAAAGCACGGACACACTGTTTATGTGCAATCAACAGCTGGATTGGGCAGCGGTTTTTCGGATGAAGAATATGTAAAAGCCGGAGCACAAATGCTTCCAACTATTGAAGAAACCTACGCCATTGCAGAAATGATTATTAAGGTTAAAGAACCTATTGAGTCGGAGTATGGTTTGATTAAAAAGAATCAACTTTTATTTACCTATTTCCACTTTGCAAGCTATGAGCCATTAACACATGCCATGTTGAAAAGCGGTGCTGTTTGTTTGGCCTACGAAACGGTAGAAAAAGCCGATAGAAGTTTGCCTCTATTGGTTCCAATGAGCGAAGTAGCCGGAAGAATGAGTACTCAAGAAGGAGCAAAATATTTGGAAAAACCGATGGGCGGAAGAGGTATTTTGCTTGGTGGTGTACCCGGTGTTAAACCAGCCGAAGTATTGGTGCTTGGTGGCGGAATTGTTGGTACGCAAGCCGCAAAAATGGCTGCCGGATTAGGTGCTCATGTTACAATGATGGACATCTCTTTACCTCGATTGAGAGAGTTGGATGATATCATGCCCGAAAACGTAGATACTGTTTACAGCAACGAATACAACATCAGGGAAGCAATCAGAAAGGCTGATTTGATAATTGGTGCAGTATTAATTCCTGGAGCAAAAGCTCCTCACCTTATCACTCGCGATATGTTGAAAGATATGCGTCCGGGAACTGTTCTTGTTGACGTGGCCGTTGATCAAGGTGGATGTTTTGAAACCACCAAACCCACCACCCACCAAGACCCTACCTATGTAATTGACGGAGTAATACACTACTGTGTGGCTAACATGCCGGGTGCTGTGCCTTATACTTCAACATTGGCTTTGACTAATGCCACCTTGCCGTATGCTCTTCAATTGGCAAATAAAGGTTGGAAACAAGCATGCAGCGACAATAACGAATTGAAGTTAGGTCTAAACGTAGTTGACGGAAAGGTATGCTACAAAGGTGTTTCTGATGCCTTTGGTTTGGATTACTATCCTGTTGACGGGTTTTTGAACTAAGAAAAAATCTTGCATCTGAACTATAAAAAATATGGCGATTCACAGAGCGTCATCGTAATAGTTCATGGGCTTTTTGGAATGTTGGACAATTGGCACAATATTGCCAAAAAACTTTCTGAAAAATTTACCGTTTATGCCGTGGATGTTCGCAATCACGGTAGCTCCCCTCACTCTAATGAAATGTCTTACAACTTGGTTGCCAATGATTTGCAAGAATTTATGGACGACCATAACATCCAAAAGGCACATTTTATCGGTCATAGTATGGGCGGCAAGGCTGTTATGAAAATGGCCGATTTGCATCCTGCAGCCATTGATAAAATGATTTTGGTGGATATTGCCCCTAAACGTTATAAACCAGGGCATAATGAGTTGTTTGATGCCATGTTTGGTTTGGATTTGGAAAATATCGAAACTCGAACAGAAGCAGATCAAAAGTTGTCGGAATCAATTAAAGATGCGGGAATTCGCTTATTTCTTTTAAAAAATATAGAACGGAAAAAAGAAGGCGGATTTCAATGGAAAATGAATCTACATGCTCTTTACCATAATTATGATTCAATTATTGGAGAGGTGCAATTGGCTTGGCCATTTTCCAATCCTTGTTTATTTATTAGGGGCGAAAAGTCCAATTACATCTTACCATCTGATGAATCAAAAATTTTGGAGAAGTTTCCAAATGCACAGTTTGAAACCGTGGAAAATGCAGGACATTGGGTGCATGCGGATAATTCGGAGAGGTTTTTAAAATTGGTGTTAAAATTTTTGTAGGAACAGGCCTTTTAGGAACGCTGTAGGAACACGCTGTAGGAACACGCCTCGAGGCGTGTTCCTACAGCGTGTTCTATTTTTGATTATTCAACGGATGTTCCTTATCTCGTTCCCAATTTTTAACGTTGTGTTCGATGTAATAATAAATTCGGTTGTATTCTTCCTCATCTCGAATAATCCTATCATGAAAGCGAGCCTGCCATTTGAAATCGATAAGTCCATTTTCTCTACAAGTACGTGTAATCTTACCCTTAAAATGATTGACAAACGAACCCAAAGAACCTTTTTTTAATGGAGATAGATGCCCATATTTTGATTGAGATTGCGGTGGTTCGGCAGATTTTGATTCATTTTTTAACTCTATAATCAGATGAATATGGTTGGGCATTATAACCGACTTCTGTATTAAAACATCATCCTTAAATGCGGAAACGTTTTGGATGTTTTGATTTACAATTTCCCCAATATCTGACAATGTCATCTCAGAATTTGCGATTGAACCCAAATACGGAATCCGATTAGCACAAACAATGGTAATAAAATAGCACCAATTCGAGCTATAATCAAAATTCGGTAATCGGTATTGTTTGGTTTTTTTATACATGAAAAATAACGATTAACTGTAGGAACGCCTTGTAGGAACACGCCTCGAGGCGTGTTCCTACAAGACGTTCCTACAAATCAATACCCAAACAATTCTTCCAGTGAAAGAATCTTCACTGTACCAAGCGATTTTAGGTATTCCATATCCAGTTTTTCATCAGAGCCCAAAACAACGAGAATATAGTTGCCGCCCACACGGTTCTTATGGAACTCTGCCAAATCATTGAGCGAAATAGTCTCTAAACGCTGAGCAAGTTGGGCACGATTATCTTCCTCAATCCCCAATTTCAAACCTCGGTCATAGGCAAAAATAATTCCCATTTTCAATTGTCGGCCAGTTTGCAAACCTTGTTGCAATGCATTTTTGCTGTTGTTAAAAGTCTGGCTATCAAGTGGTATGGTGGTTAGCAAGTCGGTCATTGCCTCAATACTTTCTTTTAGTTTGTCTGCCTGTGTTCCCACATAACTCATCATATAATTATTTTCGCCAAGTTTTGAGGCAGAAACATAATAGCCATAGCATGAATAGGCCAAAGCCTTAGATTCTCTAATCTCTTGGAAAACGATACTACCCATGCCGCCACCAAAATATTCATTGAACACAGAAATATCTGCTGCATCATTGGGGTTTACCAAATTCGATTTTTTAATCCAATTAATTTCGGCTTGCACCATGTCGTAGTGGGCAAAATAGACAACTGGATTTGTTGGCTCTTGCATTACATACTGAACCGGATTGGGTGTTTGAAGTGGTGTTTTAACTTTTGGGTGATTCTTTTTCAATGATTTAACTAATGCTTTGGTTGATAATGGGCCACTATACCAAATTTTATGCGGGTATTTGGTCAAGTTTCGGATATAACTTGTCAATTCCTCTGCTTTTATAGATTTCAATTGTGATTCAGAAAGCAGGTTGTTTGCCGGATTTTTTTCGCCATACATAGCATACGAACGCAGTTTTGACATGATTGAATATTTGCTGGTTTTGGCATCAGCTCTCGATTTTAAAACTTGATCTACGAACTGATCTAATTTGGCTTGATCCGGCTGCACATCGGCCAACAAATGCTCAAAAAGAGCAAGGGCTTCGTTGTAGCTCGAAGCCAAACCGTTTAAATAAACATAGCTCTGCTCCGCACCTGCCGATACCCCGTAATTGCAAGCCAATTTGTAAAACTCAGAAGAAATTTCATCCGTTGTGTATTTACTTGTACCTAAAAGTTCGAGGTATTGAACAGCCAAGGCCAATTTTTGGTCGTGACGCGAACCCAAATCCAACACATAATAGAGGCTAAACAATTGCTCATCGCCGTTCTTTACTTTCCAAATGGGCGTTTTTCTAACATTAGAAAAAATGATTTCTTCCTTATAATCAAGTATTTGAGGTTGAATAGGATTTGGTTTTGTCGCTAAAACAGCAGCGGCAAAGTCCGAATTTTTTCCTCGGTTTACTTCCACCTTATTTATTTCAGGTTTTTCAATTTTTACAGATTCAGGTTTGTCGCCTTGTCTTTTATAAACAACAACATGACCATCTACATAATATTTTTTTGCAAAGTTTATAATGTCTTCTTTGCTGTAAGTCAGCATTTTATCGAGTTTGGCAAGTTCTTCTTGCCAATTGCCAACGATAAAACCATCCAACAAACTGTAGGCCGTGCCTTGATATGAATCAAAACGAGAAATGTTGCTCACTTTTTCATTTAACACAATGCTTTTTATCAATTCCATATCAAAATCGCCCGATTTTATTTTGGCAATTTGATCATAAAAAAGTTGCTCAAGCTCTTCCAATGTTTGTCCTTCATTCGGTTCGCCCGAAAAATAATGTAAACCACGTTCTTTTAATAACATTGGGCTGCAATATGCTTCCAAACACTTCTGAGCCTTAACCATGTTTACATCTATCAAACCGGTTTTGGAATTGGCCAATATCAAATCTACCAACTGCACCAACGTGGCTTCATTGCTCAGTGCGTCTGGCACGCGGTAGCCCATGGTTAGCGACTCCGACTCGGGCCCAACAACTTCTATTATTTTTTTTGTTGCAAGAGCTGTCTCATCATCAAAATTCTTAGTTGGAACAGCCTTGTTTTGCATGTAGGCAAAATTCTTTTTAATCAATTCGAAAGTGCTTTCATAGTCTAAATCTCCGGCCATGATTATGGCCATGTTATTTGGGACATAATAGGTGTGAAAATATTTTCGTATCTCTACCAAACTCGGATTTTTAAGATGCTCTATGGTGCCAATGGTGGTTTGTCGGCCATAGTTGTGATTTGGAAATGATGCTTCAAACAGTTTCTCGTAAACTTGTCGTCCTTCATTGTCCATGCCAATATTTTTCTCCTCATATACTGCCTCTAACTCAGTATGAAACAATCGCAAAATGGGGTTTCTGAATCGTTCTGCCTCAATTGTTAGCCAAGTTTCAACCTGATTAGCCGGAATATCATTAACATAAACTGTTTCTTCAAAACTGGTAAAAGCGTTGGTGCCATTGGCTCCAATGCTTTGCAGCATTTTGTCATATTCGTTGGCAATAGCATATTTCGATGCTAATCCAGAAACCGAATCAATGGCTCGATAAATTTCTTTTCGTTTTGCCTCATCGGTGGTATGATTATAGGCTTCATACAAATCATCAATTTGTTTAAGATAAATAGATTCTTGAGCATAATCAAGCGAACCAAATTTGTCTGTTCCTTTAAACAGCATGTGCTCTAAGTAATGAGCCAATCCGGTGTGATCAGAGGGGTCGCTGCTGCTTCCGGCTTTGGTGGCAATTAATGTTTGAATGCGAGGCTTGGTTTTATTCTGTGCCAAAATTACAGTCAGGCCATTCTCCAACTTATACCATCGGCTATTGCTTGGGTCGTTGGTGTAAGTGGTGTAGGAGTTTCCGTTTGCATCGGTGTTGGTTTGAGCCTGTTGTGCAAGAGCCATGTTCAAACCCATGGCAATTAGGATGATTGATAAGAGTTTTCTCATTCTTTTTTTTTCTTCAAAAAACGGAAAATTTGTTACAGTAAAAAAGTAATTAAATCAAATACGAAATATAATCATACAACGTTTTGCGATTTGTTTGGCACTTTCATTTACCTTTCATCCATAAATTGCATGAAGGTAGGCATTAAAATTTTAGGCAGATGAAGAAATTAGTTGTATTTTTTTGGGTTGTTAGCCCTCTTTTTATGGTTCAAAATGCATTTGGCCAATCAATTAGCGGCAATGTTAAATCAACTTTTGAAGATGAGAGTTTAAGTTTTGCCAACGTAGATATATACTTGGGAGATTCGTTGGTGGCCAATGTGTTGACCGATATTGACGGAAATTTTAATGTCAAACTAAAGCCCGGCACCTATCGTTGCGAAATAAAATATGCCAGTCATGATGTTTTGACTAAAACCATAAAGGTAGAGAAAGACGAAACCATGAACGCCGAATTAAACGCCAAAGAAGAATATAAAAAAGGGTGGAGTTTTGGTGAAAATTCTGGAGGTAAAGATATGTCGGATTCTGAGGTGATTTCAAGAGATATATACTCCTACTCGGCAAAAAGATCAAAAGGACGATCACCAAAAATGGCAAAAACGTCTATGGACTATGATGCGGACTACGACGGCAGAGCATACGAATCGGCTTATGAAACGATAGCTGTCAGTCCAGCAGCTGGCATATTAGGGGAATCGCGTTTACCAATGAAAGGCGATATGTATGGGTACAACAATATTGCCGAAGCCGGAAAACTTACAGCAGGCGAAATAAATGATTTTAGCAAATGGACTTTGTGGACAGACCTCACAGAAAACGAACTCGAACAACACAAAAATCTTTGGAAAATAAATCCAAGCGGGCGTTTTAGTGTGCAAGTTACCAACCAAAACAGCCTTCCGGTGGCCAATGTAGTGGCAAAACTTATTGACGAAAAAGGAACAACAGTATTTCAATCAAAGACTGATAATACAGGTAAAGTCGAACTTTGGGGTAGCTTGCTTGGTAGTATTTCGGGAAATTTTCAGGTTTTGGTAGAACACAACGGCAAAACAACTAAGCAAAAAGTGCATAGCTTCGAAAAAGGGGTAAATTTTGTTAAACTAAATTCTGAATGTTCTCAGAGTGAGGCAGTTGACATTGCTTTTGTGGTGGATGCCACGGGCAGTATGGGCGATGAGATTGAGTTTTTGAAAAAAGAAATCAGTCAGGTTATTTTTCAATCAAAACAAATAAGTAGTACGCTCAATTTTCAATTTGCCAACGTATTTTATAGAGATGTGAATGATGAGTATGTAACCAGAACTCAAGATTTTACTCGTGTGTTGAGCGAGGCCAATTTGTTTATTTCTAATCAAACAGCCGGTGGTGGTGGCGACTATGAAGAAGCTGTTGAAATGGCCTTAGACACGGCCATAAATTATTTAAACTGGCGGGAAGAAGCCAGAACAAGAATACTGTTTTTGGTGCTGGATGCACCGCCACACAACAATCCGGAAATTCAAGAAAAACTCAGAAAATTGGGCGAAGAAGCTGCAAAAAAGGGCATTCGTATTGTGCCACTGGTGGCCAGCGGCATCAATAAATCAGCCGAATATTTGTTTAGAAGTTTGGCCTTAACCACCAACGGAACCTATGTTTTTCTTACCGACCACAGCGGCATCGGCGATTCGCATATAGCCCCTTCAACCGATAGTTATGAGGTAGAATTGCTCCAAAACTTGATGGTGCGGTTGATAAAAAGTTACACCTATATGCCGGATTGCAATCAACAAATTCCGGAGTTAAATCTTCATTATAATGACTCCACAATTATTGTTAATCAAATTACGCAAGATTCGACAATTAATGGCTCCGGCAGTTTACAAGCGGGTCAAAAAACAGATACGTTGAACATTGTTTGGAGTTTTTATCCAAACCCAACCACAGGGCTTGTTTATGTAAAATCCAATCAACTTATTAAAGAGCTTTATGTGACGGATTTAACGGGTAAAGTGCTACAAATTCATAAAGACATAAATAACGAAAGTCCGTTAGAAATTGACCTAAGCAGCTATGCCAGTGGGGTTTATCTAATTCGATACCCTTTGGGAAAACAGTGGGTAAGTGGTAAGGTGGTGCTGGCGAGGTAATATTTTTAGAAAAGAAAACAAATTCATTTTTCTACTCTAAATCGGCAAATTTCCAAGATAACAAGTAATACCATGGCTGTGCAAGTTATCAGATAAATACCCAACGGATATTCAAATGATTTTATAAGGCTTTCAACGGCAAACCCTCCAAAAAACAACATTATAGCAACCATTAACCATTGAAGCATAGCTATTCTTTTTTTCATGGAACAATAATAACCGAAATCTTAAATGCCGATACAAGAAACGGCAATTCGAGAATTAACAATGCGGTATCTAACTATGAAAAATGGTAGGTAAGTTGCAAGTGGATATTTTTAGTTCTAGTTAACCTCATACAGACTTGTTGAATTTTGAATTCTTCTTTTAATTGCATTTCTAAGTTTTTCGGGTTTTAAAACGTGCATTTGGTCACCAAACGATAGGATTTCCTTTTCCAATTCCATATTGTGTTGCACGTGAATGGTAAAAATAACCCCGGTGTCATTTGAAGAAACCTCGATTTGAGAGTGGTGGAGCGGTTTGGTACGTATGTATGGGGCATGCTTGGTGTCAACCAATAACTCAACGGTCATGGGTTGCAAGTTGCGAGACACAGTAACACCTATCACGTCGTTGAAATAGGTTTTGGGGTTAAACTCAAAATTATGCTGAAACGGAGCGTTTGATTTGTTGATGTCGAGTATTCGGTCAAGGGCAAGGTTAAAAATGGCATCAGCCGCCGATTTTTGACCAATTACAAACCACCTATTCCGAAATTCTTTGAGCAAATACGGATGAAAATCGAACGAATCTGGCTTTCGGGCTTTAAACGATTGATAGGTTATGCAAATACAAACCTTATTTTTTATAGCATTGTATAAAGCATCCAAAAATTCTAATCCTTTCAAATCTTCGTTTTTCTCAAAATCAATAATAGGAGATTCGTGTGTTCGTTGTACATAAATATGGTCTTCCATTTTTTGCACCATGCTGTCAAGTTCGCGGAAATGAGAAAACCCCTGAAACTGTTTCATAAAATCTACAACCTCAGTAAGCTTTTGCAAATCTTGCGATGACAGAGGTGTGTTGGTTATTGAATAATCCTTGTCTTCGTAGGTGTAGTATTTTTTATCAATTACCACAATAGGGGCAAAATAGCCAAGTTTTTCGCTTCGCATTATTTGAATATCAGCTTGCACCGTGCGTTTGCTTACACCTTTATCAACTCCTTCGTACTCGTACAATGCGTCCGAACACGCATCAATGAGGTCTTCCAACGTCCATTGTCGGTAGCGATTTTGCAGACATTTATCAATGGTTTTGTACCGAATGAGGGCATTTTTGTTTACAGCCATAAAAAAAATTAAATTTTTTCAAAAATATTTCGTTCTACGCAAAAAGATTGCGTACATGGGTTAAAATCTTTGTATCGTCAAACAAAGCAATGAAAGCTATTTCAACCTCGGTTGAGGTAAGAGGCCCCCGGATTCCTCCATGAGGTCCGGGGTTATTGAAACAAGCCCTGGTGTTGGAAATGGTAGTCATGAGGGTCTTAGAAACCTTGGCCGAAAGGCGTGCAGGTTCGAGTCCTGCCTGGGGCACAGCACAGACCGGCTTGGTCTGTAAAATGGAAGCATAGCAAAGTGGGTCTATGCGTTGGTTTGAAAAACCAAAGATAAAGGTTCGATACCTTTTGCTTCCACAAACTATGTGTCCCGACTCACTAAAAGTGTTGGAGTGAGTCGGGTAGTGGTAAAGACGATACGTCAAAACATACGGAGCCCTGTAGAGAGTTTCTGCACAACTCCTTAGCACTCAAAATATTATTGAAGAGTGTTCTGCTTTTGTATGAATTGATATATCCAGCATAACAACGGGGTCGCGGGTTCAAATCCCGTTTCCAATGGCATTGGAATAGCTCAGGTGGTTAGAGTACGTTGCTGTAAGTTGTGGGTTCGAGTCCCACTTCCGACTGAAAATCGGAATAGCTCAAATAGGTAGAGTATCAGAAAGTCACCCTCAAGAATGGGTTAATTCTTATTTGTTGGCTCAAAGCGGTTTTGACCAACCAAGTTGGAAAAGTTGAAGAAATTTAACAAACCAATATTTGACAATTTGTTCATAACCCTGAAAATAGCGGATACCGCTAAAACACTTTGTTTTACAATTCGCCCAAGTTGCAGTCTTTGAGTTTGAAGATGTGCTCATGGTCAGAATTCTAAAACCGAGAGGTTTGGCTTAACCTGTTTTCCGTTGCGAACGAAGGTTGAAACGGCTGCGAGCCTTTTTTTTAAAGAAATGTAAAATTAAAATATATGAATCATGTTTACGGTAAAAATCAAATTCGGAAAAATTGGTCTTGTTTATCGCTATGACGAACTTGTATCGGTATTGACCCAAGGAAAACACTTTATTAATCCTTTCACAGAAAGGGTAGTGTTGCACGATGCAGAGGGGCAGTTAAACTTGCCAATTCAGATTGAAGAATTGCTTCAAAATGAAAAAATTAGAGCAATATGCACTCTGGTGGAAGTGGCAGACAACAACATTTGTTTGGTAACCAAAAATGGTTTGTATGAGGTTGTTTTAAATCCGGGACGATATTTGTTTTTGAATGAAACCAATGTTTTTACTTTTACAAACATTGACCTGTTCAATTCAGAACGTGTAACGGACGGAGCTGTACTTAAATATGCCGAAAATCAGTTGTCAAACTATGTGCGAAAACTGGAGGTTGATGTGCACGAAGAAGCCCTATTGTTGGTAGATGGAGAATATAAAACCGTGCTACAGGCAGGTAAATATTTCTTTTACAAAAACAATGTTAAGTTGGCCATTCAAAAGGTTGACACACGCATGCAGGCCATGGAAGTTGGCGGACAAGAGATGCTGACCAAAGATAAGGCTAACCTGCGGCTAAATTTCAACTTGCAATACCGTGTTACGAATACCTTTAAAGCTGTTCTCGAAAATCGGGAGTACGAAAAGCAACTCTATTTGATAGCTCAGTTGCTGCTTCGCGAAATTGTGGGAACACTAACGCTTGACGAATTACTTGAAAACAAGGAAGTCATAACAGAATATGTGATGACCAATATAGTACAAAAAGCAAGTTCGTTGGGTGTAGAAGTAATCAATGCAGGTGTAAAAGACCTGGTGCTGCCAGGTGATATGAAGGAAATTCTCAATCAGGTGTTGGTGGCACAAAAGAAAGCTCAAGCCAACGTAATTACACGTCGCGAAGAAGTGGCCAGCACACGAAGTTTGCTGAATACGGCAAAATTGCTCGAAGAAAATGCAACACTTATGAGGTTGAAAGAAATGGAATACCTGGAAAGAATTGCAGAAAAAGTTGGAGAGATAACCGTTGCTGGTGGCACCGATGTTCTGAAACAACTAAAAGCCATTTTTTGATAAACGCGAGCCAAAAGGTTCGCGTTTTTTTGTTTAGCCAAAAATATTACAAACAATTGTCTGATTAACCAAATTACGTGCAGAGTATTTTGTTTGGAAAAACATAAAAATACTATCTTTCGCCAGATTAAAAGTGATGGATTCAACTGAACAAACAAGCACGATTCAATTAAGCCCGTTTCCCTATCATTTGGCACTTCGCAATCATCTTTTGGCCAGAACCAAAACCTGGGAATGGTTTTCTAAAGAGGACAATAGAGAAAAGCAAAATGAGGAAACAAAAAAAATGTTGCTCAAAAATGCGTACCGTCTGGATAGGGTATCCAGCTCTCAACTCTACGCTATTGCCGATGAAGTATGCAAAATTCTTGCAATAGATGCCCAAGTGGTTATGTATCAAGAAATGAACAGCCTACAGTTAAATGCCGGTGTGGTAATTCTTGACCAAGAGGCTCATATTATTCTTTCGGGTGGTATAATTAATTTGTTGGACAATGACGAGATGAAGTCGATATTGGCACACGAACTAAGCCACTATCTGTTTTATAAAACAGATGAGGGACAATTTGAGACGACAAACCGAATTATTGTGGCAATGGCAAACGACAGCGGAAGCGAAGACGCAATTATTGAAACGGCTCGAATTTACAAACTTTATATGGAGCTTTTTTGTGATACAGGTTCATTAAAAGTGTGCAATGATTATCAAACCGTCATTCGGGCATTGGTTAAGCTCGATACCGGTTTGACCAATGTAGATGCCTCAAGTTTTTTGGAACAGGCCAACGAAATTTTGGCAGGAAGCAACGAGGTTACGGGAGATTATACACATCCTGAATCATATATAAGGGCAATGGCCTTAAAGCTAAAGTCTGAAAACCATCCAGAATATTTGTCAACAGTCAAAAACTGGATAGAGGGCAAAATAGACATTGACAGACTCGATATTTTTAAGCAAAAAGAAATGCAAACCCTTACCCATGATATTATTCAACTTATAGTGAAACCTGCATGGATATGCAGTGCCACTGTGCTGAATATGTGCGAACAGTATTTTCAAAATTTTAGCAAATCCGAAACAAAACCTTTGGAAAAGGTTTCTACTGTTACTTCTACGGCAGCGGAGTCAGTAAAAACGTATCTTTCCTATGTTTTGTTCGATTTTAGTAGGGTGGACTCAAGTTTGGAAAATAACCCAATGGCTCACACATTTGAAATTGCAGAACAATTGGGAATGCATGAAGATTATGAGAGAATTATTCGCAAAGAACTAAAACTGTCTGTTAAAGAATTTAGAAACTATATTTCCTTAGCTATCAAGGAGTTGCAACAAACGAAAGAATCGAGTAACGAAACCATTTATAACGAATAATGAGCGACCACAATAAAAACAATGATTTTTTTGGTTTAATCCATAGACTATTAGAGTTTGGATTTACCAAAAACCCAGATTTTATAGCCTTCACTATTCCTTTACTTGAGCAAGTGAAAGGTTTTCATGAATTGAATAGAGTTGCTAATATTCTTCAAATTGACGATGTGGTATTTGAAGATAATGTGCTGAAAGTTTCAACCTCCCCTGGTTTCATCAGGCTGGCAAGCAGCAAAATTTTTGTAAAACCGATACAGAAATCAGGTATATTGGTTGACCAAGGATATGTTGAGCGAAAAGATTTGGATTCGTTTACCACACAATATTCCAACAAACATATTCGCTACGATGATGATGTACCGATAAACGAGCCGGTTTATATCAAAAATTACAGAGCGTGGGAAACAGAATTGGGTCATAACGACCCATTGACAGATATTTATGTTTTAGGTTTGATTCTGGCCTCGGTGGCTTATGGGTTAGATTTTAGAAATCAAGAAGACCTTGAAAAGTTTGTTAATAATCGGAACAGCCTTTATTTTCTCAATCCCTCGTTGCATGCCACCATGCACGATGTCATTTTTCAGATGACGCAGCTGTATCGAGAAGATCGAATACCGAATCTGCAAGACGCTATTGACAGAATCGTAAATTATCGAGAGTATAATCCGGAAAATCTGACCGACCTTACCAAAACCGAAGGATTTAGAAAGCAAGACATCTCCAATAGAAACAGTTGGATATTGTCAAAGCTCAAAAATAGATTGTTTGATACCAGCAGACGAAACAAATTGCTCTACTTCAAAGAACAGCTGAATTTCATGAATTTGACCATAGCCTCTGTGCCTTTGCTGCTCGATTACAAAAATATCAGAGAGAAGGATTTGATTTTTTGGAATGAAACTATCAAGAACAAAATCGTAAAATCAAAGAAATTGGTAGCCAATGATTTTATTGATTTTGAACAAAACCGATTTTTAGAACCAACCTTAAATCAAATCCGACTTGATGCCCAAAAGAGCCTTACGGAGTATGGTTTTAGCCAGCTAAGAATTGTAGTTGCATTTTTGCATTGGTACAACTTTAAAGAAAATGAAACCGAACGGATAACCTCGCCATTGCTGTTGTTGCCGGCCACACTATCTAAAAAGAAAGGAGTGCGAGATAGGCATATTCTTGATTTTGAGACTACCGAGGCGGAGGTAAATCCTGTGTTGAGTAATTTTCTGAAAGAATTATACGGTATTCAACTGCCCGATTTTGTGGATTTAGAGTCAAGCGACTTAGAGGATTTAATTCAAGGTATTGAAAAACAAATTGCTGCCGGTGGAACCGGAATTAGACTTGAGCTGCGAAAAACTCCAAAAATTAAACTCATTCACAGCATTGCCCGAAAAAATTTCAATTTAAGAACGGATAAATTGATTCGGCGAACATCTGGGCTTAATGTGCGAAGCTTTAACTATTCTTATCAAAAGGATGAATTTGTGCCGTTGGGGCTTCAAATATTCAAAGACAGGATAAAGTATAAAAACAATTCACTGGAATACCTCATCAACGAAGATTTGTCTCCGAGAAATAACATGATTCAGGAAAAAGAACGGGTTTTTTACGCCAATGATAACGAAGGAGAGCTGAATCCTTTGGTGTGGGAAGTGGATGCCTGCAACCTGACTCTTGGAAATTTTAATTATCGAAAAATGAGTCTGGTAAGAGATTTTAACCAGATAATAGACTCCAAAATAGAAGATAAGCTATTTGAACAACTTTTTAGTGAGTTGCCTTTGACCGCCAATAATGGTAACGAGGCGTTAAGTAGAAGTTCTCTGACTCAAAATTACCCCATCATATCAGCCGACCCAACCCAAACAAACGCTATTGAATTAGCCAGATCAGGCACAAGTTACATTATTCAAGGACCTCCGGGTACCGGAAAATCGCAGACTATTACCAATCTGATAGCCGATTTTATTGCACGCGATAAGAAGATATTGTTTGTGTGCGAAAAAAGAGCAGCCCTCGATGTGGTTTTTCATCGATTAAAAAACAAACAATTGGATGAATTATGTTGCCTTATCCATGATTCGCAGGCAGATAAAAAGCCGTTTATCATGAACCTGAAAGATACCTACGAAGGGTTTATGAAAAGCAAAACGGAAGTGAGCGAAACCACTCGCTATAGGCAGGTTGTTATTCAGGCAATAGAACAGGAAATGGATGTGCTGCAAAAGTTTCACTCTACCATGAAAACCGGAGACCATTCTCCGATTAGGCTGTTTGAGATATTGCATGCCTATAAACCAAATAAAGAATTTTTAATTGAATCAGAACTGATTCGCCTACCCGATTATGCGGAGTGGAATGAACATAAAACATGGATTTCCGAATGGATGGAGCAGTTGAGGCTAAGCGGGCTGTCGCCTGTTGTGGCTCAATATGCTTTTAGGGCAGTTGCCCCGGATGTGGCCAACTACCCAAATTCAAAATTAACGATAACCGAACTTCTGCATTCATGTATTCAACAAATGGATTATTGGCTCGAATTTGAAGACGACTCCGATGTAGAGCAAACCACAGTGGAAAAATGGCAGGAATGGTTTGCTTTATCCAAACGGGTAAAAGGGATAGTTTCTTGCGGAAAAATGTCGGTTTTTGATGCAAAAAGTGACGATGCAAAAGAGTTGCTCAATAGGATGAATCAAGTAAATCAATTGCAGGCAGAATACGAAAAGGTAATTGAAAAAAACAAACATTGGATAACCAAATGGGAATATGCTGATGTAGATCAGGCAATGGCTCAATGGCAAAATATGGAGAAGTCAATTTTGCGATTTGTCAATCCCACATTTTATCGAATTAAAAAAGAGCTGAAAGCATCTTACAACTTTAGTGCTCATAAAATAAAACCGGATATTTCAGCCATTTTAGCCAATCTAAATGAAGAACACCTAACAAAACAGAGGATAATAGACACCAAGCAATTTGTGATTGGCGAATTTGGGTTGAAGAATTGGGAGGAAGATGTGCATTGGATACAACAGCAACAGCGTCAACCAAGCGAAACGCTAAGGTCGTGGATGGGGTCAACCCAGATGGACTGGATTCAAAAATTAGTTGAAAATGAAGAATCGTTTGCACAATTTTTAAAAGATTGTGAAATGATTTTGGGCAATATCTCTACAAAAACATTCGATGAGGTGGATGCCCAGCTTCAACTTTGTTTGAAACAACTTCCTTCTTTTACCGCAAATGTTCCTTTTATTCAAAAACTTGGACGGGTAAATGAAAATTTGAAAAACTGCTTGTTACAAAAAAACTGGGAAACCTCTGATTTTGAGTTTCATACGGCCTATCGATCATTAAAAGATATTTACGATCGTCAAACAAGCTTCTCAATTACCAGTGGAGAAACGCTCGATACAAGTGTGCGGCGAATAAATGGATTGCTGTCAAAATATTATGAAGCCAATGTGCAAAGCATAAAGGCACAAATGATACACAAATTCAAGGATTCGGTTAGAATTACAGAAGCGGTAGCTGCCCAGTTGACAACCGATGAAAAGGTTAGAAAAAAAGAGCTATTGAATGCACGCCGCATATTGGAAAACGAATTCGGAAAAACAATGAGGTATAAATCCGTCCGCGAGTTGGCGGCAGATGCCAATAGCATGTTGACCATTTTAAAACCTGTTTGGCTTATGAGCCCTCTGAGCGTGAGCGATACGATGCCAATAGACACAAGTATGTTTGATGTGGTAATTTTTGATGAAGCAAGCCAAATAACAGTAGAGGAAGGTGTACCTTCCTTATTCAGAACAGGACAAACAATCATTGTGGGAGATGAGATGCAAATGCCGCCCACCAATTTCTTTGGGTCGGCCACTACAGATGACGAAGACGATGCTGAATTGCATGCCGGAATAACTTTGGATGCTGATAGCTTGTTAAATCAAGGTGCTCGCAAACTTCCATCCGTAATGTTAGGTTGGCATTATCGCAGCAGACACGAAAGCTTGATTAGCTTTAGCAATGCAGCATTTTATAAACGCGAATTGTTAACTATTCCAGATGTGAACTTTCATTCCGACAGTTCTCAGAAGTCAAAGCCCGTTGTGGATATAGAAGCAGAAATTGATTTAAAAGATATTTTGTCAAAAAGCATCAGTTATCATTTTTTAGAAAACGGAACCTACAGCAAAAGAACAAATTCAGACGAGGCCAGATACATTGCCCGATTGGTAAAAATGCTTTTAAATCATCCAGAAAAAAGAAGTATTGGCATTGTTGCATTTTCTATGGAACAGCAATCAGAAATAGAGTCAGCCATAAATAATTTGACCATTCAAGACAAGGATTTTGAGAGCAAGTTAGAGGCCGAATATAAACGAATGGACGATGACCAATTCAACGGTCTGTTTATAAAAAATCTGGAGAATGTGCAGGGCGATGAGCGAGATATCATAATTCTAAGCATCTGTTATGGCTACAATACTTCGGGTAAAATGCTTATGAACTTTGGTCCAATCAACAGACGTGGAGGTGAAAAACGACTAAATGTGATTTTTTCCAGAGCACGGAAAAACATGATAGTGGTAACCAGTATTCAGGCGGCAGACATAAAGAACGATTATAACGAAGGGGCAAATTATTTTAAACGATTTTTGGCCTATTCACAGGCCATTTCTGAAGGAAGAATTGACGCAGCCAACGGAATATTGGACTCTATGACCCGACAAAGTGAGGAGGTAATTTTAGCTAACAAACCAATCATTCAGCAAATCAAAAATCGAATTCACCAACTGGGCTATCAAGCTGATACGGGCGTAGGGCAATCGTATTTTAAGTGCGATTTGGCCGTTCGTTTTGATAGTCAAACTCAATATCGGTTGGGCATTTTAATCGATCATGGGCTGCACTATAAAGTGGATGATGTTGTAGAGCAATACTGTCAAAAGCCCGAAATTCTTAAATCATTTGGATGGAAAATACTACGCGTGTATTATAAAGATTGGTTGGACGACCCTAATAGGGTAATGGAAAGGGTAGTGCATATTCTTGAAAACGATAAAGATGAATTTGAGGTTGTGGAGGAAAACTTATTGATTAATGAGCAAAAAATTGACGATTTGATTGTTGAACTACAACAAAATGAACCTGCCCAATTAGTGGAAGAAACTATTGAAGAATTGAATGAAATATCCGAGAGAAAATCTGAGGCCACTGGACAAATGGAGTCGTTTCAACGTTTAGAGTTTAGTGAAGGTACAAGCAATAAATATTGGGAAATTGGGGTAAACCAAAATCGCGTAATTGTTCGTTACGGACGCATTGGAAACAACCCCCAAATCAACGAAAAGGAATTTGACTCGCATGAAATAGCTCAACGTGAGAAGGGAAAAATGATTGAAAAAAAACAGGCTAAGGGATATAAAAAAGTATAATGAAAATTTTTACCATCTGGGCAAAATATGAACAGTTGATGCGTGTTCCTATCGAATTCCAGAATTGGCAACCGGTAAAATTTGGAAATGAGGTATATACCTTTATTGGAGGCTCAAATCAATCTTACGAAGACGCGTTGAGTAAAGCCGTGGCAAAAGCTGATATCGTTTCTGCCAGAATTGAAGGCAAAAGAATCCCGTCCAAACCGCATTACTACGAAGTTGAGATAAGAGAAGAAATAATTGCAACCATTGATGAAAAAAATATAATTACACGAAACCGTTACGGTGCTTTAGTATTGAACTCACAGAATGTGATGAGCATTGATATAGATTCGGATTATTTTTTACAGGCCACCGCAAGGAGGGGTTTACGCAAATTATTCAAATTTATATTCGGTATATCAGAGTCTGACCCCGATATCTTATCGCAAATCGAAAAGATTATAAAACGTTTGGATTCACCGCTCACCTTTCGCATTTATCAAACATTTGCTGGATACCGGTTGCTGGTAATGGGTCATAAATTCGAGGCAAATCATTTTCAAACGAAAGAATATTTTAAAATATTTCATTCCGACCCTTTGTACGCCCATTTATGTTTCAAACAAAACTGTTTCAGAAGTCGCTTGTCAGCCAAGCCATGGAGAATAGGCTTGAAACGGAAAAAAATTATTTTTCCTTTTAGAACAGAAACGGAGAATGAGGAACACACAATTTGGGTGAGAGGCTACCATCAACGTGCAGATCAATACAGTGTGTGCCGATTTGTGAAACAAATAGGACCTGATTGCTCCGACAAAGTGATTGACTACCATGATAAATTCTGTAAAGTGCACAGTTCTTTGCCATTGGCTTAGGGAGAATATTTAATATTATTGTCATACTTGTAAAAACGATGTCCAAAAGAAAATCAATAACCTACTTTTGCCGCTCATGATTTTAAAACAACATATAGCAAGCAAATATTTTGAGCTGAATGGCTCAATGCTGAGGTTTGGAGTATAACGATTAGACAATTGTAATATGAAGACCCGGCCGCAACCGGGTCTTTTTTTTTGATTAAAAATTTTAGAAAAAACAAATGAAAACAACACTTACAAAAGGTTTTTTGACCAATCGAGATGAGACTGGTCGATTCATTGTGAAATCAATGAAAACGGGTAAAGTGTATTTTGTAGAACCCATTGATGATAAGCCTTTACAAAATCATTGGGGAGATGTGGACATTGCAGCAAAAAAATTAACCGGAGATTATGGGCAAAAATATCAAGGCTCAGTAAAATCCAACGAATCGCTGATAACAGAGGCCAATGGGTTTCAGAACATTTTGTTGCTCAACGGAAGCCCGTTTAGTGAAATTGAACGAAGAGAAGAAGCATATTTAAAATCAATTCAATAGCAAGAATTGAGGATTATAAAAGCCCGTCTCTTCGTTGAGTCGGGCTTTTTTATTTTCAAACAATTTGAGATTTCTTGGGGTAGGTATATCTACCGAAGCACGGGTGGGTGAAACAGTGCTTACCTTTTTAAGGTATTCAGGGGACAGGAAATCGAATAGTATGAAAATAATAGTATGGTTTTAATCATTAGATTGCAACAAAATGGAAATAACTAAAAAGCTCGAGGAGATAGAAAATCAACTCGGCATTAAAATTTTGTGGGCTTGCGAAACGGGCTCAAGAGCATGGGGTTTCCCTTCTCCGGATAGTGATTTTGATATACGATTGATTTACGTTCACCGTCCGGAGTGGTACTTTACTGTTAAAGAAAAGGAAGACCACCTTTCCTTCATGATGGAGGATGGAATGTTTGATATTACCGGTTGGGAGCTCAGAAAAAGTTTGCGACTGTTGTTGCGTTCAAATCCGCCTTTGCTCGAAAGACTTCAAAGCCCGATAGTTTATAAAAGTATGGAAGGGTTTCAAGCTGCAATGCTTGATTTAGCCAAACAGTTTTATTCTCGTCTTGCCACCATGCATCATTATTTGAGTATGGCAAAAAAGGGAATGGAGCATCTTGAATCGAATCAAACATTCAAACTCAAATCCTTCTTTTATGTGTTGCGATGCAGCGTGGTGTGCCGGTGGGTGGAGCAAAGAGAAGACATACCGCCAATAGTGTTTCAGCAGGCCTTGAACGGGTTAGATGTGGATTCTTTAATACATAGTGATATCCATCGGTTGGTAGAGCTAAAAGCAAATCAAAAGGAGGATTACAGACATTGCGGAGAAGAAAGATTGATGCATTTTGTAAAGGAAAACTTAAAAATGGCCGAGAATGTGGTTGGTTCGTTGAGGGTAGCCAAGTGTGATGTGAAACAGCTTGACAAATTCTTTTTTGAAACTGTAAACGGAATAAAATGGACTTAAATTCACTTGAACGAAGAAAATTGATTTTGCTTAAATGTGTGAGCGGGAGTAGGGCTTATGGCCTTGACACAGCAACTTCTGATGAGGATATCAGAGGGGTGTTTTATTTACCCTTCCATGATTTTTTTGGATTGAACTACACTTCGCAGATATCCGACGAACGAAACGATGTTGTGTTTTTTGAACTAAAACGATATGTAGAATTGCTCTGCCTCAACAACCCGAATATGATGGAATTGCTTGCCACTCCGCCCCAGTGTGTGCTTATAAAAAGTAACCTTCTCTCTGAGTTAACACCAGAGGTATTTCTTTCGAAGCGATGCAAGCAAACCTTTGGCAATTATGCAATTTCTCAAATTCAAAAGGCTCGAGGATTAAATAAAAAAATCATGAATCCGATGGATAAAGAGCGGAAGTCGGTGGAGGATTTTTGCTATGTAAGTTTTGGAGGTGGTTCATTGCCTTTGAAGCTTTATTTGCAAAATAATCAATGGATAGCAGAAAATTGTGGGTTAGTCAATATACCAAATATGCCCAATGTTTTCGGACTCTATTACCATAAAAATGGAGGTTATAATGGAGTTTCAAGTGGAGAAAATGCCAATGATGTTTGTCTAACTTCAATACCAAAAGGGGAAAATCAGATAACAATGTTGTATTTCAACAAAGACGCATATTCGGCATATTGCAAAAACTATAGGGAATATTGGAATTGGGTAGAAGTGAGAAATGAGGAACGCTTTAAAAACACCATGTCGCATGGAAAAAACTATGATGCAAAAAACATGATGCACACATTTAGATTGCTTGATATGGCCATAGAGATTGGCAAAGAGGGTAAACTAATGGTTCGACGGCCAAACCGCGATTTCTTGTTAAAGGTTAAAAGAGGGGAGTTTGAGTTCGATTATTTGATGGGATTAATTGAGGAGAAGCAACATGAATTGGAGGAAGTTTACGCACAATCTCAGCTACAAGAAGAACCGGATTTGATAAAAGCAAATGAAATACTTGTGGAAATAAGGAAGGAATTAATGCTTTTATGAAAAAAAATTATTGCTACGCAAAAACCTTGCGTACATGGCTTTTTGTTTTGAACCATAATTAATAAAAAAGATATGAAAAAGGTAATTTCCACAGAGACAAAACCCATCAAAATGTGGTTGGAAGAATTGGAAGACAATGCACTTGCACAAGCAAAAAACTTGGCAAATCTGCCGTTTACGTATAGTCATGTGCCAATAATGCCCGATAGCCACGCAGGTTACGGAATGCCCATTGGCTCGGTGCTTGCCACCAAAAGTGTGGTGGTGCCAAATGCAGTTGGTGTAGATATAGGTTGTGGAATGTGTGCCATGCCAACCGAATTAAACGCCGATGACATTGGGTCGGGAGAGTTAAAAGCTATTCTTTCTGAAGCCAGAAAATTGATTCCGTTAGGATTTAACTGGCACGACGAAATGCAAGATGAAACCTTAATGCCTGAGGGCTATGAACAACTTGAAATTGTGAGTCGGGGTTACATAAAGGCTCGAAAACAAATAGGCACACTTGGTGGAGGAAACCACTTTATTGAAATTCAAAAGGGCGATGATGGCAAAATTTGGGTTATGATTCACTCTGGTAGTCGAAACCTTGGTCACTCGGTTGCCAGCCACTACAACCAAATGGCAAAAGTACTCAACGAGCGATATTTTAGTTCGGTGGCTGCCGGATTCGATTTGGCCTTTTTGCCCATAGAAACACCCGAGGCCAAGGCATACCTAAAAGAAATGAACTACTGCATAGAGTTTGCTCTTGCCAACCGTAAGCTCATGATGACACGAACATTAGAGGCAATGAAATCCGTTATTGGAGAATTTCCTACCGGAGAGATAATCAATAAATCGCACAATTTTGCTGCTTGGGAGAACCACTTTGGCAGCAATGTGCTGGTGCACCGCAAAGGAGCCACACAAGCAAGATTGAATGAGTTGGGAATGATACCCGGTTCGCAAGGCTCTAATTCATACATTGTTAGAGGTTTGGGAAATGCTGATTCGTTTGAATCATGCTCGCACGGAGCTGGCAGAAAGTTGGGCAGAAAACAAGCACAACGCGAGTTAAATCTTGAAACCGAACGGAAGGTTCTTGACGAGAAAGGAGTTATTCACTCGGTGCGAAACAACCGTGATCTTGATGAAGCTCCCGGAGCATATAAAGACATCGATGAGGTAATGGCCAACCAAACAGATTTGGCCGAAATAGTGGTAAAATTAGAGCCACTTGCCGTATTGAAAGGCTAATGAAACGGCGGGAAAACTCCTGCCGTTTTGTTGTTAATGACGCAAAGTGATATTTTTGCGTAATAGGTACGCAATGAAAGAGCAATCTATTAAAGTGGCTGTAGATGCCGTGGTTTTGGGCTATAAAGAGGAGCAGTTGTATTTGCTTTTGGTTAAACAACGTTTTGGATCTTTTGCCGGACAATGGGTTATTCCCGGTGGATTTGTGTTGAATGGTGAAGGCCTGTCGGATGCCGTAAGACGCGAGGTGCGAGAGGAGACAGGTATTGAGGTGGACTATCTCGAACAATTATTTACCTTTGGCGATGATGTTGCCCGCGACCCGCGGGGTCAGGTTATAAGCGTTTCGTATTTGGCTTTGGTGAACCCCGAAAAATTTTCGCTAAATCCCGACACAGATGCCATTGGGGCAGAATGGTTTCCGCTAAAAGAAATTCCAACACTACCCTTTGATCATACGCTCATAGTGAAGAAAGGATGGGAAAGATTGCAGGCAAAACTTACCTATAAACCAATCGGATTTGACCTTCTTAAAACAGAATTTCGGTTTTCTGATTTAGAAAAACTGTATCAAACCATTTTAGAACAACCACTTGACAGGAGAAATTTTAGGAAAAAAATTCTGAGTTTTGGTTTTGTGGAAGAAACAGGCGGCGTGAGTGTTGATGGTAGTGGCCGACCTGGGAAACTGTATCGGTTCAATACGGCAAAATACAAAATGTTTGAAGACAAAGGATTTCACTTTGAAATTAAATTTGCGTAAAAAAAACGCAAAAAATTTGCGGATTATATTTTTAGTTTTAATTTTGTGTACAAATTACGCAAAATGATACTAAATTTAGATTCCGATTTTAAGCCAATTCGCAATCAAAAGGAAATTCAATACGAAAGATTTACCTTTTCAGGTGGCGAGCCACACATACGAATTACCAATGAAATTCCTTTAAACACAGAAGTTACACTTACCCATAGAATTGGCTCATTCAATGATATGGGATTGCTTTTATTAGCTGTAGATGCTCTTCGTCGGATGGATGTTAAAATAATCAACGCATTCATTCCTTATTTTCCGGCTGCACGACAAGATAGAGTCATGACATTTGGTGAGCCACTTTCTGTAAAAGTGTATGCCGACCTAATCAACCACTGTGGTTTTGCAAAAATCACCGTTTTCGATCCTCACTCCGATGTGGCACCAGCATTGCTCAACAATTGTCAAATTTTATCCAATCACAACTTCATAAGCAAGGTCATAGAGCGTATAGGTTTGCCCGTTTCATTGGTGTCTCCCGATGCCGGAGCATTAAAAAAGTCTTACCAATTGGCCGAATTTTTACAAATGGAACATTTGATTGAATGTAGCAAACATAGAGATGTAAAAACAAGAACACTTACCGGTTTTAAGGTATTGGAGTCTTATTTAAAAGGCACACCGTGTTTGCTCGTAGATGATATTTGTGATGGAGGAAGAACGTTTATAGGCTTGGCCAAAGAATTAAAACAAAAAGGAGCCGGTAAACTTTTTTTAGCCGTGAGTCATGGCATTTTTAGTCAGGGAGTGGAAGAGTTGCAGTTACATTTTGATGGAATTTTTTCGACCGACAGTGTTGCTAATAATGTTCATGTTCATAAAATCAATTTGCATGAAATACTCAGTTATTAAGGGTGATATTACCAAAGTACATTGCGGGGCAATTGTAAACGCAGCAAACAGTTCGTTACTGGGTGGTGGAGGGGTTGATGGAGCGATTCACCGAGCAGGTGGGAAAAAGATTTTGGAAGAATGCAGAAAGATTATTGCTCGGCAAGGGTCGTGCAAAACGGGCGAGGCAGTTTATACTACAGCAGGAAATTTGCCGGCAGAATTTGTAATACATACGGTTGGGCCGGTTTGGAACGGAGGTAATAAAAGCGAAAAAGAATTACTTAAAAACTGCTACCAAAATAGTTTGCAGCTGGCAGACCAACTCGGTATTGCTAAAATTTGCTTTCCAAACATTAGTACAGGAATTTACAAATTTCCGAAAATTGAAGCCGCTCAAATAGCCCTTGAGGTCTGCTTTGGGTATGAGTCTCAATCCATTGAAGAAATCATTTTTGTCTGCTTCGATGAGGAAAATTATCGATTATATACCCAAATGGTCCATAAAAAAAAGTTTAATCATTAAGTTAAAAAAACGAAAATAAAATGAATCCTTTAATTCTTACCGATGGTTACAAAGTGGATCACCGAAGGCAGTATCCACCACAAACTACCTTAGTTTACTCCAACTGGACTCCAAGACGAAGCCGTATTGACGGAATCGATGAGGTGGTCTTTTTTGGCTTGCAGTATTTCTTAAAGAAGTACATTCTTGGGCAATTTCAAACCGAGTTTTTTGACAAACCAAAAAGCGAGGTTCTGTCAAAGTACGCTCGAAGAATTAACAACTATTTGGGGCCAAATCAAGTGGGTGTTAATCACATAGCCGATTTGCATGATCTTGGCTATATTCCAATGGTTTTTAAGGCAGTTCCCGAGGGTGCAAGTGTGCCAATAAGAATGCCCATGATGACCATGTATAATACCCACCCTGATTTTTTTTGGCTAACAAATTATTTTGAAACATTGCTCTCTACCACCATTTGGTTACCATGCAATTCGGCCACAATAGCTCGGCAATATCACATTCTTTTAAACGATTATGCTGCCAAAACATCAGATATAGCCGAGTTTGTAAATTGGCAGGCACATGACTTTTCTATGCGTGGTTTAGGCGGGCTGGAAGCGGCATTAATTAGTGGTGCTGGGCATTTATTGAGTTTTAATGGCACCGACACCATACCGGCTATCGATTTTTTGGAAGACTATTATAACGCAAACTCAGATACCGAACTAATTGGTGGTTCCGTAGCAGCCACCGAACATTCGGTAATGTGCATGGGCACAAATGTTGGTGAGGAAGAAACCTTCAAACGATTGATTACCGAAATATACCCATCCGGCATTGTATCCATCGTTTCTGATACATGGGATTTGTGGAAAGTGCTAACCGTGTTTTTACCAAATCTTAAAGAAAAAATCCTTGCTCGGGACGGGAAAGTAGTGATAAGACCCGATAGCGGTAATCCTGCCGATATTTTATGCGGAAACCCCAATGGAAAATCGGAGGCAGAGCAAAAGGGTGTTGTACAATTGCTGTGGGATGTTTTTGGAGGCCAGATAAATACAAAAGGCTTCAAACAATTAGATACTCATATTGGAGCCATTTACGGCGACAGCATTACGTTAGACAGAGCAAAGGAAATTTGCCAAAGGCTGATGCAAAATGGCTTTGCTTCTACCAATGTGGTGCTTGGCATTGGCTCGTTTACCTATCAATACAACACACGCGACACTTTTGGTTTTGCCATGAAAGCTACTTATGGCGAGGTTGATGGTATTGGTCGGGAAATTTACAAAGACCCCATAACCGATGATGGCACAAAAAAATCTGCCAAAGGTTTGATAAAACTCGAATTGCAGAATGGACGATATAAAATGTTTGACAGAGTTTCTTGGCAAGAAGAACAGAAAGGGGAGTTGAAAGAGGTATTTCGAGATGGTAAATTATTGGTAGATCAAAAGCTGTCGGATATTAGAAGCAGAGTGCAAAACAGTTTGAAATAAAAGATTGGGATTATTTATTGTTGACTTGATAATCTTATAATTACGAAATCACAAAGACCGCTTCGCTATGTGCTATACTTTTTATAGTTTTGATTTCTCAAAAATAAAAGTGGCTCAATGGCTAAAATAGTTGATAAAAAGAAAAAAAATACCACGGTATCTGTCAACAGAAGTATCTGTTTTTTGATTACCGGAGTTGATACGGATGAACTGAAAAATGCAGCCAATTCAATTCAGAATCAGGCCGTTTTAATGGTCGGAAAATCAGCTAATTCGCTCGATGAGGTTTTGCAAAAATTAGCAGAAATGACCGAAGAGCTTGTGGCCGTTTTGAATGTAGCCCACGTTTCGGATATTTCAAAAATAGCACAAGCTGGCCGCAGTGCGAAGGCATCTGAGTCAACGGTCTATTTACCCGTATCGAAAAATAAACCAAGTTTTGGGCAACGAATCGGTCGATTTTTTACCAAATTGGTTGGTTTGGTAGAAAACAATGGTTTTGAAAGCGGTATCGCCATTTTTGAACGAAAAACACTTATTGAAAAAAACATACTCGACCAATTTGTGTTGAGTCACACCGAAACACAATTAGCCAACAGAGCTGTTTTGTCAGGTTTGTCGGCAAAAACAGTAGAGTATTCGGGTGCTGAAAAAGCCAAAATACCTTACATAAAACATATACTTTCTGCGTGCAGTGCCAGATGGAATTGGTTTGTTACCAATCCAATAAAAAATCTTAAATCGTCCAATTTTAGTAATGGGAATTCGGGTATATACAGGCTCAGTTTTGTGCTTATTGCCTTGATAGGTTTGGTTATGCTGCCGTCATTGAGTTTTGATTATAGTGCAACATGGGATGAACATGAGGATAGAGATTATTTTAAAGAAGTAATCAACTATTTTGAAACCGGAGGGGAAGACACTCGATGCCTTGACACCACCCGAAAATTGCACAACCATTTAGTAAACTACGGTCCTTTTGTAAACCTTACCTGCCAATTTGCCGAAGATTACATTTCTCCATTTGATACCTACGAAACCCGCCACATCGTGCTGAGTTTGTTTGCCTTTCTCGGTCTGCTATTTACTGGTTTAACAGCACGAAAAATAGGTAGTTGGCGAACAGGGGTTGTGGCACTTTTATTACTTCTGTTTACTCCTACCTTTTGGGGACATGCGGCCAATAATCAAAAAGATTTGCCCTTTATGGCTTTCTACATAGTCAGTTTGTTTTACATAATTCGCATGGCCATCGAAATGCCAAAAATAAAGGTAAAAACACTGGTAATGACAGGCTTAACCATGGGAATTTTATTCAGCATACGGGCAGGAGGTATGATGGTTTTTGCCTATTTAGTTATGTTTTTAGGAATTAAATTTTTAGCCCAACTAAAAAACGGCAAGTCTTTCGGCAGCATCGGGAAATATCTATTTGGCGGCGGATTAGCCATTGCCATAGCCTATTTTATTGGCATTATTTTCTGGCCATCGGCGTTGCAAGCTCCATTCAGTCATCCGTTTTTGGTATTAAAAAGACAAGCCGATTTTGATTTAGTACACATTTACGAATTGTTTGAAGGGCAACGCTACTATATGAAAGATTTTCCGTGGTATTATGCCCCAAAACTCATGGCAATAACACTGCCCATCGTAGTGGTAATGGGTCTTGTTTGGTTGATAGTCACGGCAATTACTAAATTTAAAAACTACAAAAAATGGACAATGGCCATGCTGGTATTTGCCATTGTGTTTCCGGTGGCGTATATAATTTACAAAGATTCAGCCCTATACAACTCATGGAGACACGTATTGTTTGTATTGCCCGGCTTGGTAGTGCTTGCCGCAGTGGGTTGGGATACACTTTTACAGTTTAAAAACAAAATTGTTCGATTGGCTTCAACCGCATTTTTGACAGTGGGCATATTGTGGGTGGGCATTTGGATGTACAAAAACCATCCATACGAATACCTTTATTTTAACGAATTTGTGGGAGGTGTAAAAGGAGCTTACGGTAATTATGAAATGGACTACTGGAATCAATCGCCGAAAGAAGCCATAAAATGGTTGTTGAAGCATGAAGATTTTAAGGGTGAACGAAAAATTGTTCGGTCAAACAACGAAATTTTTAGTATGCAGTATTATGCCGATCGCTACCAAGAAAATGGCAAAGAAATACGAGAGTTACGCAGAAAAATAGAGCGGATAGATGATGAAATTGACCGGTTAAATCATTACAAAAAAGAGAACTTGCTCACAGAAGCCGAGACAAAGCCTCAAATAGAAGAGTTGCAAAAGGAACGGAAACCATTGGCAGAGCAATTGAACAAATTGCAACCTATGTTTGTAGATTGGAGCAAAGATTTGGAGTGGAATAAAAAAGAGTGGGATTATGCAATATGGACCACCCGAACACTGTCTCCCACGATGATAAAAAACGGGTATTTCCCACCAAAAGGCACCATTCAAACCATAGAAGTTGATGGGGTTCCGATTGCCGCCATTGTAAAAAGGGAAAATCATAACTTACAGATAGCTAATGATTTGTTGGCAAAAAACCAAGTTGATTCGGCTGAAAAATTGGTGGCAGACTACATTCAATACGACCCTGCCGAACCCGAAGGCTATAGAACCATGGCTTTGGTAAAACTGAGTCAAGGAAAATACGGTGAGGTAAAAACGTGGGCAGCAAAAAGCATAGAACGATGCCCTGAAGATTTTTATAGCTACATGTATATGGGTCGGGCATTATATACCGATGCATTGACCAATCAGGCAGACGGAAATCCGCAGCAAGTTTTGGCCGAGGCAGAAAGCAATTTCAAAAAGTCGTTGGAGCTGAAACCCAATTTTAGTAGTGCTTATGCTGGTTTGGGAGATATAGCCTATGCCAGAAACGATATGTTCAATGCCCTAAAAAACTATCAGGAAGCATTCAACAATGGAGGGGCAAATTATCAATTGGCGTTTAGAATGGGCGAAGTCTATTTTAATCAAAAGAAAGATCAAGAAGCCGCTGGATATATGGAATACGCCACAAGGATGAACCCCAATTTTGCACCACCCTACAACTATTTATATCAGATTTATACAAGAAACAATCAACCTCAGGTGGCAATGCAGTTTTTGGAAAAATACAAGCAACTTAGCGGTATGTAGATTTTTGGTTAAAGAATTTGTGCCGTTACTCAAATGTGACAATAAAGCGAATCAAAAGTTATTTATTTTTGTGTAGGTTTGAAATATGAATCACGGAGTGACGTTCAAAAACAAAACACAACCTTAATTGAAGAAAGCCTTTTTAGTATCGATTTGTCTAATTGCATTTTTTGCGGTGCAAGCCACCCACATTGTTGGGGGAGATTTTTATTACAAAAAGATAGGAACAGATCAATATTTGGTAACCTTAAAACTTTATATAGACTGCCAAAATGGTGACTCAACGGCTATTCGATCAGATGAAACTGCAATTGTAAGTATTTGGGATGCAGGCTCAAATTCTTACATACGGCAAGAAGATTTTTTCAGAACGGGGCCAACCTATTTAAGCAAAATTCATTATCAATGCCTTATACCCCCGCAAGATGCCTGTGTTAGCCAGTATATTTACACCAAATCGATTGATATAAATCCTGGAACATCAGGCGTAATTTTGGCTTTTCAACGGTGCTGTAGAAACCATACCATAAACAATATCGTGAACCCCGAAGCCACCGGAGCTACCTACTGGGTAAAAATTCCGGGAACAGAAACAACAACATACAACAACAGTGCGGTGTTTAAGGAGTTACCACCAAATTATTTGTGTACAGATGCCCCATTAAAATTCGACCACTCGGCCTCAGACCCCGATGGAGATAGTTTGGTATATGAGCTTTATCAGCCTTATTCGGGTGCCTCACAAGATCGGCCTCGACCCGATAATAAGGGTGCTGGTTTGTTTAAAGCACCACCATTCAACAACATAATTTGGGGAAATAGTTTTGCCACGAGCAATCAGGTAACCGGAAATCCGAAAATGGAAATAAACCCCAAGACGGGGGAGATTACCTTGCTGCCAACCACCGTGGGTCAATACGTTATCGGTATTAAAGTAAAAGAATATAGAAACGGAGTGTTGGTTGGCGAAACCTATCGAGATTATCAATTTAACGTCCGAGAATGTACCACTACCTTAGTGGCAAATTTTATTACGGCCGCAGGGTCATCGGCATTTACATACAATTGTTCCGACACCGTAAACTTTTTGAACAAAAGCTTAAAAGCCAAAGAATATCGATGGGAATTTGGCGACCCCACCACAGATGCCGACACAAGTCACGACGTAAACCCAACATGGATATATCCAGGAAACGGGACATACACTGTAAAGTTGCACGCCAAAAACGATTTGTGCGAGGCCGACTATGAATTTAAAGTAAACATCAAATCTAAAATTGATATAAAACTGGGGCCAGATCAGTATTTCTGCGACAGTTCGGTAAATGTTTTCTTAACCCCAAACATATTCGATGCAACCAAAATAGTTTGGAACAACGGAAAGATAACACCCATTTTGTCTGTAAATAGAATTGGAAGATATGTTGCCACAGCCTATTATGGAAATTGTAAAGGTTCAGATACAATAGACTTAAAGCTCGATTTGCCTGTGTTTACCATTACCCCCGATTCATTATTTTGCTCCGAAGAAGCAATAGACCTCGATTTGGTGGCCACCGGTCAGCCAAACTACAAATACCTTTGGAGTACCTCAAGTGTAGATACTTTTTCAAAAGTTCATGTTGGTAAATCAGGGTATTATTGGGTAAAAGTGACCAACCCAAGAGGTTGCTCAAAATATGATACTTCTTTGGTTTATGTTTCGTACAAACCCAATTTGGGGCCAGATTTATTTATATGCAATGAGTTTTCGAAAATATACGATGCAGGTAAACGACCCGACACCTATTTGTGGAACGATGGCTCTACCGGAAGATTTAAAGAAATAAATGCAGAAGGAAAATATTGGGTAACGGTTTGGGAAAAACATTGCAAAAGCAGTGATACATTTTATATTGAAAACCCAATTATTCGTTTAGAATTGGGCAATGACACCAACTACTGCGATAATTTATACCGACTAATGGTTGCCCCCCCAGCCATGGCCGAATATTTGTGGTACGACAATTCTACTCTGGAAACAAACACGGTAACAACCCCCGGCAAATACTATGTTTGGGTAAAAGATACCAATGGCTGCGAAAAATCTGACACCATAAGGCTTACCTTAACTAATTCGCCTGAATTTGAGTTGGGCAATGATACGGCCATTTGTTTACGCGAAGCGGTTACCATTGGAACACCCAAAAAGTTTTTGCACTACCAATGGAACAGTGGGTCGAATGAACCATACATTACCACCCAAGATTCCGGAAATCACATACTAAAAGTGGTTGACGAAAATGGGTGTTTTACCTACGACACCCTTCATGTGGCCATAGATGTAAATGCCATGCCCAACGAGTTGTTTATTGCCAATGCTTTTAGCCCCAATGGCGATGGACTAAACGAAACATTTCCCTTTTCCGAAATAATTCTGCAACCCGAATACCATTTTAGAGTGTTCAACCGCTGGGGCGAAAAACTTTTTGATACCGAAGATAGTGAAGCTCAGTTTTGGGATGGAACGTACAAAGGCAAAAGGGTTAAGTTAGACGCATACATCTATTTAATTGATTATCGTGCTTGCAACGGAGAGTTTAAGAGAGTAAGCGGTACGATAAATGTCATGGAGTGAGTTGTTTTGACGCAGAAAAATTATTTTTGTTTCGTACTAAAAAAATAATTTGCTATGCCTATTAGAATGGTGGACGACCCACAAGAACCGAAAAACAACGACACTGGAGGAAAAAGAGGTGGAATACCCCCAATTCTTCTATTATTTCTACCCTATATTTTCAAGTTTTTAATAAAAAAACCGAAGTTGCTTTTGGGTGTAATAGCCATAGGAGTTTTGTTTTATTTTTTTGGTGGAAATCTTTTAGGTGGAGGCGAAACCGCCGATGCCGATATAGTTTCGCCATTCTCCCGCGGGTTGGATATGAAACAGGAAGTCTATGAACAAGGAGAATTGTATGAACCTTTGGCTACCAACTACAAAAGTGGTCTTCCGAGCAGAGTAAGTTTAGAACAGTTTTGTCCTCCACGGCTAAATCAGGGGTCGCAGGGTTCGTGCGTGGCTTGGAGTAGTTCGTATGCTGCTCGAACCATTCTACATGCAAAATCAAAAGGAGTAAGCGGCAAAGAAGTGGCTTTTAGCCCATCATCACTTTATAATTTTATAAAACTTCCCAATTGTCAAGGTGCTTACATACACAATGCCATGCAGCAAATGCAGCAATATGGGGTTTTGCCGTTCAACGAGTTTAGCTATGATGAATATGATTGCAACAGAACGCCATCGCAAAACCAAATGGCAATGGCCACCCAATACAGAACAAGAGGCTTTCAAAGGTTATGGGAAAACGAAGGAGGAACCGACATTTCAGCCATCAAACAAAATCTTTCGCAAGGCGGGCCGGTGGTAATAGGTATGTTGGTAGGAGGCTCGTTTATGAGTGATATGATGGGTAGAAAAATTTGGCATCCTACAAGCAGAGACCGAAATATGGCCGGATTTGGCGGACATGCAATGTGTGTGATTGGGTATGACGACAACCTCGAAGGTGGAGCTTTTCAAATAATGAACAGTTGGGGAGAAGACTGGGGAGACAGAGGCTTGTTTTGGATAAAATATTCTGATTTTGAGTATTTTACAAGAGAAGCTTATGGACTATACCCAATGGGTAATGCACCTGCCCTCGACCCCAATAAATTATCCGTGGATTTTGGATTGGTTACCTCCGACAATTTAAAAAACATTCCTTTAACCCATTTAGGAAATGGAATTTTTAGAACCTCGAACAACATTGCCAAAGGAACGCGATTTAAAATTGAAGTAACCAATAGCATTGAATGTTACATTTATGTTTTTGGTGAAGAAACCGATGGCAGCAGTTACGTTTTGTTCCCAAATCCTCAGAAAAAAAATCACTCAGCCTATTGCGGAATAACCGGTACTCGGCTTTTCCCTCGCACCGAATCATTAATGGCCGATAACATAGGAAATGCCGACCGCATGGCAGTAGTTGTAAGCAAAGTGGAACTTGACCACGGCGAATTAAATAGGCTAATCAATCAAGCCACCGGCAATTATGCTCAAAAGGTGCAATCCGTGTTAAGTCAGTATGCCATGACAGGGGTAACGTTTCAATCAGGAGCCAACGTTCATTTTGATGCGACTATTGGCGATAAAAAGACGGTGGCCATGGTTATTGAGGTTACAAAACAATAAGTATGGAATATTTTAAAAATATTTCGTGGTGGGGTTGGATATTGGTATTCGCCTTTTTGGTGGTTATAAGAGATGTTTTTTTCAATAAGAGACACGCCATATCACACAATTTTCCGTTGGTGGGTCATTTTAGGTATATGCTCGAAAAAATTGGCCCAGAGCTTCGTCAGTATATTGTTGCAAATAATCGTGAAGAATTGCCTTTCAACAGAAGCGAACGCAGCTGGATATATTCAAGCTCAAAAAATGAGAATAATTATGAAGGCTTTGGCACAGATAAAGATATTCATGAGCCAAATTATCATTTTATAAAACCGAACCTTTTTGGTTTTAAAATGCCCGATGAACACCCGAATTTGGAACACAAAGATTTTGTGCCATGTGCCAAAGTTATTGGATTGTATAACAACAGAAAGAAACCTTTTCGTCCGGCCTCTGTAATAAATATTTCGGCAATGAGCTATGGTTCATTATCTGGCAAAGCCGTTGAGTCGCTCAATAGAGGTGCAAAAAAGGCAGGCTGTTATCAAAACACAGGAGAGGGAGGGCTCTCCATTTATCATAGCACAGGAGCTGATGTTGTTTTTCAATTTGGCACTGGATATTTTGGAGTAAGAAATGACGATGGGACATTTTCTTTGGATAAATTAGAAAAGCTGGTTGAAAACAATCCATTTGTAAAGGCCATCGAAATAAAACTATCTCAGGGGGCAAAGCCTGGAAAAGGAGGCGTGCTTCCAGCTGCAAAAATTACCCCTGAAATAGCCCAGATAAGAGGAGTTTCGTTGGGTAAAGATGTTATTTCTCCGGCATTTCATTCGGCGTTTGACGATGTGGATGGTTTGTTAAATTTTATAGAAGAAATTGCCGAAAGAACTGGCTTGCCTGTAGGCATTAAGTCTGCAGTAGGTCGAACAGAGCAATGGCATTATTTGGCCGACAAAATAAAAGAACGCGGCACAGGACCTGATTATATTGCCATAGATGGAGGAGAAGGAGGCACGGGTGCTGCTCCGCCAAGTTTTGCCGACCACGTGTCGTTGCCATTGTTTTATGCCTTCAGCACGGTGTATAAAATATTTAAAGAAAAAGATTTGGCCGATAGAATAGTTTGGATAGCCGGCGGAAAACTTGGGCTTCCGGCTCAGGCGGCAAAAGCTTTTGCAATGGGTGCCGACCTTATCTATGTGGCACGCGAAGCCATGATGAGCATTGGCTGCATACAAGCCCAAACATGCCATACCAATAGATGCCCAGCAGGAGTGGCCACCCAAAACAAATGGCTACAGTCGGGCATTAATGTGCCTTTAAAATCGGATAGGTTTTACAACTATGTAAAGGCTTTTAGAAAAGAGCTTTTGGAATTGGCCATGGCTACTGGCCATGAACACCCAAGCCAGTTTACCATGACCGACATAGAAATAAGTATGGGAGATGCCAATTTTACCAAAACACTTAAAGATTGCTTTGGCTATGACAAACAACGTGTTAAGTTTGAAGGGGCATCCGCCATTATGAATTGTAAATATTTAGGTGGAAAATAAGTTGTATGACAAATAAAGTTTCAGTAAGCAAAGCACACCGCAGGGGCGTTTTCCGAATATTGGTATTGCCAATTATTATCGTAACAATAGTCCTGTCGCTGCTTGTTTGGGGTTTGGTTGTTCAATACATTACTCCCGTTTTTGCATTAATAACCCTATTAGCAGTTGGTGTATTATTATTTATTTTCTGTCTTTGGCAGGTGGCTTTATGGAAAAAATGGATGGTAGAACATTCGGCCAATCCAAAAACAAGTGAAGAGCTGGCCAAAACATCCTTCTTGAAAAGATCAATGCTGGCCAACACTCCATTTTTATGGGGCAAAAAGAAAGCGGCTTACCAAGAAAAATATAACCAAAGGTTGGAAGAAATAAATAGGGCTAAGTTGGTTTCTGCCTCCAAAAAATATGGTGGTGATGACGTTATTAAAATTCATCGTAGTTTAGGCATAATGCCGTGGCTTTCTGTCTTTTTTATTGGTCTTTGTTTGGTCACTATTTGGATTTTTCGATCAAATGAGGATGAAACTACCAAATTGATTGCTGCCGCAACACATGTTGCCTCGCTGGTTCTCTTAGTTTTATGCGTTCAAAGCATTATTCGTCGTTTAAGAACCGTGATAAAAATTGATGATCGCGAAATTTTAATCAAAAAGGAATTGCTTAAATGGAGCCAGTTAGAGCATATCGATGTGATAAAGGATTCGATTCTTGAATATCGAAAAACGGGCGAAAGCCAATCCAAGACACTAAAGGTTTCCAACCTAAATCTATCACCCGACTATATTGATGAGCTAATTACGTTCTTTAAAACTATAAAGGACAATTCGTTGGGATAGTTCGTCTAACAAAATAGACAATAAGTTTCACTTTCTTTTAGCGGCATTATTTTTTAATATACTGATTATCAGTATTTTTTATTTTTTTCTTGAGTTTTAAATCGATTGGAACAATATCTGAAAAAGGATAAGTGTAATGTGATTTCATAATGTTAAGTAAATATTAATTGAAAGAAAAGATTAACACGACACAATAATTCATATTCATTCAATTAGGGTCTGAGGGGCTGCCGGGAGGCAGCTCTTCTCTTTTTATAATGGTTTTTTAACCAAAATATCCCAAGTCCAAAAAGTATAAATAAAATCAGCCAAACCCATATTCTGCTCAGCAAACTTTCGGATGGATGAATATATAGTGTATTGGTATATAACAATTGACCCGCCCAATAGTAGGGCTGCTTTTGATTATCCATTATATTTTTGTTTGCTAACCAAGCAAGTTTTGCATCTTTTAGATTTTGGCTAGCAAAAGGCTTTTTATGGTAATCTTCTAAGAACCGGGTGGTAAGATTATCCGTGGTAAATTGATTTAAATTCCAAAGTGAGTTTAAAACATGTGAGGATCCGGCAGCTGAAAATGCCCAAGAAACGCTGGTAATTCCTTCGCCGGAATATTGTTTTCCTAAGCCTACCTTACATGCATTTATCACACACAAATCGGTCTGGTAGTTCAAATTCAAAATATCCGAAACATAGAATTTGCGGTCCGCTAAAACAATATATGAAGCCGCAAAGGCAGAATCTATTGATTGGCCATGGGTGTAATAATGAATAATCTTTGAGTTGGTGGTTGAAACCGCTCGGTGATAGTTAGCCGCCGCCCGAGTAAAAGAGAGGCCTTTAAAAGTGGAGCTAAAATTATTGATTAGTCCTTCGCTGTTGGGCAACGAGGCAAAGTCATGGTTGTAATTTGTCGGAGCAAAACCGACATATGTATATGAAAACTTTGCAGTTCGTGGGTTTGAAGAGATCAAGGCTTCTGCAGAAAAGGCGTAACTTATGGTGTATTGATTCATCAAATAGTTGATTCCGCTCCAACTTTTTCCGGTTGGTGCAGTGGGTAATGCCTCAAATGGAAGAAAACTTAGTTCCTGGTCGGGTATAATTATTAATTGTTGGATGTCTTTTCCATTGCCCAGCAAGGGTTCTATAAAATCATTGAAGATTGCATAACCTATTGTTTTAAATTCATTTAGAGAAGAATTGGGCGATTGACAAAGTTGATAAAACTTAGGAATCGATGTTAACAACCGTTGATCCAAAATTTGATAGGTAATGTTATTTTTTTGAACCAAAAAAGCATAAACCGCAAAATCTGAATGGGTATAATGCAAAACAGCCTGATTATCGGCCATTTTTGATTGTAATAGTTTTACCAAAAAGTCTTTTTGGTTTGCATTTATTGCACCAAACAACTGCTGATTTATCGAATCTAACGAGGCTCTGAGTTTCGTTTTTTCGCTTTGTTCAGATTCATTTATTTGGTAAAGCAATTGCATTCGTTTGGTAACAAGTGCCGTTTGGCTGTTGTTATTTGTAATTCTATTTAAGGCCAATCGCTCTTTGTGCACATTTGATTTGGATTGATCAGCAAATTCGATGGCTTTTTCCAACCATTTTTGTTCCGAACTTTGACGGTATAAATTGAGGCAAACCTCTATCCCCAATTCCAAATTGACTCTCCTAATTTCGTTTAAAAATAATTTTGACTTGTCAAACTGATAAAGCTCATGAAAATATTTTGATTGTTTTTCAGATTTGTTTACAAACTCGTATGCCAGTTGATTATTTTTTTCGGCAACGGATATTTTGGCAAGCAGCATATATGTCTCAATCAGATAAGGATCTTTTGCGTTCGGGTTGTTTTTTAAATCATAAAATTCAAGGTTTTTTACCAATTGATTTTTAGCCTTTTGAGGATACGTATTTATTAGCAAATGAGCGTACTCCATCCTCACATGAACCAATTTTCGTTCGTTCAAATCATTTCCGGCAAGTATAGATTTTTCGAAAAAAACACCAGCCTGTTCAGTATCATTTTGTCGTTTGTAAAACAATGCCTGGTTGAAATAAAAATAGACCAACTGGATATCTTTGTCCTTTCCTTTTGTTGAGTTCAACAGGTTTTCCGCTTGTTGAAGATAGTTTTTTGCCGAAACAAAGTCTTTCAAAGCAATAGAGGAAAAGCTGAGTCCATCCAGCATATCAATTTTTTCAGAAATCAACTTATTTTTTTCGGCAAGTTGATAGCCTTTTAAGAAGTGGTTATAAGCACTATCGTGTTGACTTTTGTTTGTAAAATAAACTCCCAAATCGTTATGACACCACATTTGCTCAATGTCGTTCTTTTGTTTGGTAAAATACTGTAGGGCAACATAATTCATCTCAATGGCACGGTCAAAATCGCCAATATTGCTGTATAAATGAGCCAAAGTGTAGCCCAAGGAGATATGCTTAAAAAGTTCGTATTGGGGTTGCGTCGGAATGGTAGAAATCAACTTTTGAAGTTGGTTTATTTGAACCACCAACCCTTCTCCCGAATACATGATTTTTTGTTTCTGTTTTTTTAACTCTTCAAGGCTTTGGGCAGACACACCAAAAATGCCTGCAAAAACGAGAGCTAATATGCCAAATGCAATTTTTTGCATAAAAAAAGAGTGCCAATAATAAGCACTCTTTTTTAGAATCTCTCGAATTGAGCGGAATTTAAGACTTACAATTTCATAATTCGGGAAGTGTAAATAGTGCCTTCGGCTTCCAATTTTAACAGATAAAAACCCTCCGCCAATTGGCTCATATCCAGTTCATGATTTTTTATTTCAGCAAAATATTGCCTTCCAATTGCGTCTATCAATACAGCTTTTTCTACACCCAAAACAGGTATTTTCAACTTCACTACATCGGTTGTTGGGTTGGGGTAAACCAGCAAATAATTCATTTCATTTTTGGGTTTTGAAATTGAGACCTTTCCACCGTTATGGTTGGAAGTGTTGCCGCAAACTATTTCGTAAAGTTTTCGATTAAGAGAGTCATTCACATCGGGTAAAAAACACCCTTTTCCACCAATGGGTATCACATCGGCTTCGGTTTCAATAGGGTCTAAATCTTCAAACCAAATGGTGGCCTTGTTGGCTAGGCAATAGCAACTGTTGTTTCTGTTGTATTGCAGGGTATCTTCTTTATCAATATATGCCGAAAATTTTACCCAACCTTGTGTTTCATTAATTGGCACGATGCCATTTTGATTGGTGCCTCTAATATTTACCCGAGAGTTGGTCATGTTTCCAATTTTCCAAACCAACTTTTTTTGATTTGGATAATAATTGAAGGCAGTAACGGCGTGGCTGCTTCCGGTTGGGCTAAAAAAAGTTAAATGTGGCGGCAATTTATCTTCAATAGTAATAGAATCAACAGGGCCTCGGCCAATGTTTTGGTAATGAATAGTGTATTCCACCAAGGTTTGATTTTGGCGAGCGGCCATATCTAGGTCCACATTTATGCCGGCCACATCCGCCTGTTTGTAGTTGGGGTCGTATGGGCCAATGCTAATGAGGGCTGTTGCCTCCATTTCTGTACACGGCACGTTAATCGGATTGCTAATCGTATATAAAAACATTGCACTGTCGCCATCATTGCCCATCACATTAAACCGAACGACCAGTGTTTGCTCTGCTGTTGCCGTTCCACTATAGTCAAAAGTAATTCTGCCACCTATAATGGGGTCGAAATGCAAATTTGGCAACGTGTTCATAGGGGTTGGATTGCTTAAAAGCATATCATCAAAAGTTAATTCATAAAGATATGAATCTAGTTTTGGGCATTGCCCTCTAAGCGGTAAAATAACATACAATTGCTTTCCTACTTTGGCTTCCGCATGAAACCCAATCGGAGCATTGGTGTAGTCTCCGTTTAATCCTGTGCCGGTGTTTGTAACATTAATGGTATCAATAAAAACAACTTGCCCCACTGTTTCGGGTCGCTTTCGTGGAGTTAAAACCAGTGTAACTTCATGCGAACCTATATTATGAAAAATAAACTTTGCAACTTGCGAATGGCTCACTATTCCTTCATCGGTTATCCAAAAATAACTCCAACCTTCATCGGGCATTTGTCCGTTGGCATTCTCATAATAACCTGGGTAATCATTTTCATGGTTAAAAGTTATTTGGGTGGTGTCAGGTAGTAAAGTTGTTGTTGTAAAATCGGCGGACCATGCTAACGATATGGCAAATAGCAACATTAACGCTGTTACAGCTCTTAGTTGCAGATTTTTGATAATTCTTGTTGCGTAAATCATTGTTTTATTTTTTGGGTTAAGTACCTCAACATCACAAAACCTAATTTGCTGATGCGAAAAATCCGAAAATACTACGTTTTATTTCAATACTAAAAATTTGAATGGTTTTTCTCTTAAAAAAACAAACCTCATGTTAGATTCTTTGTCATTGCCGTACTATACCTATGAAATCAAGAAAAATGATTGAAAATGATTTTGTAAAATATACGGCTTATGCACCCTTGCACACATTTCAGACAGATGCTACTCACCTTTGCTATTCATTTTCAGAAAGGTTAATTTTGACCTTTGATTATATGTTTCGCAAAAAAGTAATTAGTCCTTTCCCTAATGATGACAGCTTAATTTTTGCCATTAAAGGTAATGAAGCCGAGCGAAACATTGCCGTGCTACATATTTTGAATCAAGAAGGCGATAAAATTAAAAGTACGCTTTTATCACTTGTTCAGGATAAAGATGAGGTGGATGACATTTTTTATGAAGGCATGGCTGCTTTTGTGCTCAATGTGCGAAAGGGCTTGTTTGAGCAAAACAGTAAAATAAGCACCTATATTATTGCTATTTGCAAACGAATTTGGTTTAAGAAACTTCGCAAAAAACAGGTTCATCAAAAATGGGAAGAAACACAGGATAATGAAATTTCCTACGAACACAGCTTTCCGCTGATTTCAAATGAGTTAAAACAAAATTTAAATAAAGTGCTTAGCACACTTAAAGATAAATGCAAAGAAGTGCTCAACCTTTGGGCATTGAATTACAACATGACCGAAATTGCCGAACAACTTGGTTATCAAAATTCGCAGGTGGTTATGAATAAGAAAAATCTTTGCCTGAAAGAAATAAGAATTCAAATTCAACAAAACCCTTCAATTCTTGATTTATTGAACTAAAATGGAAAATTACGAAACATTGATTGAGAAGTATTTTGATGGAGTTATTAGTCCAGACGAACTGACTCTCTATAAAAAATTATATGCCCAAGATGAGAATTTTAGAAAAGAAGTGGCACTTTTTGAGGCAGCTCATAATGTAGCAAACGCCCAAACTCTTGCCGATTTAAAAGACCAAATTAGGCAGTTTGACAAACCCATTGATAAACAGAGTTATGGTTGGCTAAAATATGCAGCTTCGCTATTGATTGTGGGTGCTGCCGGTTTAATTTTGTATGCCAATTGGCAACTTACAGAAAGTAAAATTTACCGTTCATCCTATTCGTCAGTTCCTGATTATGTAACGGTTTTGGGGGGAGAAAAAAGTTTGGTTGACTCCGCCATGGAATATTACAACACCCAACAATTTGAGAAAGCTGCCAAGGTTTTTCAGACTATTCAACCTGCAAATGATACCACATTATTTTATGGCGGAATGTGTTTTATGGAGCTGAGTGAGCCGGAAAAAGCCATCGAAAATTTGGGAAAAGTAAAAGGTATGTGGTTTGATATTGCACAATATAATTTGGCTTTGGCCTATTTAAATCTAAAGCAAAATGAAAAGGCAGAAAATGTTCTAAGCAAATTAATAGAGTCAAACTCAACCGATGAAGTAATTAAACGAAAAGGCCAAAAGCTGCTCAACAAATTAAGAAATCCGTTGAGAAAATTGGTGTTTTAAAATTTTTCAAAAAAAAATCTCAAACTCAGGTTAGGTTTTTCATTGCAACCGTACAAACGGTAAAAATGTAATGAAAAATATCGTTGTAAATTTCCAGAAAGGGAAAAATCCGCCGCTACTCAGTTGGTCAAAATGGGTTAAGCTATTTCTTCCCCTTTTAGTTTTGATTGGTGCTTTCAATACTTCTTTAGCACAAACAAATTTGACCGTTAAACCCTATGTTGGTTACAACAAACCCTTAGGTAATTTTAGAGATTTTGCTCAAAATGGTTACGATTTTGGTCTTTCAATTGATTATCTTTTTTCCAAAAATTTTGGGTTCGGTTTTGATTTTAATCAACAAAACAACAACCCCAAAAATCCATTTGATTTTTCTGTAATTCCTTACAATCCGGGTTTATATACGGTTTCAAACACACAAAGTGGGAAATGGCAGGCAACTACCTTTGGTTTTGGGCCTGTTTACTATTATGCAGTATTCTCACCAAACTTTGGAACGGAGTTGTATATAAAACCGGGAGTTTCTTTCGTAAAAATCCCCAAGTACCAAACCACGTTTAACTATCAAGGAATTTCGAGAGATTTATTTAACCTCAATCAACACTCGGTTTCAACTTTTGGGCTGACAACCGGAATAAGATTTAATTATAAAATTGGCAACAATACCAAGATTTTTGTTAATCCGCAGCACGTTTACACCGCAGCCAAGGTCAATTACACCTACCGAGAAGTGAACAATGCTTTCCGTGTTGACCAAAATGGGCAGGTGCAGTTTAATCCAGGATTGTTGGTTGAGCAACCAGCCATTGAAAAACAATTTAACGTATCTTATTTTAACCTGAATTTAGGAATTTCACACAATTTCGGAAAGTCAAACGCTGCAAGTAACCTTAGTGAAAAAAAAACCGATTGTAGAGCAGCCAATCTAAAATCGCCACCCGACCAAAAAAATTATTATTTATCCGAAAAAGAAAGGCCAGATTTTGAATGGAATGATGACAACAGAAACACTCCGAAATTTTATGTCCTCAAAATAGTTGATGATAAAAACAACCTAATTTATTCTACCCAAACAAAAAAGCAAAGCGTAAAGCACAACAGGGAGTTGGAGTCCGTCTATCAGGCACATTTTAACGAAAAAGGAAAAACGCTTGGTTGGAAGGTAGAATCGCATTTTGACGAGTGTGGGATTTTAGAAAGCGAAACCCAATATATTCAAGGCTATACAAGAAGTGTGGGTTTAGTTGCCGATTTACTTGAGGTAGAATGCAAACCAGCAGCCTTTGACACGCTTGGCTTTGTTCATTACTATGGCAGAGTTTGTTTGAAAAATGCAGGCACCACCAATATAGTTATTCCAAGTCAGACATTTTATGCAAAAGACCCCACAGGAACGAACCCCGACCAAGTTGCCAACCCTGTTTCAAGAAATATTGGTGGCTTGTTGACCCCAGTTCCGGTGCTCCCAATAACCTTAATCCCTGGGCAAAATATTTGCTTTTGGGTGGAGTTTAAACGTCCCATTGGCGAGCAAAACACCGAATTTTATCTGAACTACCAACAGCAAAATTCGGCCACGGTATTAAATGAAATTGCTCCGGCAAAATTGCCGTCGTGCATTTGCAACGTGTGTAAAGGTTGGAAAATAGTTTCGACAAATGAGAAGTTTTGGCAACTTAATACCAGCAAAACCAACATGAAAATACGAACCGATTTTCAACTATTGAATGCCAACCCAATTAAAGAAATAAAAGCCGAAATAATTAGTGTAGAACACAATGTAAATGATGAGCAATGCCGCACTTGCACAAAGCATGATGAGCAAATGGGGCTGTTTTATAATGGTTATGGATCTGGAAGAATTTATTCAAGCAATGGCTGGCAAAATAGCGGGCAAGCACAAAACTCCGACGGCAGCAACGATAATTATTTCAACGAGTTTACATGGGTTGCCCAAACGAGTCAAGGTGTGGACATGTCTGTTCTTCCTGCCAAAATGATTATGATGAATTTGAATTTGCCCCAATTGAGCAAATTAGAATGTTGCACAGGCACTTACACTGTCTGCATTCGCTACACATTTACCGACATTAATTGTCAAACCTGCGATACAGTTATCTGCTATGAGTATAAAAGCAATCAAAACTCCGGCAATGGAACCGGAACCGGACAAGATGGGGGACTGGACACCGATGTTTCTCAAAATGAAAAAGATGAAGTTTTAACTCCTAAAAAATTAAAAAAATGAAGAAGATAGTAATAGTATTAGCATTGGCTGCTTGTCAACTGACATCCTTTGCCCAAACAACTTGTACAAATTTTGACAATGAGGCTACAACTGGACTAGTCGGACAAGTTGGAACAAACGCCGCCGTTGGAGCAACATTTGGTAATTGGATGCAAAGATGTGGTCTAATGGCAATAAGAAGTGACGCTAATTCACTTGCACCTGGAAACAATTACTTGTATCTCCAAGATGTGGGTTGTGGCAATGGTTCATCATTGGTATGGAATTCCATAGATTTTTCAGGAAATTGGACTCAATTTAACAATTGTTTTTGTTACGACTTTAATGTAATAAATAACGGTAATGCTGCACCTCCACCACCATCTATTTTGACAATTTATAGTGGTAATACACCAATTGGAGCAACATTATCCGCAAAATTTGTTTTAAACTCTCCAATGATTGCCGGTTCAGGATGGAGAACTATTTGTCCGCCAATCAGCTTATCCGATGGAGCTGGTAATCTACCTTCAAATGCTCTGGGTGGTTGGGTTATGAATAATAGCGGCACAAGTGCAGATTGGGATGCACTGATAACCAACGTTGGAGGAATAATGTTCAATCTCGATATTGGTGGTAGTCCTACAGAACAATACGGTGTTGACAACATTTGTTTTCAACAGTGTCCGCCAAACCAACAACCTAATCCTCAAATCCCAAAGGTTACCAATTGCCACTGCACACCACTCGACATTTGGAACTATTGGGGGACACCAGATCCATTGCCAGTACAAAACGCCACCGTAAATGGAGTAAATTTATCTTATGCCGAAGAAACGTTTGAATTACACAGAAATTCTGCTATTCCAATTACGGAGCTTAGGGTGGATATCACCGATATAGATTTTGAATATGAATATGAGCAGTGTGCTCAATGTGTAAACAATCCCGCACTTTGGGGAAGTATTTATAGTTCGGATAATGCCATTGGTACTGCACCAAACAGTTTAAACCAAAACCCACCTTTTACTTTAACCAATTGGGCAAATAACACCACAAGCGGCGTGAATGTGCGAGAAATAAAGTGGCAAAATCCAAACGGAGCTATGCTGCTCAGCGGCGATAAATTTAAAGTAAGCTACGTTTTGCCACCCATATCAGAAATACCATGTTGTGCCACAAAGGTTAAAATTTGTGTTAAAGTATCGTGGAAAGATGCCAACTGTTGCCAGAGTGTGGTTTATACCTGCTCCAACATTGATTTATCAAACAAAATAAAATCGCTTGGCATAATCAACAAAGCCAACGGTTGCTGTGAGAGAACATTGGTTGCCGAGACAGATAAGCCTGCTACTTATTTGTGGAATACGGGAGCCACATCGCAACAAATAAATGTTTCTGAAAACGGAATATACACGGTTACTGCCACGGCTGGCGGGGCTTCCATTACCCAAACGATTGTTGTGTCCGACATACTGAAAGGAAATTTTCCTACCCTATCCTATTGGCACACCGCTACACCCGATTTGGGCAACAATTTTATTATCAGGGATTACACCAAAGCCGATGGAGCACCCATGTCGTATAACGCCACAAAATACACTTTGTGGATTTTTAGCCGATGGGATACCGACCCCTACAATGGAGCTTTTCGTAAAATTACCGGAACTGCAAGTTGCGGTGATGGCCTAAAAAATGGGGTGATTCAATGGGATGGAAGAGATGACCAAGGGAACAAGGTTCAATCAGGGATGTATAATTTTGTTTTACGACTCGAAAACTGCGACCATCCATGTTCGGATAATGTAAATCTCTGCAACGAGTGCCACAACTACGAACGATACCATTATGGCAGCACCAGCGGTTGCAACAATCCTAAGAACTGCCAATACGATTGCATTGACTGTGTTAAAAAATGGAAATTTCCGATTCCATGGCCTATTTGGGTTTGTGAAGATGGCTGGGGAATTTCTCAAAATAGGGTTGGTGTGATAAACCTTCAATGGTAGAAAGGAAAAAATCATAAAAAGTTGAGTTAGGTAACGAAATCTTAGGGTACTAATCCAAAAAACAAAAAATGAAACATTTAGTAAAATTATTATTGACGATGCAATTGTGCTTTATCGGTTATTTGTCTGAGGCACAATTATCCTTGCAACCCCTTAATGGGCCTGCAGTAATTTTTAGCCCAAGAATTGGGTATGACATTCCATTTTTTAACAACAATACACCGTATATTGATTACAAAGGTGGTTTAGAGTTTGGTGCATCCTTGGATTATTATTGGTCTTGGTTTGGGATGGGTTTCGACTACGATTATATCAAAAATAAAACCCACAGCACGTATCCTACTGCCAATATTTACAACCCAAGTTTAATCACCAATTTTAGTTTAACGGAGGGCAAAATTACTCGAAGCTTTTATGGCTTAGGGCCAGATTTCATGTGGGCACATCCTGCCAACAGATTTATGATAGAGTTAAACACGAGAACAGGATTAGGAAATATTAAAGGTGGCCGAGTTTTGCTATATGATGCAGTGGCTGGCGATGTGCTTAATTTTCATGCCGGATATAATGTAAAAAATAAGTTTGCCACTAAGGCACAAACACGCTTTACTTACTTTTTTAATAACTATATTGGCATCAACGCCGGAGTGTATTACATCCGACATTTTGGAACTTCCGAGTTGACAGAAATGGGCGTTTCTTCGGCATATCAGCCACTAACATCTCCACAATCAGGCATCAATATTTTTGACGGAAAACTACAGACACGCGAATATTGCAACTGCGATGTATCATCGGTCGGATTTTTTGGAGGGATTACATTCAAAATTCCAATTACAGAAAAAGAAGAGTGCAGCACCTGTTGCAAAACGTATGCCTTGGCCGTTACTGCAAGAGACAAATACACTGGGCAACTTTTGGCCAATACGGATGTAGTGGTGAAAAAATCTGATGGTTCTGTGGTGGCTACTGGAACCACTAATAGCTATGGTGTGGTGGTTTTTGACCCTATTAAGCCCGACAATTATACCATTGAAGGTAAACTGTATGAGGTAGCGTTAGAGCCAACCTCGACACGAAAAGAAGAATTTGTGCACGGCGAAACACTACAAAAAGAAATACTTTACACCAATCAGGATTTTATTTTGGAAGGAACCGCAGTTATATGCAACACTTCCACAGGTTTATCAGGGGTAAAAGTAACACTCAAAAACACCACGCTTGGTGAACAAAAAAGCACCATGACCGATCAAAACGGTAAGTACATTCTGCACGTTCAGCAAAATAGGATTTACTCTATCTATGGCCAAAAGTTGAAATATTTTTCGCAAACTGAAACAATAAATACATCCGATTTTAATAGGAATACCACGCTTTTTGTAAAGTTGGAAATTTGTCTTGAAGAGGCTGATTGCGGTGCATCTTTGGCTCTGAAAAATATTCATTATGATTTAGACAAGTATTACATAAGAGACGATGCTAAACCCGAATTGGAGAAAGTAGCTCAGTTTATGTTCGACAATCCAGATGTAAAAGTGGAACTTTCCTCTCACACCGATTCTAGAGCTTCAACAGAATATAATCAAACACTTTCGCAAAACAGGGCAAATGCTGCGATAGATTATTTGGTAACAATGGGCGTGTCAAGAGACCGACTCATCGGAATAGGCTATGGCGAAACAAGATTGCTCAATGGTTGTGCTGATGGGGTAAATTGCACAGAAGCTCAACACCAAATAAACAGACGAACCGAAATAAAAGTGATTTGTAATTAACTTTTAATTAAGAAAATAATATGAAAACAAGAATAGTAAATTGGAAAACATATAGGGTGGGAACAATTGTTTTGTTGTTGATCTCGCTTTTTTATCAGTGTAGAGTTGATAATTGTGAATACATAGAACGTGATTGTGAGACTTGCCGCGACAGTTTTGAAAAAAATCCTAACTCAGGTTTGTGTGAGCGTACTAAAAGTGAAATGGCCGTACTAAATGGCAATTTGGTAACTATTAGCAAAGGCGATGAAAACAATTCGTATTCTTCAGGCGGGGCAAATCTTTATGCAACTGTTGACACGCTCATGCCGCTTAGCACCCAAGCTTCTGGTAACAACACTTACGACAAAAATGGGACAATTGTACCCGTGGTTGCCAACATTCGGGGTATTTGGACAAACGGTTCAACAGGAAAAACACGATTAAACGAAGTAGGCGTTTGGGGAGGTGTTGGAAACAACCAATGGGCAGGATTTTCCACTTGCATTGAGTCAAACACCACAAAAACAGTTTGTATTGGCGTTGGTGCTGACAATATGTTTCGGCTAAAAGTTAATGGCCGTTTGATTGTGAATTTTATCAATTCCAACACGTTTAACTTTGCATACTGGCATGTTTTCGAATATACCTTACCTGCCGGAAAAAACATCATCGAAATGGAGGGATTAAATACAGGTTCTCTTGCTGCTTTTGGTGCGGAAATTTATGATGCTTCATTGGCTGATATTCAAACTTGGACAAGCCCCACAGATATTGACAATCATCTCATTTTTTCAACTAAAAATCAGGTAGGAAAAACCTTTCAAACCGGAACTGTTAATGGCTATTCTTGCCCACTTGGTTATGCCATTGATTTTTGCTCGGGTGATACCATTCCAATTTGCACATTAATAGAACGAGAAAAACCTGTTGATTGCCCGAAACTTATCTTGAAATAACTTTATATCTAACTTTTTTGAGCCTGTAATTACATTGCAGGCTCTTTTTTTTCCTCCCTCAAATGATACCTTCTCGCAGCAACAATAACGGCCATAAAACCCCACATGGGAACGGCAATTTTGTCAAACTCGCTGTAATTGTTGAGAAGGCCATGAACGAAATAAGTGATTAGACCCAGCAAACAGCCTAAAACAAGACCTTTTATCCGAATGTTGGCAGCTTCGTAATAAACCAGAAATCCTTGTTGAATGGTGACAATGACCAAAATCAAAAATAAAATACCTCCAACAAAGCCGGACTCCACAAATGGGCGAAGGTATTCGCTGTGTACATTGCCCAAATCACCTGAGTTGGTGCTAATAATGGTCATTTCATAAGGCAATTGGTATGAACCATACTCGTAGGTATATGTTCCTGGGCCAAAACCTAAGATTGGCTTATCTTGAAACATTCTATACACACAGCTCCAACGATTAAGTCGTTCAAGATTTGATGGGTCGGTGCTGATGTTGGAAAAAGATTGTAGGTGTGCAGTAATGTCATCGTCGGAATCTTGTTTATTTCTACTTAACTCACTAAAAATAAGACTCTGGAACAAAAGAAACACTGCAAAAATGGAAATACCTACGGTTGCCACGGTTTTAAATTTAACCTTTAGCCAAAGCAAGCCCCAAACTCCAAAGGCAATGATAATACTCAGCCACGACGCTCGGGTAAACGAAAAAATAACGCCCAATAAAACAATCAATGCGATACCTGCTGCCACAGTCTGCCAAAACGGGTTCACCCGCATTTTAGATCCAAAAAGAGCAATGACCAACATAGGTGGTATGGCAAATGAAATGGCTGCTGCATACATGCCATGGTCGGGCAAAAATGGTCGCATGGCGGTGTATGCATAAAGTCTAGTAAAACTCTCGGCAGCATGATTTTTTAGGGTGTAGAGTGTTAAAAATGTGGTTGCAATGGCAAAGCACCAGATAAATATAGAGATGCTTTTTTCATTTTTAAAAAAATGCGAAAGAGTTAACAAAAACACGGCCACATACCATGTGTATGCCAGTGAATATTTCATGCTAACGATGCCATGTGTGCTGCTAATGCTGGTAATGTAAAGCCAAAGCATATTTATCAAAGCCACCACCACGATGGGGTTTTTCAAAATATGTATGTCAAATGTTTTTCCACTAATCAGTTTAAAAAGCACTCCGGCAAATAGCATTACAATGATGGGCTCGGTGGGAACGCTCATGCCAATGCCGGCTCCAATATCTTTTAATGGTATAGAAATAGGTGTGGCAAACGCAAGAAAATAGATAACCTTGTCGGTGTGATGAAACAGCAAATAAAGAAATAACGGAACAATTGGCAGTGCAGCTATGTAAAAAAAATCAAAGGCAAAGCACACCAAATTGATTGCCAAAAAAAGCAACCCAACAAGGTAAAACCACGTTATGTCAGCCTTTTTTAACACAAAAAATTAGGCAGTTATTTTTTTGCGTTGCTCGGTATAAAGCAAATAAAGGCATGCGGCAAATAGGGAGGCCAGAGTGCCAAGCACCACAAACAATTTTCTGTTTGGCAACGCCTTCTTTTCTGGAGCCACCGCAGATGATACAGTAAACTTTTGCGGAATGGTTTTTTCTACGTCAATTTTGGCCTTGTTATAGCGTTTTCTCAATTCGCTGTATTCTTCCAGTTCCAAAATCAATGTTTCGTATAAGTTGGTGTATTCCGAACCGTATTTGGCCAACGTATCTTTCTCCGACCGAAGTGCTGCTACAGAAGCACCTGTGGCTCCGCGGGCTTGCAATGCATAATAGGCTTCGGTAACAGATTGTGCCTGTTTTTCAATATCCAAAATGCCTTTTTTTCCCAAATCTTGTAGCCCGAGTTTTAAATTCCAAACCTCTTTTTCTTTGTTTTTAAATTCTTCTTCTACAATAATAAAAGCAGGTTGGGCTATTTCTCTTTGAATTTCGGTTTTAACGCTATCGTAAAGATTGGCAATTCCATTGGCCAAAGATGCAGCCATTTTTGGGTCTTCGTCCAATACTTTTATTGAAATAGACAAATAGCGTGTACGATTAAAACTGATGTTTTTTTCTATTTTCTTTTGAAGTTTCGTGAGCGGATATTTGCCGTTAGGGTCAATATCATAGTGCTTCATCAAATCAAAATTTCGGATTAATCGAGAAGTCAATTTTTCCGATTTCAAAATTTGAAGTGCATTTTCTGCCTCTTCTTCCTCCCCAAAGGCCAATGGGTCAGCCTCACGTTTATTCATTTCTGTAAACATGGCATTACCAATAGAATTGATGGTGGAGGGGTAAAAAACATACTCGGCCTCATAGCGGGGTTTTACCAAAAAGGAGGCTGCAGCACTCAATATGGCGGCAACAATACCAATGATAATGAGGTGTTTTTTCCATCGAATCAAAAACGAAAGGATGTCGGTAAAAGTAAAATCAATAAAATTTTCTTGTGTGCTCATATTTTAGCCATTCAAAAAAAGGGTCTGCAAAAATAGATTAATTGTCTGAAGCATTTTGGGTTTTACGACGACTCAGCAACTTCAGTGTGTTCGAACCTATCAAACCAAAGCCTACGACAAGCAAAATGGCGATTAAAATGCCGAACATTATGGTAACGAAGGGTTGGTGTAAAAATTGCAAAAGCACAAAATAAAATAATGTAAAAATTCCAAAAACGACTACAAGTTTCAGCAAGTATTTTTTTGAAATTTGAAATTCAAAATGTTTGTAACTTGCAATTAAACAGCCTATTGCAAAAATAAATTGGGTAATTAACGTGGCTATGGCTGCCCCCGAAATGCCTTTAGTAGGAATGAGCAAATAGTTTAATATGATGTTGAGCAATGCCGAAGCGGCAGCCAAAATGTTTAACGATTTCAATCGATGAGCGGCCGTTAAAAGTGTACCAAAAATAAATACAGAACTGGAGGCTATAAAGCTAAAAAGCAGGTAAATAAAAGTTGTTTCGGAGATTAAATGTACCTTGTCCGGAAACATAAATGCTAAAAGGGGTGTGGCCACAGGTGCCAAAATAATGCAGCTCATTACTACCGGAATGAGCAATATTTTAGTACTTAAATAGACCAAATTTTGCACCTCAATTTTGTTGGTAATAATTTTGGCAAACATGGGCAACAGCATACCCGAAAACAAGGCTGCCATCATATTGGCTGCATCTAACAATCGGTAGCTCATGGCATATCGATAGGTTTCTTCCTGATTCAGCATGTTGCCAATCATAATGGCATCAATACGAGTAAAAACCACCATGAGCGTAATGAGCAATGCATACGGGAGCGAAGATTTTATAATTGTAAGAACCGACAGGCTTTTTTCTTTTTTGGTGTAAGCCTTTAGTTTTGACTGATTAAGCCAAAGGCCAACGGCAAAAGTGAATGCCACACCCAACACCTGCACCAGCACAAAATTTTTGATGGTAAGCAAATGATGAAAGGCCGGAACAATCAACCAAATACCCAAAACTAAAATGGCCAACAATCGGTCGGCAAGAGCTAAAACGCCATCCATTTTAAACAAATGCATGCCGGCCAAATTCGACCTAAAATATTGATTGTAAGAGTTTAATATTTGAAATGCAGCCAATGCCGAAAGCAAAAGCCACTGTTTGCCATTAATATGCAAAAACCATCCGGAGGTCAAAAGCAGGGCAACATAAACGAGGCTAAGCCAACATTTTGCTACCAAAAATCGAACAAAATTGGTTTTGAAATATCCTACATCTTGAGCCACCAGCTTGCTGTTCATATTTTGCAAACCCATGTCAAGAAAAATAACAAATAAGATGGATTGACTTAAAAGCCAATAATAAGAGCCATAATCTTTTGCCGGAAGCAGGTTTTGCACCGCCCGATCAATAACCAAAATCCAAACAATTTTAACCAACAGGTTTAACCCCTGTACAAAAAGTAGGTCGGATAAAAATTTCCGTTTTTGCATAGGCTACGCACTCGGCAAATCGCGTTGTTCCATCAATTCCAGAACAAATGTGCGATTTGTGATGCGATCTTCCCAGCCATTGGCAATTATTTTTTTCACTAATTTGGTATTTGCTTCGCCTTTCACTTTAGCCTCATAGTAAGGAATGTTCGTGAAAGTTACCATTTCGTATTGCGATTGAAACAAGTCGGGGTGCAGCTCACACAAATCGTGCTCAATGTTTTTGTAATGCAAAAACTCTTCATCACCCACTAAATCACGCATTTCTACGAAATTTTGCAGAGCCAAATCGGCAATAGAATCGGCATTTATTTTTCTTAATTTTTGATATTCGGCAAATGCGGCTTCCACGTTGTCGTTGTGTTTGGTAAGGCATTCGTCAAGAACCACGCAATCTTCGAAGGCACAATTCATGCCTTGACCAAAAAATGGAACTACGGCATGGCATGCGTCTCCAATAAGTGCGGCTTTTTCCTTTACCCACGGGTAGCAACGCACGGTTACCAAACTTCCGGTGGGGTTGCTGAAAAAATCTTCGGTAAGCGTAGGCATCATCGGCACCGCATCATGAAAATGTTCGTTGAAAAAATTCATCAAATCTTGTTCTGTTTTGATGGTGTCAAAACTGTTTTTGCCTTCAAACGGGTAAAACAATGTGCAGGTAAATGTTTTGTCGGGGTTTGGCAGGGCTATCATCATATATTCGCCTCTGGGCCATATATGCAAAGAGTTAGGCTCCATGGCAAATTGCCCGTCTTTGGTAGGAGGAATGGTCAATTCTTTGTAGCCGTGATCTAAAAAATCTTGCGAAAAATCCATACGGCTACTGGTTTGCATGGCCATACGCACAGCCGAAAAAGCCCCGTCACCACCAATAATAAAGTCGGATTTTTCTGTAACTCGTTCTCCGTTTTCATTTTCAAAAATGGCTATCGAATTTTCAAAATCAATATCCAAACATTTGTGGTTGAAAAACAATTGAACATGTTCATTTTCATCAGCTAATTCGAGCAACTGAATGTTGAGTCCACCTCTGGAAACCGAATTAATATATTGACCTTCGGTGCCATAAGGTTGGTATGAAAGTTCACCCGTTTCGGAGTGCATGGTGCGGCCATTCATGGGTATGGCATCTTTTAAAATATCCTCTTTCAGTCCTACTTTTTCCAACGCCCGCAAACCACGGGTAGAAAGAGCCAAATTGATGGATTTACCGGCACTGATGTCGGTGTTTCGCATATCGGGTCGGCGTTCAAAAACCTTTACTTCATAGCCTCGTTTGGCAAAATATACGGCCATTAGCGAACCCGCAAGGCCACCTCCCACAACTGTTATTTTTATTTTTGTCATACTGAATGCAAGTTTAGGAAAGTATTTTTAGAAAACGCAAGTTTTGATTTTTATCATAAAAAAGTGGGGGTGCGTAAAAGCGTCTTTTTTTAACCATTAAGAAATTTAGGTTCATTAAGTCTTAATTTTCTTAATGCCTGAATGGTTCAAGAAATAACACAATTTGAGTATCATGCTTTTCCACCTTTGAGGGGACGCGATACCACAGATTATAGTTTCTAACATCGCATAGCAGCTAATTCATTGCCGAGAACTAACATCTCTACCAAAAACTTCACTTAATTTGCAGCACAAAGAAAAAAAGCATGGCAGGCCATAGCAAGTGGGCAAATATCAAGCACAGAAAGGCGGCACAAGATGCCCGCCGCTCAAAGGTTTGGACACGGATAATAAAAGAAATAACCGTGGCCGCTCGCGATGGTGGAGGCGATATTGCCTCCAACCCAACGCTGCGATTGGCCGTGCAAAATGCCAAAGGTGCCAACCTGCCAAAAGATACCATCGAACGTGCCATCAAAAAAGGGGTGGGCGGCGAAGGTGCCAATTTGCAGCCTATCAATTATGAAGGGTATGGGCCAAACGGCATTGCCATTTTTGTAGAAACCATGACCGACAACCTCAACCGAACAGTGGCCAATATTCGCTCCATTTATACCAAAAGTGGCGGAAGCCTTGGCACCAATGGCTCATTGAGTTTTATTTTTGACCAAAAAGGTGTTTTTACTTTTTCTAAAGAAAATATTGCCAAATGGAATGCTGAGGAGCTTGAATTGGAATTGATTGAAGGTGGAGCCGAAGAGATAGAGCCAACCGATGAAGGCCTTTCTGTTACCGTGGGTTTTGAAGATTTTGGCATGATGCAAAAAAAACTGGAAGAAATAGCCTTAGAAGCCACCAGTGCCGATTTGCAGCGAATACCCACAAGCACCACGGCCTTGGATGTAGAATCGGCCAAAAAAGTACTGGCCACCATCGAAAAATTTGAAGAAGACGACGATGTAACCAACGTATATCATAATCTTGAACTGACCGACGACCTTTTGAACGCTCTTAATGCACAATGAATAAAGAACAAAAAAGAGAAAAGCTGCTTCGCAAACGCACCGAATCGAAACTGGGTGGGGCGAAAAACGCATCGAATCGCAGCACAGCAAAGGAAAACTGACTGCCCGAGAGAGGTTGGATTATTTGCTTGATAAAAATTCGTTTGAAGAAACTACCATTTCTAATAAAACCCTACTTAACTTGTTCCGCCTCGTTTAGCCTGTACAAATACGCTCCGTATTGGAGCAAAATTTGGTGATTCGACAATTGGTAGATTGTAACCATTCTTGTCCTAAGCCTAAATACATTTATTTTACCCGGTGGTAGAGTTTCATTAATCTCAAAAAAATCGTTTAATGCTTCGCTCTTTTTCTCCTCTTTCAAGTGTTTAAAATAAAGTTCCGAACTCGGAAAAGTTAGTTGTTGAATGTAGTCAAATCCCAATTCAGTATTATTTATTTTCATCGATTTTTCTATGATTTCGATGGGTGTTTCATGGTTCAATTTTTCAATTACTGGTTTCTTTTTGAGTTCAGAAATACCTGGTTTTACATACCAACAATCGTATTGGGTTGTGGTATCCAAAACATATCCTATCAAAACCGGCCGCCAGTTTCTACAAATTTCTTTTGGTATTTTTTTTATATCGTTCCAATTCTGGCAACAGTTTTCTGCTATCATACTGTCAGAATCATTGCCACAGGTAATGTTGAATGTTTCAATAAATTGAGCTATAATATCCTTAAACTTATGCGAATAAGGTGAATTAAAATGATGCCAAATGAGTATTTTTCCATTTCGAACCACATAATGATCGGTTTTATCTATGCCAAAATCGTAGATGTGCTGCTGGGTGTATAAGTCGTTAAAAAACCATTTTGCACTATCTCTTGATTTGAATTGATAAACACTAAACCGTGTGTTTAAACTTCTCCATTTTTTTGACAATTCAAAACGATATTCAATCCTAGTAAATATTTCATTATCAAGTGTATCGCACACCAATTTGTATCTCAGTTCAGAATCAACATATCGAAACAAACTATCCAATTTTTGGCGATAAATGCTTAATCGGCTGTTTGAAAATTGATCAACATAGATTGACTTAGGCGATGCAATAATCGTATCAAACCTTATTGAGTCGGATTTTTTTTCTATGTAATTGCCCTCAGTATTGGTTGAATTATTTACGCACGATAAATAAACAATTTGAAGCAAAAATATTTGGAATATAAACTTTACCTTCATTTTACCTTTCAATACAACCAATAAAGTTGAGTATTATTCTCTCTCAACCTAAAAAAAACAAAACATTTTGAAGGTAACTATAAATTTCGGGCCGATTATCTACTTTAAATTATTTAATGATGTAGCCCACAAAATAATCATTTTGAATTTAATTTGTAGCCGAACATTTGAAACCGCTATCCGCTCTTAATGCACAATGAATAAAGAACAAAAAAGAGAAAAGCTGCTTCGCAAACGCACCGAATCGAAACTGGGTGGAGGCGAAAAACGCATCGAATCGCAGCACAGTAAAGGAAAACTGACTGCCCGAGAGCGGTTGGATTATTTGCTTGATAAAAATTCGTTTGAAGAAATTGGTGCTTTTGTAAAACACCGAAGCACCGACTTTGGACTGGATAAACAACATTATTTGGGCGATGGAGTGGTGACAGGTTATGGCACCATCAACGGACGATTGGTTTATGTTTTTTCGCAAGATTTTACCGTTTTTGGTGGCTCGTTGTCGGAAACTCATGCCGAAAAAATTTGCAAAATCATGGACATGGCCATGAAAAACGGTGCCCCGGTTATTGGACTCAACGATAGTGGTGGGGCTCGGATTCAGGAAGGCGTGGTTTCATTGGGCGGCTATGCCGATATTTTTTATCGAAATACATTGGCCAGCGGGGTTGTTCCACAAATTTCGGCCATCATGGGGCCTTGTGCAGGTGGTGCGGTTTATAGCCCAGCCATTACCGATTTTATTATGATGGTGGAAGACACTTCGTATATGTTCGTAACGGGACCAAACGTAGTAAAAACCGTTACCAACGAGGAGGTTTCGAGCGAAGATTTGGGGGGTGCTTCTGTGCATTCCACCAAGTCTGGGGTGGCACATTTCACGGCAGCCAACGAGGTGTTGGTGTTGGAGCAAATCAAAAAATTGATGAGCTACATTCCACAAAACTGTGAAGAACAAGCACCTCAAAACGAGTATAACGTAACCGCTGAAATTCGACCGGAATTAGACAAAATCGTTCCTGAAAATGCCAATCAGCCGTATGATATGCGAGATGTGATAAACGGGGTGATAGATGAGGCTTCTTTTTTTGAAGTGCATAAAGATTTTGCCGAAAACATTGTGGTAGGTTTTGCCCGATTGGGTGGCCGAAGCATTGGGGTTATTGCCAACCAGCCTGCTTTTTTGGCCGGAGTTTTAGACGTAAAATCGAGCCAAAAAGGGGCGAGATTTGTGCGTTTTTGCGATGCGTTTAACATCCCATTATTGGTGTTTGAAGATGTTCCCGGATTTTTGCCCGGCACCGATCAAGAGTGGAATGCCATTATTACCAACGGAGCAAAGTTGCTCTATGCCTTTAGCGAAGCCACCGTGCCGAGAGTAACCGTTATTACCCGAAAGGCTTATGGCGGTGCGTATGACGTGATGAATAGCAAACACATTGGTGCCGATATGAACTTTGCATGGCCGAGTGCCGAAATAGCTGTAATGGGTGCAAAAGGTGCTGCGGAAATTATTTTTAAGAGAGAAATATCGGAAGCTGCCAACAGCGAGCAGGCATGGAAAGACAAAGAGGAAGAGTATGCCAATATTTTTGCAAACCCCTATCGGGCGGCAGAAAGAGGTTTTATCGACGAGGTGATTTTGCCCGAAGAAACCCGTGCAAAGCTGATAAAAGCCTTTAAAATGTTGGAAAACAAGGTGGATAAACTACCTAAAAAGAAACACGGAAATATTCCTTTGTAAGATGACGAAACAGTACGACATCCTCATTGTAGGAGCAGGACCGGTGGGCTGTGTGGTGGCCGAGCGATTGGCCAAAACCAAGGGTTGGAGCTGCCTTATTATTGACAAACGCGACCATATTGCCGGAAACTGTTACGACCGAGTGCACGAAAGTGGTGTGCTGATTCATCAATACGGCCCGCATTATTTTCGATCAAACAAAAAGGAACTGATTGACTATCTCGGGCAATACACCGACTGGATACCGGGAAATTATGAGGTTAAGAGTTATTTTAATGGAGAATTATATCCGTTCCCTATCAATTTACTCACGCTGGGACAGTTTTTTAATCGAGAATTTACGGCAGAAGAAGCCGAGGCTTTTTTAAACGAAATTCGTGATGAAAATGCCGACCCCAGAAACTCCGAAGAGTTTGTGCTATCAAGAGTTGGTAAAGAACTGTATGAGGCATTTTATTTAAACTATACGCTTAAACAATGGGAAACACATCCAAAAGATTTAAACAAATCGGTATGCGGCCGAATACCTGTTCGGTTTAACAAAGACATTCGGTATGTTGACCACGAATATCAGCTTACACCAAAGGCAGGATTTACCCAAATGTTCCACAACATGATTGACCACCCGTTGATAGAAGTGCAGTTGAACACCGATTTTAACGATGTCAGAAATGAAATAAAGCCGCGTATAGCCACGCTTTATTCAGGCCCTGTTGATGCGTATTTTAATTTTGAATTGGGCAAATTGCCATGGCGGTCGCTCGATATTTCGTTTAAAGAATTTAAGGAAGAGTACAAACAACCTTGTGTTCAAATAAATTATCCAAACGATCACGAATACACCCGTTCGGTAGAAATAAAACATGTTACCGCCCAAAAAAGCGACAATACGGTTATTTCGTATGAAGTGCCAACCTGGGATGGCGACCCTTACTACCCAGTTCCGGCAGACGAAAATGCTGCACTTTATGCAAAATACAAGGCCCTGGCCGACAAGGAAAATGCCGAAAATAAAGTCTATTTTGCGGGCCGTTTGGCAAGGTATCTTTACATTAATACCGACGAAGCCATTGAAATGGCTCTTGAAACTGCCCAACAAATAATGAAAGATGCAGCAAAATGAGTTGGTTTGGGTAATAATGCCCGTTTACAATGAAGAGGAATCGTTAGCCCACGTTTTAGACGAGTGGCTTCCCGTATTCAGAAAAAATCTGAACAACTTTGTTTTTTGCGTTTTAAACGATGGGTCGAAAGATAAAAGCCTTGAAATTGCCAACCAGTATGCGGCACAAAACCCTGAAATAAAAGTGGTGGACAAGCCCAATTCCGGACACGGACAGTCGTGTATTTTTGGGTATAAGCTGGCTATAGAAAATAATGCCGATTGGGTTTTTCAAATGGATAGCGATGGCCAATGCAATCCCAATTATTTTGCCGACCTGGTAAAGCAATCTTCTCAAAATCAGGTGGTTTACGGCTACCGAAAAACAAGAGACGATGGCATGAAACGGTTTTATATATCGCGAATAGTGAGCATTTTTATTTGGTTTGCTACCCGAGTTTGGGTAAAAGATGCCAACGTTCCTTATCGGTTTATGCATATTTCTACCTTAAAAAAAGTGGTTGACCATGTTCCGAAAGACTTTCATTTAGCCAACATCTTAATCAGCACGTATCAAAAAAATACGTTTGGTATAAAATGGGTCAACATCCACTTTAACGACCGATTTGGTGGAGAACCGTCGGTAAAGTTATCGCTCTTTGCACACCACGGTTTGGTAATGTTTCGGCAGTTGAAAGCGGCGTATAAGGCTGTGAAAGCATTGCAGAAATACAAATGATACGGAGTTATTTGTCAGAATTTTTAGGAACTTTTTTGTTGGTCTTAATTGGCTGTGGTGCAGAGACAATCGGCAAAACCTGGCCTTTAGTTTTTATAGCTATTTCATGGTTTTTGGCCGTTTTAATTCCTATTTTGACTATGAAAAAATTAGGTTCTACCCATTTTAATCCGGCTGTATCATTGGCATTTTGGGCAAAAGGCAATCTGGCAAGCAAGAACCTAATGGCTTTTTGGGCAGTCCAATTTGTTGGGGCGGTGCTGGCTGCCTTTACTATAAAAATGTTCTTTGGAAATCCGGAATTGGTGGGCAATAATATTCCGAAGGTTAATGCCGGATGGCAGTTTTTGACCGAGTTTGGTTTTAGCTTTACTTTGATGCTTACCATTTTGTTTACAGAAAAAATGGAACGCTATGCCCCTTTTTTGGTAAGTTTAGTTGTGGGTGTAAACGTATATTTGGCCGGACTTTATACCACTTTGGGGATGAACCCGGCACGTAGTTTTGGCCCGGCGTTGGCCACCAACAATTATACGCAGTTGTTGATTTTTATTTCAGCTCCCATGATGGGAATGCTTCTTTCAATATTCATTTTTAAAAACTATGCAAAAGAAAAACCTGCTGGTGCTCTGCACCGGAAATAGCTGCCGAAGTCAAATGGCAGAAGCCTATTTTCGGCTTTATCACGGCGATAGATTTGACGTTTATTCTGCCGGAATAGAAAAACATGGCCTTAATCCGTTTGCCATGGGCATATTACTGGAAGACGGAATTGACCTTTCAAAACACGCATCCAAAACAATTGAAGAATTGCCCAAAATAGATTTTGATTTGATTATAACCGTTTGCGACCATGCCAACGAGGTTTGCCCCATTTTTTCAGGAAACGGGCAACGCATTCATCACAATTTTAAAGACCCGTCAAAGGCTGAAGGCACTGCCCAGCGGCTTATCGCAGCGTTTAGAAAAACCAGAGAAGAGATAAAAACATTTGCCAAAGATTTTACGGTTTAAGCAAAAAAAAGGCTGCCTCATTCAATATGAGGCAGCCTTTTTTATGAAATTGAAAAACGTTAGATATTTACTTGAAACTGCAAGGTGTACATACCTTTACGCTCTGTTTGCTCCATCAAGCCGGAGGCATTTGATGTGTAAACCGGTCTATTTTGATAACCTAATGTAAACTTCGGACCTAATTTGTCTTGAAGATAAAAGTTTACCCCGGCATCATACATATTCATCGGAGTTTTTAGAGCTTCGAAGTCACCCATTTCAACACTAATATACGGTTGGATTCTGTGGTCGTTTTTGTCAGATTTATCAAACAAATAGCCAATCTGTGCGTACAAAACACTTCCGGTTCCGATGCCAAAAAATCCGTTTCCTGCCCCTTGTGTGGCAGGATTTGGAGTAGCAATGGTTCGTAAATAATTGGTTCCAAAATTCATATTGGTGTAGGCCGTGTAAATGGTAATGGCTCTGCCGTTTTCATTTAATTTTTTTTCCATAAAAACATCTGCACCCAAAATTTCCATATTAGACAAACTGGTGTCGGTGCCATTTAATCTGGCCATGGCATCTTTTTGGTGCATATAGCCCAACGCTACATTAAAAACATCCTTTTTGCCCAAATAGGTAGCTTTTGTAAAGGGTTCTGCAATCGATTCTTTTTCCCAAAACTGATATTCCACTCTACTTAAATATTGTAGGTTGTTGCCTTTTGGGTTGGCGTTTGTAGAAGCGGTAATAGAATTGGTATAAACATAAGGGTTGGTTACTGCCACCACATAGTTGATAGATTTTACAGTGCCTTTGGCATAAGCCGATATACCTCGGTTACCGTAGATGCCAGAGGGGTTATATTGCTGATAAATTGGTGCATCCAATGTTAGCTGCGAACTGCTGCTTTGGGCGGAATATCGATTTACTCCGGCTCCCCAGCCTGTGAGACCACCGCCAATATGAAGGTTGTCTGAAAAATGATATTCTGATAAGCAATCGAATAAGGCCAACGGAGCAATATTGGGTGAACCATTTTTAAAATCGACATTGTTTTGACCCAACTGAATGTGCATAAACACCTTGGGAGTTACCATACCCAATGCTTGAATTCTCAAACGGCGAATAACCAAATCGGGGGCACCCGCCACAGAGTTGTTTCTAAGCATGGTGCCGGAGTTAAACTCGGTATATCTCCCCCATATTTGTAGGTTTCCACCAAATTTTAACCAAGCACTTCCGTCTTGATTGAGATTTACTTTTTGTGCATTTGCGAACAAATGTCCGGAAGCAACAAAGATTGTAAATAGAATTCTAAAATTAATACCTTTTCCCATTATAAAAAATAAACTTAAGTTGAAAATTAAATACCTAACATTTGTGCAAAATTTTAGAGATTTTAAAATCTAAAATTGCATTTCCATTTGAAATCTTAATCTATAATTTGGTTTCATTCCACCATTGTCAATCATAGAATAATCTGTTTGAATTTTTAATGAGTGACCAACCAAATATTTTGATAAACCCAGAGTATATTCACTAAGTTCTTTTAATGCTGAAAAGGTTTTGTCATCGGGTGTTTGATTTGAAAATCTGGCAGCAAATTCCCAATTTGATTTTATCAGATAGCCGGCTTGAATGCTCAGCCCAGTACCCGTAATAAACTTGCTTGACAAATTGTTTAGTTGCTTTTGTGCACTTTGGGTTGCATACTCGGCCAATACAGAAAATCCAGAATATTTGAATACTAAATCAGCTTCAAACTGCTCTAAAGTGTTGGCTACAAATTTGCCCAGTGAGTCAGTAACAAAACTTCCCAACTGACCTTGCTGTCGGATAGCGTTAACATTTTTGTTATAGGTCATACCCATTGCCAACTTAGGCTTTTGTTGACGGGTTAGATCACTTAATACGTAATCTTGATTTTTGCCTTCAAACGATCCAAAGGGCAATATTTCTAGTCTTGAAGTATAACAAGAGCCTCCATGATTACCTTCTGTTAAATCTCTACCCTCACCATTGCTTACCGAAAATATTGGTCGAACAACAATTTTCTTAATATTAAACTTACCATGCAATTGAATACCCATATCTCGATCGATATTAAAAGAGCCATTTAGAATAGATCTATCGACAAATTGAAGGTTTGCGGAAGAAACAACCCGCTCTCTGTTGCTTGGTAGTTTGGTTTGTCCAAACCAAACCTGCCAGTTTTTATTTAGCTGGTATTTAAAAACCGCATCCAAAATGATTCTCGATGCATCTTTAGTTTGTCCAGCTTCTTTATTTACGCTTATATCGTTGCTGGTAAGGCCTAGCTCCAATTTATATTTTAGTCTTGGATTAAAGGCAAAACCATCAAATTTTAGTCTTGATCTACGTACCATGGCATTTTGAGACCAAGAATTATCACTAGATGAATAATTAAAAGTGTAAAGATTTTGGATTCTAAAGTGAAACAAAAGACTCGCAGTCGAATCTTGATTGACAAAAGAAAGTCCTTTTCCAAATTTTGTTTGGGCTTTTGATGAAACATGCGTAAGCAAGAGGCAAACAAAAACAGAACTTGCAATTTTGAACAATTTCATAACAATTTTTTAATGTACAATTAATGTGGTGCAAAAAAGCAGCGTTTTGCTGGCTTCAAAAAATTTGAAAGGTAAAGACTTTCCACAACCACACAAAAGGCATGCTTGAGTATAAGTGTATTGTAATCAATAATTTAGAAAATATAGAAAGTTAAAATATTGTCAAAAAAGGAGCATTTTGTTGTTTCTTAACACAAATTTAACATTACCTAAATGGGTTAATTGAGTCAAGATTAAGCAAACTATGACTTTATTTGCAGCGATAAAAAAGGGAGTATGTAACTCCCAGTAATTTTATAAAAACAATTCAAAAGTAAGATGGAATTTGGTTTTAGTAATGTAATTCAGATTTTAGGTTCGTTAGCTTTCTTTATTTATGGTATGAAGCTGATGAGTGAAGGTATTCAGCGAGCGGCGGGAAATCAGATGAGAAGTATTTTGAAAAACATGACCAAGAATCGTTTCTTGGGCGTTTTCACGGGCTTTATCATCACAGCTTTAGTGCAATCATCCTCAGCAACCACGGTGATGACCGTGAGTTTTGTAAACGCACAATTATTGTCGTTGATGGAGTCTGCCGGAGTAATGATGGGAGCCAATATCGGAACTACTATAACCGGATGGTTGGTTTCTTTGTTGGGTTTTAAAGTGAAATTGGAGGCATATTCCATTCCGCTTTTGGCTATTGGTGTTCCGATGCTTTTTGCAAACAAAGGAAAAGTCAAATTTTGGGGTGAGTTTATTATTGGTTTCGCAATATTATTCTTAGGATTAAATTATTTAAAAGATTCAGTACCAGACTTAAAGCACAATCCTGAAGTATTAAGTTGGTTGCAGAATTTTTCTAAACATGGCATTTTCTCAAGGTTGTTTTTTGTATTAGTTGGTACGGTTTTGACCATCATTATCCAATCATCAAGTGCGGCCATGGCTATTACATTGACCATGTGTACGCAAGGGTGGTTACCGCTTGATGTGGCCGCGGCCATGATTCTTGGAGAAAATATTGGAACAACAATAACTGCCGAATTAGCCTCTTTGGTTGGCAGCACCACTGCAAAACGTTCAGCTCGTATTCACTCTTTGTTTAATATTATTGGTGTGGCCTGGATGGTTACAATACTTCCGCTGTTCTTACCACTTTTGATTAAATTTTTGATATATATTGGGTTTGAAGATCCAACTCAGGCCTCTGGAATGGCTTTAGGATTGTCCGCTTTCCACACATCGTTTAATACACTAAATGTTATGCTGCTAATAGGGTTTGTGCCATGGTTGGTAAAACTTGCCACAAAAACAGTTAAAGAAAAAGTGGATGAAGACAGCCATGTTGAGAAGTTGACATACATTTCTTCACCCATCATTACACCTGAGTTGGCTATCACTCAGCTACAAAGAGAATCGACTCATTTTTCGCAAGTAGCTGCCAAGATGAATGACTTTTTGGGGCAATTGATAGAAGCAAAAAATGACAAGGAGCGTAGAGATTTAAGAAAGAAAATAAGCAAATACGAGAGTATCACCGATCGTATTGAAATAGAAATTGCGGAATACATTACCAAACTGTCGGATAAGGAAATAACCCCGGAAACATCGGTAAAACTCCGCTCATTCTTAAACATTGCCAATGATTTGGAACGTATTGGTGACATTTATTTTCAGATGGCCAAGACGCTTGAACGAAAAAATGAGGAGAAAAAATACTTCTTGCCTGAGCAACGTGAGAATTTATTGGCCATGCAGCAATTAATAAAAGAGGCTTTTGAAATAATGATTGCCAATGTTGGCAACGATGATTACGATGAAGTGTCGAAACAAAAGGCCAACGAGTTGGAAACAAAAATCAACAAGTTGCGAAACAAACTTCGCAATCACAATTTGGATTTGATTGGCACCGAAAACTACGATGTTGAAACGGCAATGATTTATAACAACATTTTCTCTTCATTAGAACGTGTTGGCGACCACATTATCAACGTTACTGAAGCGGTGGTTGGCGAAATATAGAGCTGTTTTCATGTCCTGACAACGTCAGATATTTTCCTAAGTTTATCCAAAAGGTTTAATATTTTTGGGCATAGTCCTAAATTCGCGAACTCTTAATCACAAATTCAAAATGAATTTTGAACAAACAGAAAATCAAAAAATGATTGCTGACATGGTGCGGCAGTTTGCGGAAAAAGAAATCAGACCATACTTTATGGAATGGGACGAAAATCAACATTTTCCTGTGGATACCTTCCGAAAAATGGGTGAACTCGGCCTGATGGGGATTTTGGTACCTCATGAATATGGAGGTTCGGGCTTTGGCTATTTTGAATATATGACCGCCATTATTGAAATGTCGAAAGTGTGCGGAAGCATTGGTCTATCAATGGCTGCACACAACTCGCTTTGCACCGGTCATATATTGGCATTTGGCAACGAAGAACAAAAACAAAAATATTTACCAAAGTTAGCAACAGGACAGTTTATAGGAGCCTGGGGTCTTACAGAAACCGGAACTGGAAGTGATGCCGGAGGTATGGCCACTACGGCGGTAAAAGATGGAGAGTATTGGGTGCTGAATGGCTCTAAAAACTTTATTACCCACGCCATCAGTGGAGATGTAGCTGTGGTCATTGTTCGAACCGGCGAAAAAGGTGATTCTCATGGGATGACTGCCTTTGTAATTGAAAAAGGCACACCTGGATTTTCCGGCGGCAAAAAAGAAAACAAACTTGGAATGCGGGCATCGGAGACGGCCTGTTTGTTTTTCGACAATTGTCGGGTGCATCAATCAGCCATGTTGGGCAATGAAGGAGAGGGATTTATACAGGCCATGAAAGTGTTGGATGGTGGCCGAATAAGCATTGCATCATTGTCCATAGGCATTGCACAAGGAGCTTATGAGGCAGCGTTAAAATATGCAAAAGAGCGAGAGCAATTTGGCAAACCAATTGGCGAACATCAAGCCATAGGCTTCAAATTGGCGGATATGGCTACCAAAATAGAATGTGCCGAATTATTGACTTTGCAGGCTGCATATTTAAAAAACTTGAAAAAACCAATGACCAAAGAGTCGGCCATGGCAAAATATTATGCCAGCGAAATATCTGTTGAAGTTTCAACCGACGGGGTTCAAATTTTTGGAGGATACGGATATACAAAAGACTTTCCTGCCGAAAAATATTATCGCGACTCAAAACTTTGCACCATAGGCGAGGGTACGTCAGAGATACAAAAGTTGGTAATTGGTAGGCATATACTTAAATAATGAAGAGGTTTGGGGTAATATTTACCCTTCATAAAAATAAAACATTTGCAAAGTGTAAAAAATAATTGCAACTTTGCAGCCCTTAAAAAAAATCGGAGAGACAATATGTTAGTTGTACAAGTAAAAGAAAACGAATCAATTGAAAAGGCTTTAAAGAAGTTCAAAAAGAAATTTGAGCGAACTGGTGTTATGCGAGAATTGCGTGATAGAAAGCAATTTACCAAACCATCGATTAAAAAGCGTCAACAATTGATTAAGGCTCGATACAAACAAAGCCTTAATAATTAATTTTAACACCGGTTTTTTTCAAATAAATAAATCGTATCTTGCAGCTATTGTTTATGGCTGCTTCCGACTACATACATCCTTTTTTGGATTATTTGAAATATCAAAAATCCTATTCCCCCAATACGGTTGAGGCATATAGCAAAGATTTAGATCATTTTGCTTCGTTCATAGAAATACATGCAGGCAACGTAAATCTTTTGGAAGTAAAGCCAAACCAAATCAGAACGTGGGTTGTCAGCCTATCCGACCAAAAACTCAAGCCCACATCCATTAATAGAAAACTAAGCACGCTCAAATCCTTTTATCGATACCTTGTTCGGCAGCAATTCATTCAAGCCAATCCCGCAACAGAGGTGCGAAATTTGAAAGTTCCACAACGAATACCTCAGTATGCTCGGGTTTCGGAAATGAATCAATTTTTTGATGCACTTAAAGATTCCGAAATTGGCAATTTGGAGGTTGCGGTAATTAGCCTTCTTTATGGAACCGGCATCAGACGTGCAGAACTAATTGGTTTGAAGACCCGGAATGTTGATTTGAGTGCAGGGCATATAAAAGTTTTTGGAAAAGGAAAAAAGGAGAGAATTGTTCCAATCGGACAAGAACTTGTTCAAATTCTAAGTGCATACCATGCTCAAAATTATTCGTCCGACAATTTCTTTGTTTTACCGAAAAGCGGAAAACCTCTTTATGATAAATGGGTTTATAATTGCGTTAACAAAATGCTTACGAAATTTTCAAAAGTGTCAAAAAAAAGTCCTCACATATTGCGGCACAGTTTTGCCACACACCTCCTACAAAATGGGGCTGAAATTTCGGCAATTAAGGAACTTTTAGGTCACAGTAGTTTGGCATCAACACAAATTTATGCCCAAAGTGATATTGTACATTTAAAGAAAATTCATAAATTACACCCCAAATCCTAATTACTAATAATATGCGTATAGAAATTCAATCAATTCATTTTAAAGCCGACCATAAACTTGTTGAGTACATAGAAAGAAAATTAAACAAATTGGAACAGTTTTCTGATTCAATTGTCGATTCGCAAGTTTACCTGAAACTCGAAAACAATCACACTAAGGAGAATAAAACCGTAGAAATAAAGGTAAATGTTCAAAATCAGAGCATATTCAAAACACAAACTTCAAATAGCTTTGAAGCCGCTACAGATATGGCCTTAGAGGCTTTGAAGGTTCAGATAAAAAAGTATAAGGAGCGGGTCGTAACCGTCTCATAAAATATTTTTTATTTTTTGTTGATAACAAAATAAATAAAGTGTACTTTTGCCATCCCAAAAAAAGAGGGGCTATTTAAAAATAGATTCTAAGGCAAAAGTCAAGAAAGTATTTTTTATAGCTTAAACATAAAAGCCACCTTAGCTCAGCTGGTAGAGCAGCTGATTTGTAATCAGCCGGTCGTTGGTTCGAGTCCGACAGGTGGCTCTTGTTTTGGGGAGGTACCAGAGCGGTCAAATGGGACGGACTGTAAATCCGTTGCTTCGGCTACGTAGGTTCGAATCCTACCCTCCCCACAACATTGTTTTTTGAAATATCCAAAGGAGTTAATGAGGATTCCTCTTTTGGAGACTGAAAAAAGCTAATGCGGGAGTAGCACTCCCAACATCCTTTTGCTTTAAATCAATAAAAATTGGAATTAAGCGAAGGTTGAAATCGAAATCTCTCTAAAATCGGGATGAAGGCAAATGCGGGAGTAGCTCTCCCGATAGTTATCGGGATGGTAGAGCAGAAGGGTAGCTAAAAAAGAAACTAAGTCTCGACTAAAATCGGGATGAAGGCAAATGCGGGAGTAGCTCAGTTGGTAGAGCGACAGCCTTCCAAGCTGTAGGTCGCGGGTTCGAGCCTCGTCTCCCGCTCGTGATGCCGATGTAGCTCAGGGGTAGAGCGTTTCCTTGGTAAGGAAGAGGTCGTGGGTTCAATTCCCATCATTGGCTCTGAGCAAATCGCAAAAAGTTTAAAATAATCCTCACAATTTGATAGGTATAAAAATTTTAAAAAGAACAGTAATTTATTTTTAAGTCATGGCTAAAGAAACATTTGACCGTTCCAAACCCCACGTAAATATTGGAACAATTGGTCACGTTGACCACGGTAAAACAACTTTGACAGCTGCAATTTCAAACGTATTGGCTAGTAAAGGTCTTGCTGAAAAGAAAGACTTCGACACAATTGACTCTGCACCTGAAGAGAAAGAAAGAGGTATTACAATCAACACGGCTCACATTGAGTATCAAACAGAGAAGAGACACTACGCTCACGTAGATTGTCCAGGTCACGCTGACTATGTGAAAAACATGGTTACAGGTGCTGCTCAAATGGATGGTGCTATCTTGGTGGTTGCTGCTACTGATGGACCAATGCCTCAAACAAAAGAGCACATCCTTCTTGCACGTCAAGTTGGTGTACCTCGTTTGGTTATCTTTATGAACAAAGTTGACATGGTTGATGATGAAGAATTGTTAGAATTAGTTGAAATGGAAATCCGTGAATTGTTGGATTTCTACGGTTTCGACGCTGACAATACACCAATTATCAAAGGTTCGGCTCTTGGTGGATTGAACGGTGACGCTAAATGGGTTAGCAGCATTGAGCAGTTGATGGATGCCGTTGACGAATGGATTCCACTTCCTCCACGATTGGTTGATCAAGATTTCTTGATGCCAGTTGAGGACGTGTTTTCTATCACAGGTCGTGGTACTGTTGCAACAGGAAGAATCGAAAGAGGTGTTATTAAAGTAGGTGAGCCAGTAGAAATTATTGGTATGGGTGCCGAAAAACTTACTTCAACTGTAACAGGTGTTGAGATGTTTAGAAAACTTCTTGACAGAGGTGAAGCTGGAGACAACGCTGGTTTGCTTTTGAGAGGTATAGAAAAAACCGATATCCGAAGAGGTATGGTAATTGTAAAACCAGGTTCAGTAAAACCACACGCTAAATTTAAAGCCGAGGTTTACGTACTTTCAAAAGAAGAAGGTGGACGACACACTCCATTCTTTAACAAATACCGTCCACAGTTTTATTTGAGAACAACCGACGTTACTGGTGAGATTAAATTGCCAGAAGGAACAGAAATGGTTATGCCAGGTGATAACGTAACAATCACAGTTGAATTGTTGAGCACCGTGGCAATGGAAAAAGGTTTGAAGTTTGCGATTCGTGAAGGCGGTAGAACCGTTGGTGCGGGTCAAGTAACTGAAATCTTAGACTAATAGCAAAAAACAAAATGTATTGTATAGCCGATGGTTTTCCGTCGGCTATACCAATATAGGAGAGTAGTTCAATTGGTAGAGCAGCGGTCTCCAAAACCGCAAGTTGCAGGTTCGAGTCCTGTCTCTCCTGCAAAACGTTTTACCGAAAGATATTTTCATAATGGAGAAGCTAAGAAATTTATGGTACACAACCAAGGATGAGTTGCTCAACAAGGTAAGTTGGCCAACTTGGGATGAATTGATGCAAAGCACAAAGATTGTATTGGTGGCATCATTGGTTTTTGCCGCCATAATCTATATCCTTGACAAAACCTCCGACCTAATAACAGGAGTTATTTACAAATTTTTAACCTAAATAAATTTGTAGTTAAATTTATAGATTAATGGAACAAGTATCGAGCGATTTTAAATGGTATGTGGTTAGGGCAATTACCGGACAAGAAAAGAAGGTAAAGGCCATGATTGAGTCGGAGTTGGCATTTGAAAAACTGACCGACTATGTTCCTCAAATATTGATACCAACCGAACGAGTTTATGAAATAAAAAACGGAAAAAAGACCTCAAGAGAGAAAAATTATTTTCCGGGATACATATTAATCCATGCCAACTTAGTGGGAGAGGTATTGCCAACCATAAAAGCAATTAACGGAGTGGTTGGTTTTTTGGGGGATGAAGATGGAAGCCCCATACCAATGAGACAATCTGAGGTAAATAGAATTTTGGGTCAGGTTGACGAGGCCAACGAAACTGGAGGAACAATGATAGAACCTTTCATTGTTGGAGAAATGGTGAAGGTGAACGACGGGCCGTTTAGCGGTTTCAATGGCGTAATTGAAGAGGTTAACGAAGAAAAGAAAAAATTGAAAGTAATGGTGAAGATTTTCGGAAGAAAAACGCCATTAGAATTAAACTACGTTCAAGTAGAAAAAGAATAATAAAGAAATGGCAAAGCAAATTACAGGTTACGTAAAACTGCAAGTTAAAGGTGGAGCAGCAAATCCAGCTCCTCCAATTGGACCGGCATTGGGTTCTAAAGGAGTAAACATTGTTGATTTTTGCAAACAATTTAATGCAAGAACTCAAGATAGACCTGGTAAAATATTACCGGTTGTAATTACAGTTTACCAAGATAAATCATTTGACTTTATTATTAAAACTCCACCCGTTGCATCGCAACTTTTGGAGTTGACCAAATTAAAAGGTGGGTCGGCAGAGCCTAACAGAAGAAAAGTTGCTAAGGTAACTTGGGATCAAGTACGAACCATTGCAGAAGACAAAATGCCCGATTTAAATGCATTTGAAGTAAAATCGGCCATGCGAATGGTGGCAGGAACTGCTAGAAGCATGGGAATAACTGTTACCGGACAGTTTCCGGAAGATAACTAATAATTATCGTTTAAAAAGTAATGGCAAAAATTTCTAAAAAAAGAAAACAAGCCCTTGCTAAAGTTGATAAAGAAAGGCTTTATAGCTTAAGTGAGGCATCGAACTTGGTAAAGGAAATTACCTTTACAAAGTTCGATTCATCGGTAGATTTAGACGTTAAATTGGGTGTTGACCCACGTCAGGCAAATCAAATGGTTCGTGGTGTAGCTTCTCTACCTCACGGAACTGGTAAAGACGTTAGAGTATTGGTGCTTTGCACCCCCGACAAAGAGGAAGAGGCAAAAGCTGCCGGAGCAGACCACGTAGGTTTAGATGATTTCATCGAAAAAATTAGTGGTGGTTGGGTTGACGTTGACGTTATCATTACCATGCCCAGCGTTATGGCCAAATTAGGTCGTCTTGGTAGAATTTTAGGACCAAGAAACTTAATGCCAAACCCAAAATCAGGAACCGTAACCATGGAAGTGGGCAAGGCGGTTACCGAGGTAAAAGCGGGTAAAATAGATTTCAAAGTTGATAAAACTGGTATAATTCATAGTGCTATAGGAAAAGTATCCTTTAGTCCAGATAAAATTCAGGACAATGCCAAAGAATTTATCCAAACCCTTCACAGATTGAAACCATCTGCGGCAAAAGGTACGTATTTTCAGTCTATTACAATGTCTAGCACAATGAGTCCGGGCATTAAGGTTGACGTTAGTAGTGTTCCAGGAATTTAATTTTTTAAGCTAAAAGAAAATGACACGAGAGGAAAAAGACCAGTTGATAGACCAACTTGTTGATAGTTTTAACAAGTATGAGTTTATATACGTTACCGATAGCTCAGAGTTAACAGCAAATTCAAACAATGAGCTAAGACGAATGCTCCACAAAAATGGAGTTAAAATGCAAGTAGCTAAGAATTCCCTAATAAAACAGGCATTAGTGAGAGCCGAGAAAGATTGGGGAGATCTTACTGATACCCTTAAAGGGACAACAGCACTCTTATTCGCTTCCAATCCAAAAGCACCGGCAATTGCTATTAAAGACTTTCGCAAGAAAGGAACTAAACCGGTGTTGAAGGGTGCATTCCTTGATAGCTCTGTATATATTGGTGATAACCAATTAGAAGGACTTATCAATTACAAATCTAAAGAAGATTTGATTGGAGAAATTATCGGACTTCTTCAATCACCTGCCAAAAATGTTATTTCAGCACTTCAATCAGGTGGTGGCACATTGGCTGGGCTTCTTAAAACTTTATCCGATAGAGAAAATTAATTTTATTAAGTAAAAACTTTATTAAAACTAAAAAAATGGCAGATTTAAAATCATTTGCAGAACAGTTGGTTAACCTTACCGTTAAAGAAGTAAAAGAATTAGCCGACATTTTGAAAGACGAATATGGCATTGAGCCTGCAGCTGCGGCTGTTGCTGTTGCTGGACCTGCTGCGGCAGGTGATGCTGGTGCTGATGCAGCTGAAGAGAAAACTGAATTTACAGTTGTATTGAAATCAGCAGGTGCTTCAAAACTAAACGTAGTTAAGGTTGTAAAAGAACTTACAGGTTTAGGTTTGAAAGAAGCTAAAGAAATAGTTGACGGAGCTCCAAAAGAAATCAAGGAAAACGTAGCTAAAGACGAAGCAGACGCTTTGAAAGCTAAACTTGAAGAAGCTGGAGCAGAAGTTGAAATTAAGTAAGAAAACAAATAATTAACAGAGAAAGACCCCGGAGAAATCCGTGGGTCTATCTGTGTTTTTTAGCATCCTACTTTTAACTACTCCATAAATTATTTCCTAATCCATTAAATATTAAAGCCTTGTCAACAGTTCAGAACAAAAAACAAAGAATCAATTTTGCACGAATACCGGAAGTGGTAAAATACCCTGACTTCCTGGATGTGCAGGTGAAATCGTTTCAAGAGTTTTTCCAACTTGAAACATCATCAGAAGATAGAGTTAATGAAGGACTCTTTAAGGTGTTTAGCGAAAACTTTCCTATTACGGATTCGCGAAACATATTTGTGTTGGAGTTTTTGGATTATTTCATCGACCCCCCACGTTATACCATTGCCGAATGTATTGACAGAGGCTTAACCTATGCCGTGCCTCTAAAGGCTAAACTAAAACTTTCGTGTAATGATATAGAACACGAAGATTTTGAAACCATAGTTCAGGATGTTTATTTGGGTACGCTACCCTATATGACTCCTCGAGGAACATTCATTATTAATGGTGCTGAGCGTGTTATTGTTTCACAACTACACCGTTCGCCAGGGGTGTTCTTTGCTCAAAGCTATCATACCAACGGAACAAAACTTTACTCTGCAAGGGTAATTCCGTTTAAAGGTAGCTGGATTGAGTTTGCTACTGACGTGAACAACGTTATGTATGCATATATTGACCGTAAGAAAAAGTTTCCGGTAACAACTCTTTTACGTGCTATTGGCTACGAAACTGATAAAGATATTCTTGACATCTTTGGCTTGGCCGAAGAGGTAAAAGTTTCAAAAGCAGCTCTAAAAAGATGTGTAGGAAGACGACTCGCTGCAAGAGTTCTAAGATCATGGATTGAAGACTTTGTGGATGAGGATACTGGAGAGGTTGTGTCTATTGAGCGAAATGAGGTAATCATTGAGCGTGACACCATTATTGAAAATGAGCATGTAGATGAAATCATTGATGCCGGCGTTAAAACCGTTATTTTAAGTAATGAAAGCAATAGCAAAAATGATTTTGCTATTATTCACAACACACTCCAAAAAGATACCTCCAATAGTGGTAAAGAAGCCGTCGAGCATATCTACCGTCAGTTAAGAAACACTGATCCACCAGATGAAGAAACAGCTCGTGGTATTATTGACAGATTGTTCTTTTCTGATAAAAGATATGATTTGGGGGATGTTGGTAGATATAGAATCAACAAAAAACTAAAATTGAATACTCCTGATGATATCCGAGTTTTAACAAAAGAAGACATCATCAGCATAATCCAATATCTGATAGAGTTGAGTAACTCTCGTACGGATGTGGACGATATTGACCATTTGAGCAACAGAAGGGTGCGAACCGTTGGTGAGCAACTTTACGCTCAATTTGGTGTGGGCTTAGCTCGTATGGCTCGAACTATTCGCGAAAGAATGAATATTCGGGATAACGAGGTATTTACCCCAACAGATTTGATAAATGCAAGAACCCTTTCTTCGGTTATCAATTCATTTTTTGGAACCAACCAGTTGTCTCAGTTTATGGATCAAACCAATCCATTGGCAGAGATAACGCACAAAAGAAGAATGTCGGCACTTGGACCCGGTGGTTTATCGAGAGATAGAGCCGGTTTTGAGGTTCGTGACGTTCATTATACCCACTATGGTCGGTTGTGTACAATCGAAACACCAGAGGGACCAAACATTGGTTTGATTTCTTCGCTATGTGTACATGCAAAAATCAACAGCATGGGCTTTATCGAAACACCTTATCGAAAAGTAGAAGGTGGAAAGGTTGCCGATGATGTTACTTTCTTGAGTGCAGAGGAAGAAGATGGAAGAATCATTGCTCAAGCCAACGCCCCATTGACAAAAACCAACGAATTTGCCAATGGTGAGGTAAAAGCCAGAAACGAAGCGGACTATCCGATTGTAAAACCGGAAGAAGTCGATTATATGGACGTAGCTCCAAATCAAATCGTTTCTATTGCAGCATCATTAATTCCATTTTTGGAGCATGACGATGCCAACCGTGCGTTGATGGGTTCTAACATGCAACGTCAAGCTGTTCCATTGCTTCGTCCGGAAGCACCAATTGTTGGAACAGGACTTGAGCAAAAAATTGCAGAAGATTCTCGAAACCTTATCAATTCAGAAGGTGACGGAGTGGTTGAATATGTTGATGCCAACGAAATAAGAATTAGATACGATTTAGACGAAGATCAAAAAACCGTATCCTTTATTGGCGAGGTTAAATCATATCCTATTACCAAATTTCAACGTACAAACCAAAATACTTGTATCAACTTAAGACCTATTGTTAAAAAAGGTGATAGAGTATCGAAAGGACAAGTGTTGTGCGATGGATATGCCACAGATAATGGCGAGCTTGCATTGGGTAGAAACCTAAAAGTAGCTTTTATGCCGTGGCAAGGATACAACTTTGAGGATGCGATTGTAATTTCAGAAAAAGTTGTTAAGGATGACTATTTCACTTCAATCCATATCGTTGAATACGAACTTGAAGTTCGAGATACAAAACGAGGAGAGGAAGAGCTAACCAATGATATTCCAAACGTAAGCGAAGAGGCAACAAAAAACCTCGACGAAAACGGTTTGATTAGAATTGGTGCTCGTGTAAAAGAAGGAGACATTCTTATCGGTAAAATCACTCCAAAAGGCGAGTCAGAACCATCTCCAGAAGAGAAACTTTTGAGAGCCATTTTTGGTGATAAAGCCGGTGACGTAAAGGATGCCAGTTTAAAAGCCTCGCCATCTACGGCAGGTATTGTTATCGACAAAAAACTATTTTCTCGGGTAAAGAAAGACAAAACCATCAAAGCGGATGACAAAGTGAAATTGTCTAAACTTGATGCAGAACACGAGAAAAATGTAACGAAACTTAAAGCCGTATTGGTTGAAAAACTTTTCAAAGTGGTAAACGGAAGAACCTCACAAGGAGTTTCAAACTTATACTTTGAAGAGGTAATACCAAGAGGAACAAAGTTTACTCAAAAATTATTGGCAGATATTGATTACAGCACTGTTTCATACAACGGCTGGACATCAGACGAATCCAAGAATAAGTTGATTTCTGAAACCTTAAACAACTTTAAACTTAAGTTAAACGAGGTTACAACCGACTACAAACGTCAGCACTTTGCTATCAGTGTTGGAGACGAGCTTCCAACGGGTATCCTTCAAATGGCAAAGGTTTATTTGGCCAACAAAAGAAAGTTGAAAGTGGGAGATAAGATGGCCGGTCGCCACGGAAACAAGGGTATTGTTGCCCGCATCGTTCCAGAAGCCGACATGCCTTTCTTGGAAGACGGAACTCCGGTAGATATTGTTTTGAACCCGCTGGGCGTACCTTCACGTATGAACTTGGGTCAGATATATGAAACCGTTTTGGGATGGGCAGGAAAAGAGTTAGGATTAACTTTTGCCACACCAATTTTTGACGGAGCCACAGAAGGAGACATCGAAAAGTATGTGAAAGAATCTGGAATCCCGACAAACGGTTCAACGTATTTGTACAACGGTTTGACAGGTGAACGATTTGATCAAAGAACCACGGTTGGTGTGATATACATGCTGAAACTTGGTCACATGGTTGACGACAAAATGCACTCTCGTTCTATTGGGCCATACTCATTAATTACTCAACAACCACTTGGCGGTAAAGCACAATTTGGTGGTCAGCGTTTTGGTGAGATGGAGGTTTGGGCATTGGAAGCTTTCGGTGCTTCAAACATTCTACGAGAAATCTTGACCGTAAAATCGGATGATATTGTGGGTAGAGCCAAAACATACGAAGCAATCGTAAAAGGCGATAACAGCGTTGAACCGGGATTACCTGAGTCATTCAACGTATTGTTGCACGAATTGCGTGGTTTGGGTCTTGAAATGACTTTCGATTGATAACCGTATTGTTTGTGAGTTTTTAATATCAACCTTAGAGAAAACAAAAATGTCTTACAACAGAAAAGAACAAAAAATAAAAAGCAACTTTAAAACCGTTCGTATTGGACTTTCTTCGCCAGAAGTAATCCTACAACGTTCGAATGGTGAAGTTATAAAACCAGAAACGATCAACTATCGTTCATACAAACCTGAAATGGGCGGTTTGTTTTGCGAGAGAATCTTTGGCCCAACCAAAGATTATGAATGTCATTGTGGAAAATACAAACGTATTCGATACAAAGGCATTGTTTGCGATAGATGTGGCGTTGAGGTAACAGAGAAAAAAGTGCGTCGTGAGCGAATGGGACACATTGATTTGGTTGTTCCCGTTGCACATATTTGGTATTTCCGTTCGTTGCCAAACAAAATTGGTTATTTGCTTGGCCTTCCTTCTAAAAAATTAGATATGATTATTTACTATGAAAGATACATAGTAATTCAATCTGGGGTTAAAGAAGACGATGGTGTAAATTACCTTGATTTCTTGACAGAAGAAGAGTATTTAGACATACTCGACACGCTTCCCAAAGAAAACCAATATTTAGACGATAAAGATCCAAACAAGTTTATTGCAAAAATGGGTGCCGAAGCCATTTCGGACTTATTATCTCGCCTAAACTTGGACGAATTGTCATACGAACTACGTCATCAAGCGGCCAACGAAACCTCGCAACAAAGAAAAGCAGAAGCCCTAAAACGATTAAAAGTTATAGAAGGTTTCCGCGAGGCCAACAAAGAATTCGAGAATCGTCCAGAGTGGATGATTTTGAAAATATTACCGGTCATTCCACCAGAATTACGTCCGTTAGTACCTTTAGATGGTGGCCGTTTTGCTACTTCTGATTTGAACGACTTGTATCGAAGAGTAATCATCAGAAACAATCGTTTGAAACGACTGATGGAGATTAAAGCTCCCGATGTGATTTTGCGGAACGAAAAACGGATGTTGCAAGAAGCTGTTGACAGTTTGCTTGACAACACCAGAAGAGCAAATGCCGTAAAATCAAGCGGAAATCGTCCGTTGAAATCTTTGAGTGATATGCTTAAAGGTAAACAAGGTCGTTTCCGTCAAAACCTTCTTGGTAAAAGGGTTGACTACTCTGGTCGTTCGGTTATCGTTGTTGGTCCAACTCTTAAACTTCACGAGTGTGGATTACCAAAAGGTATGGCCAGCGAGCTTTTCAAACCATTCATTATCAGAAAACTGATTGAAAGAGGAATCGTTAAAACGGTAAAATCTGCCAAGAAAATAGTGGATAGAAAGGACCCTGTTATCTGGGAAATTCTTGAAAATATTTTGAAAGGACATCCGGTTCTTCTAAACCGAGCCCCAACACTTCACCGTTTGGGTATTCAGGCGTTTCAGCCAAAACTGGTAGAAGGAAAAGCGATACGTTTGCACCCATTGGTTTGTACCGGATTCAACGCCGACTTTGACGGTGACCAAATGGCGGTACACGTCCCACTTGGAAATGCCGCAATTTTGGAGGCTCAAATATTGATGCTTGCTCCACACAACATTCTTAACCCTGCCAACGGTGCCCCAATTGCGGTACCATCGCAAGACATGGTTTTGGGACTTTATTACTTAACAAAAGGTAGAAAAGGCACAAAAGACAGAAAAGTTGTGGGCGAAGGTCAAACCTTCTATTCTGACGAAGAGGTGCGAATAGCTCACAACGAAGGTAGAGCGGATTTACACGCCGAGATAAAGGTAAAAACCCATACTGTTGAGAATGGTCAACCGGTTGAGAAAATTATCGAAACAACCGTTGGACGTGTTATTTTCAACAAGTTCGTACCAAGAGAAATGGGCTACTTAAATGTTTTACTTACCAAAAAATCGCTTCGAAACATTATCGGAGACATGGTTAAAGAAGTAGGTATTGCAAAAACAGCCGAATTCTTGGATAATATTAAAGACCTTGGTTTCCAATATTCGTTCAAAGGCGGATTGTCATTTAACATCAACGATGTTGTATTGCCAGATGAAAAAGACAATTTGATTGAAGCTGCAAAAGCAGAAGTGGACGAAATTTGGGATAACTACAACAACGGTTTTATTACCAATAATGAGCGATACAACCAAATCATCGACATCTGGACTCGTGTAAACTCAAGAGTTTCAGATGCTTTGCTTAAAAAATTGGCCAACGATGATCAAGGGTTTAACCCGATATACATGATGCTTGACTCAGGTGCGAGGGGTTCGAAAGAACAAATTCGTCAGTTGGGCGGTATGCGGGGATTGATGGCAAAACCACAAAAGAAAACAGGTCACGGAGGAACAGGAGAGATTATCGAGAACCCAATCTTGTCGAACTTTAGACAAGGCTTGAGCATCTTGGAATACTTCATTTCTACACACGGTGCTCGTAAAGGTCTTGCGGATACGGCTCTTAAAACAGCTGACGCGGGTTATTTGACTCGTCGTTTGCACGATGTGGCACAGGACGTGGTAATAAACGAAGTGGATTGCGAAACATTGCGTGGTATAGAAATATCTGCACTTCGCGAGAACGAAGAAATTGTAGAAAGCTTGTACGACCGAATTTTGGGTAGAACAAGTTTGTATGATATCGAAGACCCAACAACAGGAGAAATCATTGTAGAGGCTGGTCAAGAAATTTCTGAAGATGTTGCCAACAGAATTGAAGTAGTTGGTATTGACACCGTAGAAATTCGGTCGGTAATGACATGCGAATCACGACAAGGCGTTTGTACAAGATGTTACGGAAGAAACCTTGCAACAGGTAGAATGGCACAACGAGGCGATGCAGTAGGCGTAATTGCTGCTCAGTCAATCGGTGAGCCTGGTACACAGCTTACACTTCGAACATTCCACGTGGGTGGTACGGCATCAAACATTGCTTCTGAGTCAGAATTGCATGTAAAATATGATGGTACACTTGAGTTTGACGAGATAAAAACCGTTACTCGAGTGTCTGACGATGGCGAAAAAGAAGAGGTAATCATTGGTCGATCAGGCGAGATTCGTGTGATTAACCCAAAAACAAAAGAAATTCTTAATACATTAAACGTACCTTATGGTTCTATTTTGATGGTTGAGGACAAAGCCAAAGTAAAACGTGGCGACATGATTTGTAAATGGGACCCATACAACGCTGTAATTGTTAGTGATATTGAAGGTAAAATCGCATTTAAAGATATTATCGACGGCATTACTTACAAAGACGAAATTGATGAGCAAACCGGATTTAAGGAGAAAGTTTTAATCGAAAACAGAGATAAAAAGCTGATACCAGCGGTGTTGTTGTTAGATAAAAAGGGTGAAATCCTAAAAGAATTCAACTTGCCTGTTGGTGCTCACATTTCGGTTGATGACGGCGACAAAATAAAAGGCGGTACAATCATTTCCAAAATACCACGTGTGCTTGGTAAAACAGGCGATATCACGGGTGGTTTGCCACGGGTAACGGAGCTTTTTGAGGCACGTAACCCATCAAACCCTGCTGTTGTTGCAGAGATTGACGGCGTGGTAAGCTACGGAGGTATTAAGAGAGGTAACCGTGAGATTGTTATTGAATCAAGAGAAGGAGTTGTAAAACGCTACTTAGTATCGCTTTCAAAACACATTTTGGTTCAGGATAACGACTTCGTAAAGGCTGGAACTCCTTTGTCCGACGGTTCTATCACTCCAAAAGATATTTTGGCAATTGAAGGACCCACCGCTGTTCAAAATTATATTGTGAACGGAATTCAAGAGGTTTACCGATTGCAAGGTGTAAAAATTAACGATAAACACATTGAGGTTATCGTGCGTCAAATGATGCAAAAAGTGACCATTGTAGATCCAGGAGACACTAAGTTTTTGGAGGGTGAAGGTGTTGATAAATTTGAGTTTCAGGCAGAAAACAACATGATTTACGATAAAAAAGTTGTTACGGATGCCGGAGATTCAAATGAATTAAAACCAGGGCAGATAGTTAGTTTGCGTAAACTACGCGATATAAACTCTGTATTGAAGCGAAAAGACCTAAAAACGGTTGAGGTAAGAGATGCAGTTCCTGCAACCTCCGAGCCATTGTTGATGGGTATTACAAAAGCTTCATTAGGCACACAGAGCTTCTTGTCGGCAGCATCTTTCCAAGAAACCACCAAAGTATTGAATGAAGCTGCAATTAGTGGGAAAATTGACTTGATGACAGGTCTGAAAGAGAATGTTATTGTAGGCCACCTTATTCCGGCCGGAACAGGTATGCGGGATTATGAAGATATCATTGTGGGTTCGCAAGAAGAATACAATATGTTGATGAGTTCTAAAGAGGATGTCTCTACTGACACCACCGTTGGAGAAGTAAAGGCATCAAACTAAAACAAAAAATAATTGTTTAAAATTTTGAAATGCCCCAACATTGGGGCATTTTTGTTTAGAGTTAAAAAAAGAAAATGGAAGAGAATCAAAACAAAAAAGGCAATCAAATAGATATTGAGCTGAGTGAGGAGGTTGCCGAAGGTATTTATTCAAATTTGGCCATCATTGCCCATTCGAACTCCGAGTTTGTTGTGGATTTTGTGCGGTTATTGCCGGGCGTGCCAAAAGCAAAGGTAAAACAACGAATTATTCTGGCACCACAACATGCCAAACGATTGATGTTTGCCCTTACAGAGAATATAAGAAAATTTGAAGATAGCTTTGGAGAGATAGAAGCTAATGATCAACCTCCGTCATTTCCAATGAACTTTGGGCCTGCTGGAGAGGCCTAAAGTCGAAAAATACATAAACCCAACCACCTTAAGTTTAGTAACAATTAAAAAATAATATTATGGACTTTACTCAGATGATTATGTCGAAACTTGGACAAGGCGGATTGGATGCCATGGCCGAAAAAATTGGAGCCACCCCACAGCAAACAAGTACGGCATTAGAAGGCATCGTCCCAACGTTGTTGGGTGCTATGTCGAACAACGCTAAATCAGAAGGTGGTGCCAGTGGCCTTTTAGGAGCCCTAGACAGAGACCACGATGGAAGCATTTTGGACGACATTACCGGATTTATCGGAAACAGCGATAGCGGCCCAGGAGCCGGCATTTTGAAACATGTTTTGGGTAATAATCAAACCTCAGTTGAAAATGGTTTGAGTGCAAAAACAGGTTTATCATCTGGTCAAATTGGAAACCTTTTAAAAATAGCGGCTCCCTTATTAATGGGTTATTTAGGCAGGCAAAAGCGTCAAGCCGGTAGTGGAGGTTTCGACATCAGCAGCGTTGCCGGACTGTTGGGTGGTTTGGCCTCGACCAGCGACAAAAGCACTGGACTTGATTTGAGTGATATTCTCAACATGGTAGGAGGCCTTACAGGAGGTGGAAGTACCAATCAATCAAGCGGTGGCGGCCTTCTTGGCGGCTTGCTTGGCAAGTTGTTTAAGAGATAGATTTAACAATTTATTTTGCATAAAGCCTCTGATTTCGGGGGCTTTTTTTGTTGAAATCTATTATCGAGTACAAATCATTACGGTAAGGCTTTTGGGATACTCCAAAGTAAGGAACGATTCAAATTTATTAATCATGTGAATTGTTCTATTTTGGGGAGTATTATAGTTAGGGAAATTCAAGAAAACAGTAAAAAGAAAAACGTATTGTTAAAAATCAACACTTCTTTCTGCTGCAAAAGAAAACAATATAATTCCCCTCTACTTCGTCAAAAAAACCTCGTCAATCATTTGTTTTGGTTCAGGAATGTCTTCTTCTTCCAAAAGCATGAGGCGTTCTTTGCTGACACGTTTGAATTTGGAAAGCCTATTGGCTTGATTTTCGATGCACTGCTCAAAAATGTTGCGTACCACGCGGGCGTTGCCAAAGCCTTCGTCCCGTTTTTCGTATAATCCATCCCATATTGCCTCAAGCTTTTCTTGAGCATCGGAAGTAGGTTTAAAATCTGCTTTTTTGCAGAATAAAAGGAATATTTCCATCATTTGTTTGGCACTAAAATGATCGAAAATAATGTATCGGTTAAACCGCGAACGCAAGCCTGGATTGCTCTCTATAAATTCCTTCATCGGTTCGGTGTATCCGGCCACCACCACCGCCATGTCGGTTCGTAAGTCTTCCATGCGTTTTAGCAACGTGTTGACGGCCTCTGAGCCGTAGTCGTTGCCCATCACTCCTTGATTGAGGGCATACGCCTCATCGACAAACAATACTCCGCCTTTGCTTTGCTGCACCACTTCGTTTACTTTGGTGGCCGTTTGCCCTACATAGCCTGCCACAAGGCCTTCCCTGTCTGTTTCAATGCATTGACCGACAGTAAGATAACCCAAATGTTTGTATATGCGACCCAACAAGCGGGCAACCGTTGTTTTTCCGGTTCCCGGAGGGCCTAAAAAAACATTGTGAAGACTTACTTCCACATTTTGCAACCCTTTTTCGGTGCGTATTTTTTGAATTTTTAACAGATTTATTAGGTCGTTGATGTCCTTTTTTACATTGTCCAGCCCAATTAATTCATTCAGTTCTTCCATCACTTTTTCCAACGAATCGTTGGGTGAGATAGTGGGGTGGTTGGTCTTAGCCTTATTCAACTTAAAGAAATCTTTTTTCTCTTCATCCGATTTGAAATTGAGGCCGAACGCCAGCCGAATAAAAGTAGAATAATGAGTCAACAGTTGGTCTAATTTGGCTGAATCTCCGGTAAATTGGTGGGTAAGTACAAAATCCGGCTTTCGATAGGCACTCAGTGTTTTTTCGAGTTTTTCAGAAAATGTTTTCTCTTTGGTCAACGATAGCCAGGCCTCGAGATGCTCGGTTTCGGCGTATTTGTTGTTGATGAGTGCATCGTAGTAATAGGCCAAAATAAACACCGATTTGGCACTTGATTTTGAGTGGAGGACATCGGAGATATGCACCAAATCGGCCAAAAATAATTGGTTAATATCTATTGATGCGGCAATTTTTCCGGAAGCTATATTTTTTTCGGAAGCTAAAAAGGTGATACAATCTTTAACCGCTTTTTCCAATTCGATGGCAAAATGATTTCCAATTTCAGGTTTTGAATTTCCCTTTACACCGTCCATCAATGACGTTAATGCTTCTTCTAATAATCGAATCGGATTTTTCATTCGGTGTTTTATGTTAAGAGTCTAACATGCTCTGAACAATTTGTTTGTGCAACTCAATATGTTGTGAGCCATATTCTTGCCAAGCCAAACCGAGTTCACGCAAATCGTATTTGGCCACAATGGTGCCGTAGTTTTGCTTTTCGTTGTTGATGGTTGGGTAGCCGATTACATATATAACCTGAGCCAATTCTACGGCCAACTCAATGTCGTGAGTGGAGAAAATAATGGTGTTTTCCTCCGACGTTTGGCCTAATAAGTCAAACGATTTTTTTACCTCACGAATATTGCCCACGTCCAAGCCCGAAAATGGTTCATCCAAGATGATAAATTTGTCAGACGAAAATAGCTGCTCTATCACAGCGGTGCGTTGTCGTTGTCCGCCCGATAGTTCGTTTGGGTATTTGTCGGCACATTGCGAAAGTCCCCATTTTTCAAGGTATTCGGCAATTTTTGTTTTCTTTTCTTCGGCAGAGATAGATGATTTTCGCATGGCAAAAAGCAGAGCTTGCGATACGGTTTTGTGCCGAAACAATGTGTATTTCTGATCTACAAAGCCAATGTCTCCTTCTTTTATTTCTTTGGCCGCATCCGTGTTTTGTGCGTTAAAATCTTTTATCAAAACTCTGCCGGAGCGAAGTGGCACAAGTCCGGTCAAAGCTCGAAAAAGGGTTGATTTTCCACGACCCGACCTTCCCACAAAAGCAATGACTTGTCCGGTGCTTTTATGTCCTGCACGCACCACATCTTTTTCCGAAAAGGAAATATCCTTAATAATTAAGTGGTCATCATACGCTACGCTCAAATTTTCTACGTAAAGCAGCGTGTCTTTATATTCAAAACCTGTCATATTTTGGAATATCTGAATAAACTTTTACGTAAGAAATTGATAAACCAATCCAGAAACAAACCAATGAGTAGAATAACCAATTGCAGGGCAATAATTCGCCCGTGGTTCATAAACTTATCTGAATTTTTTATGAGAAAACCCAATCCACCAGAGGCTGCCACCACCGATTCGATGGTTACGAGCATCATCCAGGTTATCGCCAAGTTTTGCCGTATGGCTTCGATAACGTAGTCAATTCTTCCTAAAATAATAACCTGCCACAAAACTTCAAATCGCGAGCATTTTAATGATTTTGCGTGGTCAAATTCTTCGTCAGAAATATCACGAATAACCGAAATGAGCGAGGTTGTTAAAAAAGTGGTTAGAAATATAACCATAATCCAAACCTGCATGGTTCGCGAATCGTGCACAATCATCGAAATATAGAAGGATATTCCGGTGAGGGGCAGATAGCGAAAACGGGTAATGATATTGGCAACCGGTTTTAAAAGCGGTATGGGCCATGTGTAGGCAAATATCAACGATATTAAAACTGCCAAAAGTATCGAGGTAAAACACAGCCGGAGCGAACTGAAAATGTGGGTTACCAACCCTTCTTGCCAAAGCTCTTTTAGGCCAATAAAAACCTGCTCTGGATTTGGAAATAAATGCTTTGTTCCGGCGGTGGTAATAACCCACAAACCCACCAAAATAAGCACCCAAACAGCGGCAATGATGTACCGTTGTTGGGAGCTTATTTTTTCAAACGGGGTAACTAATTTTTTTAACAAAATGCTGTTTTGTTAATGTCTAATTTAACAACGTAATAACAACTCGTCGGTTTTGAGCTCTACCGTATTCAGAACCATTGTCGGCCACAGGCTGGGTGGCTCCTTTACCGTCTATAAGTTGAAATCTGGATGATGGAATGCCTTTGTTAGTAAGGTAAGCTACAACCGACTGAGCCCGCGATTTTGACAACGGAATGTTGGTTGCATCGCTACCCACATTGTCCGTATGTCCAACAATCGAAAGTTTCGTATTTTCTGCCTGAATTAGCAGATTGTAAATAGTCTCCAAATCTTTGTTTGACGAGCTTGAAAGGACTGCACTTCCGGTGTTGAAATTAATCTTCCATTCGCCGGATGCCATTACGTCTTTTGCCTCGTTGGTGTAATCCGATTTGTCGGCCTCGGTGGTTTGAATATCGTTGATGTTTTTAACAAAATAGAGGTTTACGGCTTGGTCGTAAGGAACCACAAAACCAACGTTTTCGTTGTAACCAAACGGATTCAGCTGGGTAAGATAATTGCCCACCTGGTTGTAAACGGCTTTGTATCGGTTCACTCCATCGCTCAAACCAAAATACTGCATGGCATCGTTATAATTAAATACTCTGGAGCCTCCCATGTTATATTTAATACCACCTTTGGTGCCAGTTTGTCCTTGAAACATTTTATACCAATAGTCGGCATTTTCTAATTGATAGGTTTCTGCCACGGCCTCTGCAGCTCTGTGTCTCCAATCATCATAGTTTTTCATTTGGTTGGAGGCAGTGAAAGAGGCTTTTAAAATTCCGGTAACAATATCCGGATTTTTCTCAGCCCATTCTTTTACACCAATCAACGCCGTTGGCATTTGGTTGTTAAATTCTTTCGTTGAAACTACATCAATAAAACCATCCAATGCATCAAAAACTTGTTTGTCGCCAGGAGTCCAAGTAGCACATCCGTCAATTTTTCGGTTTACTTTTTTGCCTGTAAGTTTTCCGTTTTTAACTTCTTTCAACTCCACTGTCCAGCCCGATTTTTGAGATTTAATCAACTCTTCGGCAGATTTTATGTAATCATCATTTTCTGATGGGTAAATGTTTACGGCATCGGCATCGTAAGTAGATGGGTCAGGATTTACTTTAAGCCCGTTTACAAAACAATAGTTCACCGTGGTAACCCAGTCGCCATCGCCCAATACAGCCGAAATAACTGAACCTTTCATGCTTTGCGGATTGGTTTTCCAGCTAACGGGTCCAATAAGTTTATCTTCGCCATAGCTCATACCCACAGCTCCCAACACTTGCAGGTGGTATTTGTCTTTGCCATATTTATCATCCAATGCTTTTTGGGCAGAGCTGATATAGAAAGGAGCTCCGTCGCCCATAATCATAATGGCAAAAACGCTTTTGTCGGATGAAGGATAGGCAGCACCTTTATCAAATTCTTCCACAAATTTCATTTGCATGTTTCGCAATTCCGAAAGCCAGTCCTGGCGAATGATTTCCAAATTCACGCCATTTTGTTCCATCAATGAGCCTTTGGTTGTTTTGGGGCCACCGTTGGCTACAATAATTCCCGATTGAGCGTTCCATGCATACCCGGCAATTCTTACCTGAGGTTTAGAGCTAACGCTTGATGAAGCCGATTTGGTTGGAAGGTCAATTTTTGGTGCGTTCATCACATTGTTTACCACATCTTTATTTAGGTCTATTCCATCCATTTGTTTTGAAATGGCTGTTCGTAAACCCGGCGATAAAAAATAGACAGCGGCCAAAATACTGCCAATAAGCAGCACTACAATTAAAAACTCAGAAAGTGTAGTTAATTTTTTTGTTCTTAAAATCTTTCCCATTTTTATTAAATATTAAAGTTAAAAAATATCGCCAAAACCTCCGGCGTTTTGTTTGTCTTCTTTGGTAGGTTTATAGTTTGGGTTTCGGTATTTGGTCGAGTCTGGAATGGCTTCGCTGCCCGTCTGAATTTTGTCGGCAAGAGAGTCTAACCGAGCATAAAGCTCGTCGCTATCAATTGAATATTGAGAGGTGAGCGAATCAATATCAACCAGATTTTCAGAAGTTTGGGCTATGTCTTGAGCAATGGTTGAGGTAACCACTTCGAGAGCATACTCCAACTCCCATTCTTTGGTAAACATCATGGCACTTTTTGCACTTTCGGTTGCTTTTTTGGCATTGTGTGCAAACTCATATTCTTTTCTCAACATGGTAATGGTGGTATCAAAATCGGCAATTTTAATATCAATAGCTGTTCCGGCAAGCGTAAGTTTTCTGTCCATTTTGCCCAAAACATTGGCACGCATACCATATTTAGAAATAAAGTTTTTGCTTTGATTGTATTGATTTGAAACGCGTTGAGATTCGCTCAATTTTTTGGCTAATTCACTTTGCAGTTGCACGTATTCATCGGTGTCTTTGCCTGCCACACCTTTGGTTTTAACTATGTCATCCATTGCAAGTTTAAGGCGTTCGCACTGCCGTTTAAGGCTCAACACTTCCTCTTCAAACTTATGGGCTTCCGACTCCGATTTGGAGGCTTCCATTTCCATTTCGCCTTTCAGACTTTTTAGTTTTGATTTGGTTTGTTTAAAAACATCTCGATTCTTCATCATCTTTTGCTTTTGCTCTTCCAATTCGCCAAAAGGATTGCTTTTTATCAGAGCTTTATGCAAATTTTTGGTGGCAAATCGCAGTCCTTTTAAAATAACCGGAAACATCATGACCAAAAAAATCAAAAATATGGCCAACGCAGAAAATGCAACGGCCTGTCCAAGCATGGTAAACAGCGGCGGAATGACATACATCCAAATGGCATAACCGCCTACGCCAAGCAATGCCAACGACAAAAAGTAAAATAATCCTTTTTGATTTTTCTTTAATTCATCCGCTTTAAGGGCTATCTCACCTTTGGCTTCATCAAAATGTTTGAGAATGGGAAGCTCTAAAAGTGTACTTTTTTCTTGTTCTAACTTACTCATTTACAATATACTACAAATAATTCTTAATTCCGTTTACCACTGCATAAATCGAGTCCAATAGTTTTGTTTTGGCCAGATTGTTGGCTTCCAATTTTAATTGAACTTCGGTATATTTTGCCTCGTTTTGGTCGTCCATTTTCTCTAATCGGGCTTTGCTTGAATCCAATTCTTGTTGCAACTGACTAATTTGTTTTTCAAGTTCTTTTATTCGGTTGCTCAACGTTGATTTTTCGGCACCCAACGTACTGTCGAGCTCCATTTTTTTTGAATTACCCGTTTGTTGATATTGGGTGTGAACTTTTTCTATTTCAATAATATAGTAATTGGCCTTGTCCAACAAAAATTCCTTTGTCAAATCCGGTTTGATAGACTGACCAATGGTAAAAGCCATTTGGTAGCTTTGCTGACTATTTACGCCAGTGGCCATCACAGATTTATACAACTCAAAAAAATCGAAGTCGCTAAGATTAAGTGTGTTAAATCCATTTTCATAAACTTTAAGAATCTCCTCCAAATACGGATTAGTTTGCAAAGAGTTACTTTTTTCTGAATTTATTGCATTATTCTCCGGAAAAGATACCTGTTTCGGAGTTTCGGACTTTTCATTGTGTGCATTGGTGGCTTCATCTTCGTTTATAAAGAGTTTTTTCCAATTAAAACTATCTTTTGACATGTCTTTAAAATTTAAAAGTTATAAGTAAGGCCGGGGGTTACATACCAAAAATTATCCCAATTGCTGGCTTGGGTAAAAATGCCCCAATTATCATTAAGCATATAGGATGCCCCCAATCCGTATTCAATAAACGCCCTTTGGGTAGAAAAATAAGAGCCAATTCCGGCCAAAGCGTACCCACTGGCAGAGCCAATAGGGAAGCTAATGGCTGCTTTTAACTCATACCAATAGTCGGAAGCGGAGCTTTTGTTAAAATCGGCAAAATTGCTTCTTCCTAAAACCAAACCAACGCTTGTTGATTTTTTCATGCCGCCAAATTCGATGGACGGGTAGGAAGTGCGGGAAAACGTGCTTCCTGCCGAGTTTCCAACCGATAAGCCAACAGAGCTATACCATGATATTTCGCTGTCTTGAGCAAACGATGGAAAGTAGCAAAGTGCAAGTGTGATGATAAGATAAAATCTTAGGGTCTTTTTAATCTTCATGTTGGGCAAAAATAAACTCGAAACTATATTTTTTAAGTTAAAAACTGCAATAAATCGACAATATGAAGTAATAATTCTTGGAAAGCCCACTTTTTCTCCAAAAAATTAATTGGGCAATAGTTTATAACCCTACTGCAAATTCCAAAATCTTCTGTACCTTAGCATTGTTTTTTACGTTCATAATTAATTCATAAATATGATATCAGCAACTCAAAAAACGGCTCGTACCCAATCCGGAATTTCGGCATACAGTGGTTCGTGGACAGAAAAAGAGGTAACACATTTGTTGCGAAGAACCATGTTTGGTGCCGCTATGGATGATATTGCTTATTTCAATCAAAAATCCATGTCGGATGCGGTTGATGAGCTTTTGGCTCCGGTTTCTTCCAAACCTGCCCCTCCCGTAAATGCATATAATAATGATAGAATAACCGACCCTGATATTGCACTTGGACAAACATGGGTGTATGGCCCGTATAATGCAAACTTAAACAATGTGCGTCTCAATTCTCTAAAACAATGGTGGACAGGGCTTATGATTCATCAGGATAGAAGCATTTTAGAAAAAATAACACTGTTTTGGCACAATCATTTCTCTACCGAAACGGAGGTTTATCGCGACCCAATCTATGGCTATAATCATCAACAATTGTTGAGAGACAATGCGTTGGGAAATTTCAAAAATCTGGTAAAATTGGTAACACTTGACCCTGCTATGCTTGCCTATTTAAACGGGAGTGCAAACACCAAAAATGCTCCTGATGAAAATTATGCCCGCGAGCTACAGGAGTTGTTCACATTGGGCAAAGGCCCTGATTCTAAATACACCGAAAGCGATGTGCAGCAAGCTGCAAAAGTGCTGACAGGGTGGAGAATTAACAGAACAAATTATACCACCTATTTTAATGCCAGTTTGCATGATAGCAGCGATAAAGTGTTTTCTACATTTTTCTCCAGCACAACAATTTCTGGAAAAACCGGAGCTGCCGGTGCCACAGAGTTGGACGTTTTGTTAGATTTAATTTTTTCGAGAGAAGAAGTGGCCAAATTTATATGCCGAAAGCTGTATCGCTGGTTTGTATATTACGAAATTGGCGAGGCCGAAGAAACCAATGTGATTGCTCCATTGGCCGATATTTTTAGGAATAATAATTACGACATAAAACCCGTCTTAGCGGCACTTTTAAAAAGCGAACATTTTTTTGATGTGGCCAATCAGGGTTGTTTAATAAAAAGTCCGGTAGATTTTACGGTGGGTATGATGCGGCAGTACGACATCGTTTTTCCGGATAATTCATACTTAGAAGAGCAATACTACTTTTGGTCGATTGTTTGGCAGGCGTGCGTTATTCAACAACAAAATATTGGCGACCCGCCAAACGTGGCAGGATGGCCAGCCTATTATCAGGTGCCTCAATATCATGAAATATGGATAAACACCGACACCTTGCCCAAACGAAATCAGATAGGCGATATTTTGGCATTGGCCGAAGTGTCAAGAAATGGATTGAGTATCAAAATAGAGCCTACTGCAGTTGCCGAAATGTTTCCAAAACCCGAAAGTGCTACCGATTTGGTAAACGATATGGTTAAATATTTCTTTACCCTTGATGTGAGCAGCGACCAAAAAGAATACATGCGTTCTTTTCTACTTTCAGGGCAGGCCGAAAGCTACTGGACAGCAGCTTGGAACGATTATCAGGCCGATAAAACCAACGCTGTAAAGAAAAATGTAGTCACGCTGCGATTGCGTGGCCTTGTAAAATACATCATGAATTTGGCCGAATATCAATTGTCGTAAACTATAAAGGAAAGAAAAATGAAACGAAGAGAGTTTATAAAAAATACAGTTCCGTTTGCGGCACTTCCCATTGTTCTCAATGGTTTGCCCATTACTGCCCTGGGCAATCCGGATATGATGAACGCCTTGAGTGGGGCTTTTGTCAATACCGACCACGTGCTGGTACTAATTCAGTTGAGTGGCGGAAATGATGGGCTGAATACGGTTATCCCAATCGACCAATACACCAATCTTGCCAAAGCACGGTCAAACGTAATGATTCCCATATCAAAAGTGCTGGTTCTGAATGGGGTGGATAGCACGGGTTTTCATCCGTCTATGACACACATGCGGTCGCTATTTGATAACGAAAAATTAAGTGTGGTGCAGGGCGTTGGTTATCCAAATCCAAACTATTCGCATTTTAGGGCAACAGATATTTGGCACACGGCCTCTGATTCTAATGAGGTGCTGACTTCCGGTTGGGTGGGCAGATATTTGTCTCACGAGTTTCCCAATTTCCCTAACGGATTTCCAAACACAGATATGCCCGACCCATTGGCATTGCAGGTGGGTTCGGTGGTTTCTACCGTTTGTCAGGGAGTGAGCGTAAACATGGGCATGGCCATCAGTGACCCATCGGCCTATTACCAGCTTTTGACAGGAAACTACACTCAATCGCCCACAACAAAAGCAGGCAAAGAGTTGGATTATGTGCGGCAAGTGGCCGAGCAAAGCAATGCCTACGGACAAGCCGTTAAAAATGCGGGCGATAAAGGAGCCAACAAAAGCACAAAATATCCAACTACAGGGCAAAATAGATTGGCCGATCAGTTGAAAATTGTTGCCCAATTGATTTCCGGCGGTTTGAAAACCCGTATTTATATTGTTACTCAGGGCGGATACGACACCCATGCCGCACAGGTAGATGCCACCGCGGGCAATGAAAAAGGCTCGCACGCCAATTTATTAGGTCAACTCAGCGAAGCCATAGATGCTTTTCAGGATGATGTGGAACAATTGGGTTTGGCGGATAGAGTTTTAGGCATGACCTACTCCGAATTTGGCCGCCGAATTATGTCTAACTTCTCTTTAGGGACCGACCACGGAGCAGCGGCACCGTTGTTTTTGTTTGGTAAAAATGTAAAACCCGGTATTTTGGGCAAAAATCCAACCATTGCCTCTACCGTTGAGGTAAATGACAATTTACCCATGCAGTATGATTTTAGGTCGGTATATGCCAGTGTGCTAAAAGATTGGTTTTGTCTGGAAGATACCGAGGTGGATTCGGTCTTACTAAAAACCCATCAGCAATTGCCATTGGTAAATGAAAATGCCTGCACAACAAGTTCGGTAGAAAGGGCAAGGTTGCGAAAATCGGGCGATGCGTATGTTATGAATTACCCGAATCCGGTAAGAGATTTTACCACCATTCGTTTTGAATCTACTGGAAACCATATTCTACTGCAAATTTTTAACAGTCAGGCACAACTGATCGAAACGTTGGTTGACTCCGAAATGCCACACGGCGAACACGAGGTAATTTTCAACGCAACCGCACTTGCCTCCGGCACTTACTATTATCGCTATCAAAACGGCAGCTTGCAACAAACAAAAGCAATGGTGGTGGCGAGGTAGTAGGGGGGGAGAGAATATCGGTGGGAAGTTTTTTGGAAGTCGAGTTGTTTGGAATACCGTTTTGTTGTGATGTTTGTGCTGGTTGCAATACAGCGAAACAACGCCAATACTCACTCTTAGATAAAGAATAATTGTATATAAAACGTTCTTCGCACAATGATGTGGACTTGACTTGCACCGAATAAGAAAAGAAGTGACTCAAGATTTTTATCAAGTAAAAAAGAGGAAGATGAAAAAGGATATTTCGATAAAGCTTTTTGAAGAAAAAAAAGTGCGTTCGGTTTGGAATGAAGAAACTGAGAAATAGTATTTTTCGGTGATTGATATTGTTGCCGTATTAACCGAACAAGTGGAGTATAAAAAAGCACAAAGCTACTGGACTGCATTAAAAGGCAGACTTAAAAAAAGAAGGTAGTGAGATTGTCACAAAATGTGACAAACTGAAATTAATGGCTGCCGATGGCAAAAGATATCAAACCGATGTAGCCGATATAGAAACTATTTTTAGATTGATACAAAGGATCCCTTCACCCAAAGCAGAACCCTTTAAACTATGGATAGCCAAAGTAGCTCGTGAGCGGATTGATGAAATAGAAGACCCTGAAATAGGTATAAACAGATTGATGGATAATTATCTAAAAAGGGCTATAGCAAAGAATGGATAAATCAAAGGCTCAAAAGTATAGAGGTTCGCAAAGAACTTACTGATGAGTGGGAAAACCGAGGTGTATAAAAAAGGCCAGGAATATGCCATACTCACCGATGAAATTACAAAAGCATGGAGCGGATTTTTAGTAAAAGCATATAAAAAACACAAAGACCTAAAAAAGGAAAATCTGCGAGACAATATGACCAATTTTGGAATTGATACTCAATATGTTGGCCGAAGCCACCACTACCGAAATAAGCAAGGAATAGAAGCCTAAAACTTTTTGTGAAAACAAACATATTGCCAAGCAAGGTGGCACTATTGCAGGCAACACACGGAAAGAAATTGAGGAAAAAACGGGCAAAAAAGTAGTTTCTAAATTAAACTCAAAGAATACTTTACCAAACCCTCATAAAGAAATTGAATAATGGCATTTCTGCACGAATATTCAATAATCCGTTGCCAAAGGAGCATTAGGACAAGTTGATGTACCCCAAAAATCGCATTCAATCAAGAATGTACCAAATACCGCTCTAAATGGAGCTAATCATTCCAACCAAAACCCAATGTTTGTCATTCAAAAAAAGGGAACGTAATTTGCGGCAAAACGAAAAAAATTACCGTATGAATAATTGGATTAGAGCCGGAAGGGTTTTTTTAGCAGTGATGTTTGTGTTTTCTGCACTTTCAAAAGTCATTTCTATAGGCTTTTTTGATGGTATGGTGGCCGAGCTGTTTTTAGGGCAAAACTGGCCTGAAAAAGAATCGCAATATGTTTGGATACAATGGTTTACGCGGTTCGTTGTGGCCGGGGAGTTGGTGCTGGGAGTGGCTTTACTCCAAAATTATAGGTTCAAAAAATTGGTGTTGCCTGCGGCCATTTTGCTGCTGTTACTGTTTACAGTTCATCTGTTTTATTCGGGTATAACAAGCGAAAAGGGCTTTATAGAAGGCAACTGCGGCTGTTTTGGCGATATTCTTCCGATGAATAATTTGGAAAGTATTCTTAAAAATGTGGTGGCAATGCTGGTTGGATTTTTTGTTTGGAAAAAATATAAAGACGAACAACAACACGGCTTGGCAGGCTGGGTAGCACCGCTGGTGGTGGGCTTAGTTACGTTCGGTACGCTCGGTTTTTCAGTACGCTATCCTTACACTCCAGGGGTAAATGAAATACTAACCGATTCATTGTTTGTTGATACCTCATACCATGAAACCATTGACACATTAGCTAACAAGCAGCCAGTGGATACAGCTACCAAACAGCCAACCAAAGTGACAACCGACAATGTTCCGAATACGGTAGAAGCCGTTAAGAAAATTGCCGTGCTTTCAGCTCTTGATAAATTTGGGAATTTCTCAAACAATAAGAAATTTGACCCATCAGGCACCAAATTGCTTTGCTTTTTTAGCATGACCTGTCAGCATTGTCAAGAAAGTTTTAAAGAGTTAAATGAAATGAAGCAAATGGGTGGTTTGCCCGAAATGTATTTGGTGGATTATGGTAGAGAAAATGAGCAAGACTATTTCTTTCAGCAAGCCGGTGGATACAAACCTCCGCACATTCGCACAGAAGATTATTTGTCGTTCAATAAACTATTAGAGGGCAAAGGCTTTCCGCGAATGTTGGTAATAAAAAACGGGAAAATAGCTCAAGAGTGGGGGCTGGATACCTACAACAAACAAGTAGTGATGGACTATTTTGGTATTAAGGAAAAACCAAAAGACGATGGATTGATAAAGCCCAAAACCGGGGACACTTGGGGCGATGATTTGGATAAAAAGAATCCGTGGGAATAGCCAGATTAGGTCTATTTTAACAACAATAATCGGCCGTTGCGTCTAGCCTCTTTCACGGCCAGCACCTCGCTTGGCTCTTTTACATAATATACGTTTCCATTGCCGTATATGCCCACATAAATAATTTTGGTGGCGTTTATGTAGCTATCAAGCGGGCTGTGATTATCAAAAATTACTTCATCGCAAATCAGATTTCGGGCATCTAATTCGGAAATTTCTTCGATAGACCCTGACAACTTAAATGCTCTACCGGCAATAATGGTAGCACCCGAGTTTATCGACTCAACATTTATTTCTCCATCCGTATTTACCAGCAAATTCACATCATTGAGGGCGGTATGGTATAGCTTCAATTTGGACAAAGACAGTGTATCGCTGCACGAAATGCTCGAAGCACCTTCACAAAAAATATCGTCAATGGATTTAATAAAAACCTCTACTGTTATTTTTCGGTCGTATGAACGGACAAAGTTGCATTTGTTGCAGTTTTCGATTTTTAATTGTCCGTTTTCAATTTTGGTCGATACCCCTTCCAACACATTTTTTCCACCCGTTATTCGTACTTTTTCCGTATGAGAAGTATCTTGAGTTAGCACCAAATCAAACTGGTTCGTTACATAAATGGAGTGAAACGATTCCAATGTTCTTTCCACAGTTTCGTCTTTTCCGGTGCTGCTAAAGCAATCATTCATTTGCTCTTTTTTACACCCATTAAAAAGCAGAACAAGCAATAGGATACCGGAAATGATTTTGAGTGACGGGCGAAGAATACTGTAGTACATTTTTACTTAAAATTTATATCCCAAACCCCATGTAAAATGATCGGCAATGCCAAAATGCGTTTTTAAAGCCAACACGGCATACCCTTTTTGGTTGAAGTGATAATTGAAACCGATACGCTGATAAATGCCATATTTAGAACTGGTAGGTTTGTATAAATAGGCACCAAAATCAGTAATAAAATAAACCCGGCTTATCAGCAACTGGTGTCCGGCAAAAAGCCCGCATTCCAATTGTTCGAACAAACCCAATTTTTGAGAATTGTCCACTGAGGCAGGGTCAAAGTGGTAGGTTCGATCTCTATAAAAGTCTGTTCCAAAACGCCAGCCTCGTTTGATGTTTATTCGTTTTATTCGTACAGCTTCTATGTTAAAAATATGAAAGCCTGTGGTGTTTGTAAGACTTTGCTCTTTAAATCCATAAGCAAAGTGTACCTGCCATTTATTTGGTTTAAGCGTATCCACAATGGGGTTTTGTTCGTTCGATTGATCAATTAAATAGTGCAGGCCAAAAGTAAGTGATGGCATATTTACGCCCAAATTGGGTATTCGAAAACTGCCGTTGCTAAAGTGTGTAAGCCCAATGCCCACGTGGCTTTGAAGCGGTAAGTTGTTGTATTGATGCTCCCAAAGCAAAAGGCCCTGCATTACACCATTCACATGACTTCCAATGGCCAAATTGTGCCTATTGGTATAAACATCAAATTTTTTGGTTAGGTAGGCCAACCCCGTGCTAAACCGCATTCTCAAATTACTTTTTGTTCTGTTTGTTAGCGAGGTTTCAAATCCGGGCATGGCTGCAAAGGCTTTTCCGGTGAGCTCGGGTCGGCCCAAATCCATATATAAAAAACCCATGCAAATTTTGGGTTTGTTATAAACCGACGCCCACGGTTGTACAGATTGTTGTTTTGAAATTTGCAGTTGAAACCCATGTATGTGAGCTTCTAGATTTTGAGCATCCACGCGATGAGCCACCAAAAACCCCGGATAATAATTCATGCCAACGGCCATTTTGGGTAGCTCCTGAGCAATTGCCAATACTGATTGGCATACCAACAAAAACAAAAAAACTACCGATCTCGACATTATCATTAACAATTTCAAAAGTATGATTTTGAAACACAAATGCCGAAAAAACTTCACAATTCAAAAAATGTAAACCAGCGGGTTTCAAAAAGATAAATCAAGTGTGAAAGGCCAAAATCAATTCCAAAAGTGGATGCCGGAGAGGGTTAAAATGGGAAATTAAATTTTTTTTTATTTTTTTTTTGCTAAGGGTGGAGTTTAGTTGCCAAAATTATTTGTAGAAATGATGTGCATTTGCGGCTGAGATATTAGTGTTTATCGTGGTTTGGCAAGATATTTGATATGCGAGGAGCGAATGAATTTTGACAAAAAGCATCAAACAAAATGCTACCTTTGCCAATTCTTTTTTGTAGTAGCATTAAAAGCAAAGTTATTTAAAGCACATGAGACAGCTTAAAATCAGCAAACAGTTTACCAACCGTGAAAACAAATCTTTAGACAAATATCTGAACGAAATCAGCAAAGTGCCGATGATTGATGCCCAAGAGGAGGTTGTGTTGGCACAACGAATCAGGGAAGGAGACCAAGCCGCACTTGAAAAGTTGGTCAACGCCAACTTGCGTTTTGTGGTTTCTGTGTCAAAACAGTATCAAAATCAAGGACTTACGCTTGGCGATTTGATTAACGAAGGAAACCTGGGTTTGATAAAAGCTGCCAAACGATTTGATGAAACCCGTGGTTTCAAATTCATTTCGTATGCTGTTTGGTGGATTCGTCAAAGCATTTTGCAGGCTTTGGCTGACCAATCGCGTATTGTACGTTTGCCATTAAACAAAGTAGGTTCTATTGGTCGTATCTCTGCTGCCGCTGCCAAGTTGGAGCAAGAGCATGAGCGTGAACCAACGCCTGAAGAAATTGCAAAAGAACTGGATATTCCGGTTACCGAGGTTGAAAATGCCTTCCGAACCTCCGGCCGACATTTGAGTATTGACGCACCTTTAACCGAGGGTGAAGACAATACATTGTTGGGTGTTTTGGATAACAACGATGAGCCGGATCCGGATAATCCGTTGTTGAACGAATCATTGCAAAAGGAAATAAACCGTGTTATTTCTACGCTTTCAGAAAAAGAAAGAGACGTATTGAAATATTATTACGGTCTTGATGGGGGGCCTGCACACACATTGGAAGATATTTCTGAGAAAGTGGGATTAACCCGCGAGCGTGTTCGTCAAATAAAAGAAAAAGCCTTACGACGACTTCGCAAATCATCAAAAAGCAAAATTCTTAAAACCTATTTGGGATAAGAAGTTGAAGATACCAAAAAAGAAGGCGGAGCATTTGTTCCGCCTTTTTTTTGATTTATTTCTGTTGATGGTTAAATTCGTCCCAAACAAAGTCCAATAGTCAATAAAAATTTTCGTATGAAATTTACCAAAAACATAAATTTATCATTCTTAATCAGTCTGGCTGCTTCATTGTTCTTTGCGTCGTGTAGTAGAAAACCTGCAGGGCTTTCGCCCATTCCAAAAGATGCCAATTTTGTGATGGTGGTTGATGCCAAAAGCATGCACAAAAAAGGCGAATTGGGCGAATTTGTTAATTCGAAGGTGTATAAATGGCTTCGTCAGGAGTTTAGAAAAAACAACAAAAAGTTGAGCGAAATTTTGGAAGAAGCCATTGAGGATCCCAAAAAATGTGGCATTGATTTGAGGGATGAAATTTTTGTGTATGTACTCAACGAAACAAAAAGCAAAAGCTACACCTGCGTTTCACTTTCTATGAGAGATAAGGAAACTTTTGAGGATTTTTTCGAGAATATTTTAGACAATACCAAAGTGCGAAACTACGATGATTGGGAAGATAGAGGCGGTTTAAAACCATTGCATTATACCATGGATAATCAGGAAGATTATGATTATTTCATCATTGGCAATAATGAAATGGCCGTTGGCTATGACGATGATAAGATTGTGGCTGTGATTCCAAATGGTTTTCGAACCAAAGATTTGGATGTGATGGTGGAAGATGCCATGACAAATACGAAGGATAATGGCATGATGGCGAACAAAGATTTTGAGGAGTTTATTGACGAACATGGCGATATAAGTGTGTGGTTTAACACCAGTTTGATAGACGAGAATATATCCAACTATGAAAGAAAAAACATAAAAGTGAACTTGGCGGATAATTTGGTAATGCTTCACACAAACTTTAACGATGGCGAAATTGCCGTTACAACCCATTACAAACCAAATGAAGAAATGTCCGAGTTGTTAGAGAAGCACAAATATTGGGACCATGCGTTTAACAGCGATTTGCTGGATTTGCTGCCCGAAAAATCATTCGGGTTGGGTAGTTTTTCTATCAACATGGAAGATTATTATCATCTGTTAGAAAAGCAAATGGACGTAAAGGACATTGAAGATGGCCAAATTGATATTCAGGAAATTATGACTGCCTTTGGTGGTAGTTTTCTATTTAGCATGTATGATTTTGACGATTTAGAATATGCTGATTATGATTATGAATACGGCCTATGGAGCGAGGAAGAATTAAGTGGGGAAATGGAGATGGAAGATGCGGAAGAAGTGGAGGAGTATGACATAGAAGAGGAATTGCTCCGAGGTACGAAATGGCAGAATTCTGATGAGTTTTATGTTATTCCTGTTCAGGAAAATCCAGGTGAGAGGTTGAGGAAATTATTGGAGGATAGAGAGATGAACGATTTTAACTTTAAAGTACCTCCACGAAGTCAAAATGGAAAAAGGTATGGCTACAAAAAAGTGAAAAAAATCAAAAAAACCCTGATGCCCTATATGGCTTTAGCCTTTGATATTGCCGATGAAAAAGTATTTGAGGACTGGATTGAAAAAATGGAAAAGAAAGTGGAGAAGAGGGATGGGTATTATAAATATTCATTGTTTGAGAAATACGCCATTTATTTTGCCATAAAGGATAAAAAATGCCTGATAACCAATGACGACAAAGTCATCAAAAAATTTGAAGGCGAAAAACAGTTTGACAAAACCTTGGCCGATGGTGATTTTAAAGATGAGCTGACCAAAAGTATAGCTTTCGGGTATTTTAATCTGAATGTGAGCAAATATCCACGAGAGGTACGAAACCGAATTGAAAAGGATATGGACGCACAAGAGGAAACGATGCTCGATATTTGGAGTGATGTGGTGGAAGGAATTCAGTTTAAGTCCACCAAAATGAGTGAGGCCGAATTCAAATTTTTACTCAACGATAAAAAGCAAAACAGCATAAAAACCTTGTTGAATGCCACAAACGACAACTGGAACAAATTTGTGGACAGGTAGCATCAATGAAAGTTGAGTTTGACAGCGTAAAACCGACGTATTTGTCGGCTGCGGATATTGAGTTCTCGGAAGTGTATCTGCAACCCGGCTTGCAGTTTCAAGAAGGCAAAAAATACCTCATAAAAGCTCATTCCGGCAGAGGCAAGTCGTCTTTTCTAAATTTGCTATATGGCAAAACAAGAAATTTTGATGGTAACATAAAATATCGAGGGTTTGAACATAAAGAGTTGTTTTCACTCCGAAAAAGTGTGATTTCGTATGTATTTCAAGATTTAAAATTATTTGGCGAGTTGACCGCTATTCAGAATGTTCAATTAAAAAACAATTTGACCAATTGTCAATCAAACGAACAAATAGTTGAGTGGTTTAGCATGTTGAATCTGGAAGACAAAATTCATCAAAAAGCAAAAACTTTGTCAATGGGGCAGCAGCAACGTGTGGCCATAATCAGAGCCATGTGTCAACCTTTTCAACTACTTTTGCTCGACGAGCCTTTTAGTCATTTGGATGGGGATAACATTGCACTATGTGTTGAAATAATCAACCAGCAGGTAGAGAAAAACAGTGCAACGCTCATCTTGACGAGTCTTAGCGATGATAGTTTGTTTGATTATGATTTTAAACTAAAACTATAGCTATGCTCAGAAAACTATTAGCCCAAACCCTTGTGCCAATACAAATTGTAGGATATGCATTCACATTGTTGGTGGGGTTGTCGTTATTCTTATTGCTGCTTCAGGGGTTTATAGACATCAAACCCATATTGGAAACTCAAACAGAAGTATTTGGAAAAAATGCGGCAGTGGTGAGCAAAGAAGTTTCTGTTTTTGCATCGGTAAATCGGAATGCTACCTATTTTACGGAAGAAGAAATTTCGGAAATAAAAGAGCAAAAATTTGTAAAAAGCATAAGCGAATTTAAAAGTGCCACGTTTAAAATTGACGCATTTACATCCGCATCAGATAATGTTCCATTATTTCATAGCGATTTGTTTTTTGAAAGTGTTCCGGATGATTATATCGATATAGAAAATGAAGATTGGAATTGGCAGGAAGGGCAAGAGGAAATTCCGATAATAATTCCTAAAAACTATTTGGATTTGTATAATTCTAGTTTTTCTCAAAGCCAAAATTTGCCTGTTTTGTCAGAAGGGGTCATCTCTATGATACGTTTTGGTGTGCGGCTGAGGGGCAATAATAAAACCGGATTGCACAAAGGCCGAGTGGTGGGTTTTTCGTCAAAAATAAATTCCATTTTAGTGCCGCAATCATTTTTAGATTGGGCAAACATTGAGTATGGGCATGGCAATGTTAAACGAACAAATCGGTTGCTTGTTGAGTTTTCGAATCCTGCGGACGCAGCCTTGCTCCGTTTTTTTTCTGATAGAAGCTACGAGGTTTCAAAATCGGAATTAGAAACTAGCCGACAATCATTTTTTGTTCGAATAATCTTCTATACCTTGTTTTTTGCCACCATTTTAATGGTGGTTTTGGCCGTTTCGTTTGTGTTTTTGAGCGTCAGTTTAATGCTGCAAAAAAATATAGATGTAATAAGAAACCTCTATGATATTGGGTTTTCGGTAAAAGAAATTGCCTTGTATTATCAAAAAATAGTGATAGCTATTTCCATAGCTATAGTTGGTTTGGGCATTACAATAGTGCACGCGGTACGCAAATTTTATATGGAGTATGCGGGCAATTATTTTGAAGTAAGTTTCCCGAAATCTGTTTTTATCACTATTGGAGTTGTTTTCGCTTTAGGTCTTTGCATTTTATATTTTTTTGCTATTCGCCAAAAAATAAAGCGGCTGGTGGCCTAAAGTTTAGGGTTGTTTGAGAATTATATTATCCAACAGTCGCACACCTCCATATTTCACCACCGTTAAAGCCACCACATACTCAGCTTCAGCTAATGATTTTACCTCCTGCATGGTGTTGCCATCCACACAAATTAAATATTCGAGCTCGGCATCTTTCAGCGAAGTCAGGTATTTTATACTGCTTTCAAGCGATTCGGCCAACGGTTTAAACCGAGTTCGTTCTTTGAGCTTTAGAAGCGATTTGTAAATAAACGAGGCACGTTCACGTTCATCGGGGCTAAGCCTTTGATTTCTGCTGCTCATGGCCAGTCCGTTCGGCTCCCGCATAATGGGACAAACCACCATATTAATATTGAAATCATAATTCTTTATGAGTGTTTTTAGAACCACAGTTTGTTGAAAATCTTTTTGTCCGAAATAGGCATTGTGCGGTTGAACAATTTCAAAAAAACGCTTTACCACTTTGGCCACACCTTGAAAATGCCCGGGTCTCAAAGCACCTTCAAACATAGTGTCGAGACCATCCAAGTCTATTTCTTCATCGGTATAGTCTTCATTATATAAATCATCGCTTGATGGGTGAAACAAGTAGTCAACCCCGGCAGCAGTCAGCATTTTAATATCATCCTCAATAGGCTGCGGATATTTGTCTAAATCACTTTTGTCGTTAAATTGTTTCGGATTAACGAAAATACTGCAAACCGTAATGTCGTTTTCAGATTTGCACCGTTCCATAAGCGAAATATGTCCGGCATGCAAAGCACCCATAGTAGGCACAAACCCTATTTTAAGGCCATTGTTTCGCAGTGTTTGCAGCCTGCTTTGCAATAAACGAGCAGTTTTAAGGATAAACATATAATAAAAAATTAAATAAAATACAAGTATAACGTGCGGCAAAAAAGCCAATAATGAGGGCTACCTTTGCACTCGCATAATAGTAAAAACACTTTATTTATGGAAAACAACAGAAAAAAAGTATTATTCATTTCATCAGAAATGAGTCCTTTTTTAGAAAGCAACCCCTTGTCAGACATCGCCAGAATGTTGCCACAAGCCGTTCAAGAAAAAGACAATGAGGTAAGGATTTTAGTTCCCCGATTTGGTGTAATTAATGAGAGAAGAAACCGGTTGCACGAAGTAGTGCGTTTATCCGGAATGAACATTACCATTGACGACAACGACAATCCATTGACTATCAAGGTTGCCTCTATTCCAAGCACTAAAATGCAAGTTTATTTCTTAGACAACGAAGATTTTTTTCACCGAAAAAGCGTTTACGGCGATGAAAATCAAGAGTTTTTTAAGGACAATGACGAAAGAACAATTTTCTTTTGTAAAGGAGCATTAGAAACCGTAAAAAAATTGGGTTGGTATCCTGATATTATTCATTGCCATGGATGGATGACCAGTTTGATACCACTTTATTTGAAAACTATCTATAAAGACGAACCGGTATTTTCTAATTCAAAAGTAGTTTACAGTGTATTTAATAACGAGTTTCAAGCCTCTTTGGGAGAAGATTTTTCTCGAAAAGCGAGTTTGAATCATATTGAAGATAACGAAATGAAACCTTTTGAAAATGCAGATTGCTCAAGTATGTATATTGGTGCAATTGCAAATAGCGATGCGGTGGTAAAATGTCAGGAGCTGTCTCCCGATGTGTTAAATTATCTAAACAGCAGCAGTGATAAACCCGTTCTTGAACACAACGGTGAGAATATCGCTGTGGACTATACAGAATTCTATGATACACTATTGGCTAGAAATTAGCCGTAAGGCTGCCCGGAGGGCAGCCTTACTTTTTTCTTTTAGCATTACGGTTTTTGTTGGTTGCAAAGAGGCTAACGACATTGTCGGAGAAAATTTTATTGATAAAGATTTGTATTTAAACACTTCCTTAATCGATACACTTGCAGTAAAAACATACACCATAAAAGAAGATTCTTTAAAAATAGATTCACTATCGGCCACGCTTTTAGGGGCTATTCATGATGGTGATTTTGGAATTAGTTCGGCAAGTGCCTATCTGCAAATTTTGCTTCGCGAAATAAATGTGGATTTTGGCACAAACCCGACCATTGACTCGGTGGTGCTTTCTATTGCCAAGCATACTGGAGTGCCGAGCTATGGCAGCTCTGCTTCAACAAATGAAATGGAAGTATTTCAAATGGCTGAAATAATTCAATCAGAAAAAAGCTATTATTCAAACTACAAGCCAAAACTCGGAAACAAAATTGGCGATTGGAAATACAATCTTCGATTGGCTGATACGGTTTGGTTTGAAGAAGATGGTCAAATGAATTGGTTGATAAATACCTATCGAATCAGGTTGGATAAATCTTTTGGTGAAGATTTGGTGGCCAATGGTAATTTTGGAAGCAACGAAGCCTTTTTGCAAACCTTAAATGGCATTGCCATTGTTCCCAAGTCAAGCTCATTGGCAGTGGGCGAAGGTTCGATTGTGGCATTAAATAAAAATTCCGATCAGTCAAAATTGATTGTCTATTACAATGGAAATTTGAGAAAAGAATTTGATATTACTTCTGAATCTCAAAATATTTCATCTTATGAGGTGGTTCACACCAATACCGAGTTGTTAAATCAGATTTCCAATCCGGGTACAAACTACTCAAAATGTTACGTTCAATCTATGGCCGGATGCAAAATGAAAATAGAAATCCCGGGTTTGTTAGATTTAGCTAAAACAGGTGGGGAATACGCCATTAATGAAGCTGAAATAACGTTTAAACTTGAGAGCGGTTCTGTTACCGACCATTTTTCGGCTCCTACCCGTTTGTTGTTGGTTCAACCTTCAGAGGTGGACGGTTCAAATGCCTTTATTCTTGATTTGGTTGACCAATTAATTCCACCAACAAGCCAATGGCTCGGTCATACCACCTACGGAGGGTCGTATAACGCTTCTAATCAGATATATACATTCCGATTTACACGTCATCTTCAACAATTGTTTGACGAGTATAAAACAACGGGCAACGATAATAACCGAGGTTTTTATTTAATTATTCCTTCCGACAACCCAATTACTCCGAGTCGAGCAATTATAAATACTGGCAACACAGGTACGGTTAAAAATTTAAAGGTTAACATCAGATACACCAAACTTTAAGAAAATCTTAACGTTAATTTGCATAAACAAAAAGGTTGAAAGAAAATCCTAAATACAAGTTGGCTGGAAGGCACTGGAAAAACAACAAAACGGTTGTTGATGTGCATGATTGTCAAATTGGCGGCGATGAAATTTTTATGATTGCCGGACCTTGTGCCGTTGAAAGCGAAGAACAAATAGATGAGATTGCTCAGTTTGTTATTGGTTTGGGGGTTAAATTTTTGCGTGGAGGAGCTTTCAAACCAAGAACATCGCCATACAGTTTTCAGGGGCTGGAAGTAGAAGGCCTAAAACTGTTAAATGGCGTGTCCAAAAAGTATAACTTAGGAATCATAACTGAAGTGTTGGATTTGAGTTTGCTGGATACTGTTTACCCCTATGCCGATATTCTTCAGGTGGGAGCCCGCAATATGAAAAACTACCATTTCCTCAAAGAATTGGGCAAAACCGATAAGCCAATTATGTTGAAAAGAGGAATGGATGCCACGGTGGAAGAATGGCTTTTGGCTGCAGAATACATTTTGTTGGGTGGAAACGAAAATGTCATTTTATGCGAAAGAGGCATCCGAACGTTTGATGACAGCAACAGAAACACCATGGACATTGCTGCTATTGCACTGGCCGCTCAGTTGACCCATTTGCCTATCATCGCCGACCCAAGTCAGGGAACTGGAAACAGAAACTTAATTGGTGCGATGAGCAAAGCTGCCGTTGCTGCCGGAGCCGATGGATTGATGATTGAAGTTCATAACAATCCAAAAACGGCATTAAGCGATGGGCCACAATCTTTGTACCTGGAACAGTTTGCCGAAATGCTTCCCGAAATTGAAAAAGTGGCATCGGCCATAGGAAAAACATGCTCATGGCGTGTAAACTCGGAAGTGATAAATGCCGAATTTTAATTTTTACTTGATTTAAACCTGTTATCATCAACATCGTTTGAGTGAAAATAAAAGATGTGCCACAAAACGCTAAATAACCCAATTCCACTGAAACGTTAGACTAGTTCGTATGATATTTCTTTTCTTTGCACATTATTTTTAGAATTTATGAGAATAGCCCTTGTGGGAGCCACCGGAATGGTAGGCACAGAAATGTTGAAAGTGCTTGATGAGAGCCGCTTAGCTATTTCTGAAATTATACCCGTTGCCAGTGAAAAATCAGTGGGGAAAGAAATTAATTTCAGAGGTAAGAATTATTCATGCGTTGATTTGGCAACTGCGGTTTCTATGCACACAGATGTGGCATTATTCTCAGCCGGAGGAAGTGTTTCGTTAGAGTGGGCTCCAAAATTTGCCGAGGCAGGCACGTATGTTATAGACAACTCTTCGGCATGGCGAATGAACGAAGAAATTCCATTAATCGTTCCCGAAATAAACGCTGGAATTTTAACCGAAAACAATCGGATAATTGCCAACCCCAATTGCAGCACCATTCAAATGGTCATGGCACTCAAACCGTTGCATGAAAAATATGGCATCAGTAGAATTGTGGTCAGCACCTATCAGTCGGTTTCCGGAACGGGTTATAAAGCAGTCAATCAGATGAACGCCGAGCGAATCGGGCAATCGGCAGAAAAAGCCTATCACTACGAAATTGATAAAAACTGTATTCCGCATTGCGATTCATTTTTAGATAACGGATATACCAAAGAGGAAATGAAATTGGTTAACGAAACCAGAAAGATTTTGGGCGACTCAACCATTCGTATAACCGCCACTGCTGTGAGAGTACCCGTAGATGGCGGACACTCTGAGGCGGTAAATGTGGAGTTGAAAAAACCATTCGAGATTGAACAAATAAAAAAGGATATTTCTGAAATGCCAGGGGTAACCCTGCAAGATGATTTGGCCAATAATATCTACCCAATGCCAAAACTCAGCAAAGGAAAAAATGATGTGTTTGTGGGAAGAATAAGAAGAGATGAAAGTGCCGAAAATACACTGAATATGTGGGTTGTGGCCGACAATCTTCGCAAAGGTGCGGCCACAAATGCAGTGCAAATAGCCGAATATTTGGCCGAAAACAATTTAATAAAACAATAAATTTTCGCTTAAAACAATACGATGCCTTCAGGATTTTTTAAATTAAAAGTTGATAAAATAACCCGAGAAACAACCGAGGCAGTAAGCATCCGTTTGCTTATTCCGCCACCTTTAAAAGCGATGTTTCAATACAAAGCCGGACAGTATTTAACACTTCATGCCATGCTAAATGGCGAAGATGTTCGTCGGTCATACTCCGTGTGCAGCAGTCCTTTTTTGGATGAAATGCCAACAGTTGCCGTAAAGCAGGTTTCAAATGGCAAAATGAGTACGTTTCTTAACAAGGATTTGAAAGAGGGAGACCTCATTGATGCAATGCCGCCCATGGGCAAGTTCTCTGTAGAGCCCAATGAAAATGCTCAAAAACTCTACATGTTGTATGGTGGTGGCAGTGGTGTAACACCAGTAAAATCAATTGCTTTAACAGTTTTGAATAAAGAACCGAAAAGCAGAGTAGTGTTGGTTTACGCCAACAAAAATGAAGATTCTATCATTTTTAAAAACGAATTTGACCAATTGGAAACCGAATTTTTGGGTCGGTTAAAAATAATTCATTCGCTTGATAATCCTCCGGCAAACTGGTCAGGGCTGTCGGGTATGCTAAATGCGGAAAAGATTATAGATATTGTCAATAAAAACGCCGTTCAAAGTGTCGTTACCGAGCATTTCATTTGCGGCCCAACGGGTATGATGAAAATGATAGAAGACACCTTGAAGCAAATGAATGTCAAGGCAGAACATATTCATTTGGAGTATTTTACGGCAATTGTAAAAGAAAAACCTGAAAGCGAAACCGTAGAGTTTACGGGTGAAAGTAAGGTTAAAATCAGTGTATTTGGACAAGAAAAAACGGTTTCTGTAAAACCAAATCAAACCATTTTGGAAGCTGCTCAAGACGCAGGGTTAGATCCTCCATATTCTTGCACCGTGGGTGTGTGTACCACATGTCGAGCAAAGGTGTATAAAGGTGAAGTGAAAATGGATGAAAGAGAAGGCCTGAGCGATGCTGAAATTGATGAAGGATTTGTGTTGACCTGTCAATCGCACCCTGTTTCGCCAGAGGTAGAGTTGAAATACGAGTAAAATTGATTTTCTAAATTTCTATCAGGCCGGAGAAGGTCTTTTTTGCAGGGCCAATTAAATATATTTCGGTAAAATGGTTACCACTCTTGGTAAATTCGACCGTCAAATTACCTCCCTGGCTTATAACCGGAATGCGATGAAACCCATCGTTTAAATTTAACTTTAAAGAGTTGGCAATGGCCGCTGCTGTAACACCAGTTCCACAACTCAATGTTTCATCTTCAACCCCTCGTTCATAAGTTCTGATGGATATACCGTTCTGATTTTGACCAACAAAATTGACATTAATTCCTTTTTCGGAAAACCGGTTGTTGTATCGTATTATGTGTGCTTCTTCAATTATTTTGATGTCAGAAACGGAAGGACAAAAACGCACAAAATGTGGAGATCCAGTGTTTAAAACAATATCTTCTCCCAAATATTCTGCTTCCAACACATCATGCATTTTGAGCTTTACCAAATCACCTTCTATTTCGGCAAAGTGAGTGCCATCGGTCGATAAAAAATGGGTGGTGTGCCCAATTATACCAAGACTTTTGGCAAACATTACGGCACATCGGCTGCCATTTCCACAAAAACTTTGACTGCCGTCAGAATTAAAGTAAATCATGTTGAAATCCAGATTTTCGAGCAGTTCAATCACAATTAAGCCATCGGCTCCAATGCCAAATCTCCGATTGCAAATTTGGGCTATTGGCAAAGTTGATACATCAAACAACGCCTCTCGATTGTCTATCATTACAAAATCATTGCCCGTGCCTTGATATTTTTCAAACGAAATATTCAAAAAGGAATTAGTTATTAAGAGTGTTAATCAATTGGGTGTCAGTAATTTTGGTCAAGGGTCGTGCGGTGTTGTCTGCAATAAGCAAATAATAAGAACTTCCTTTTTTCAAATAGGTTTGCCCGTTGTATTGAATGAGCTGCAGATTGTCAGAAACAATGTCGTATAGCCTTAATCTTTGACCGTTATACAAATAACCCTTAAACCCAACAATGCTATGCCAAAACTCAATTTTTTGTGTTCCCGCGGCATTTTTCAGCAAACTGGGTTTTTCATCCAATGCCTTTTCCTCAGAGGTTTCTACCTGTTTATTGGCTGCTTCCTTATCAGCAGTAGTTGCGGCTATTTTGGCCTTTTCCGCAAGCACATAAACAGCGACATTTCTGTAAGCAGTTATCGAATCGCGGTTAACCGATGCCTTGTCCCCATCAAGTTTGCTTTCGTCTTCACGAAGTTTCTGGAGCAAATCATCATCGCTTTCTTGATTAAAGGAAGCCGAATTGTCATTAGTAACTATATCAGCATTAGCTTCAGAAGTTTGAGCATCTGCTAAAATTTCTTTTTCTGTATTTGCAGCAGGGGCTTTCTCTTTATTGGTAGAGTCTTGTTCGTTTAAGTTTCCTACAATATCAGGCTCCCTGTCAGATTGGTTGATATTTTGATTTGTGGATGTTTCATTTTTTGCAATTCCCGATTCTTGCGTAGGTAGCATTATTTTTATGGATAAACCAATGGCAATAATGGCTAAAAACGAAGCGGCCATTGTAAGTGACTTTCTATTAAAAGGAATAACGAGGCCTTTTTTCTTGGCTTGCGTGCCAAGCATCGCTTTTAGCTCGGCGTGTCGGCTTTTTTCGATGTTTTTAATGATGGCTTTTTGAACTTGCACCTGATACAAAAAGTCGGGGTCGTCTTTAAGTTGAATTTTGAATTTATCTAATTCTTGCCCTATCAATTCGCCTCTAAGGTATTGGTCAATCAACTCAAAAGTTTCTTGCTCGTTGGTATTCATAGCTTAAGAATTAAAAAAATCAGACCTCGAATACTGAGCCAAAACAGAAGTTTGAAGGCGTTTAAAACATTGGTATTTTTTTGATTTTACGGTATCGGTATTTGCAAATCCGAGCTTTTCGGCAATTACCTTGTTGTCGTAGCCATCAAAATAAAAAAAACTTAACAGTTTTTTACAGGTTTCATCAAGCTCAGAAACCAATTGATGGATTACTTTATGATCGAGATGATCCGTGCTGATATTGTCGGCAGAAATTTTTTCCTGAAACGATTCGTCCACCACCGTAAATCTTGATTTCTTTTTTAATCGTTTAAACCAAAGGTTTTTTACAATAGCCATTAAATAGGTACTCATTTTTACGGTAAGCGTAAAATCGGGCTTATTCACATTTCGCCACACCGCAATGAGTCCGTCTTGGTAAACGTCGTCAATTTCTTCTTCCGTACCATTGTTTTTAAGTATAAAGCTCTTTACCATAGAATAATACGTTTTGTACATACTAACAAGTGCTTCTTCGTTGCCGGTTTTGATTTGTTCAACCAGCTGCGAGTCCGAAAATTTATTTCGTAGAAGCATTTTTATAGAGCCTTTATATTAATTAATCGAGAAAGGTAAAAAGCTGAAATAAAATTTAACTTTTAAAACGTTACAAATATCGAAATTTATCGCACAATTTGCCGAAGGTTCTATAAAGTGGTTGTTGATAGTAGAAATTATTGGACGTAGGACTAGGCAAAGGTTTGATGAATAAAGATAATTATTAATAGGTTAATGTTTTTTAAATTAGTAAGAAAATGAGAAAAATTATTGGAGTTTTAGCAATTGCTGTGGTTGGAGGTTTTGTGGCTTTGGGGCTCAACCATTATTTTTTTAAGGATAGCAATAACCCCAAAAGTTTTGAAGAGCAGCAAAAAGCGTATTTCACCAGCCAACATTCGGCTTTGGAGTCGGGGGTTGGAGATTTTGTAGAAGTATCAGAAAGGGCAACCCCCACGGTGGTTCACATCAAAACACAAATTGAGGTGGCTCAATCTGCACAACCCGATATGTATGACCCATTTGGTTTTTTTAATGATCCAAGATTTCGGAATCAAGGGCCACAAGAGGCATCCGGTTCAGGGGTTATTATTATGAAAAATGGGTACATCGCAACAAACAATCACGTAATTGAAAATGCCACTAAAATTGAGGTGATTTTGAACGACAAAAGAAGCTACAATGCCGAGTTGATAGGCAAAGACCCTGAAACCGATTTGGCTTTGCTTAAAATTGAAGAAGACGATTTGCCGTTTTTGCCCTTTGGCAATTCAGACGATGTAAAAGTGGGTGAGTGGGTAATAGCCGTTGGCAACCCTTTTAATTTGACAAGTACCGTTACGGCAGGAATTGTAAGTGCAAAAGGCAGAAATATCAACCTGCTTCGCCAAAACAGTGAGTATGCCATCGAAAACTTTATTCAAACAGATGCCGCCGTAAACCCTGGAAACAGTGGTGGTGCGTTGGTAAATACGCGAGGCGAATTAATTGGTATAAACACGGCAATTGCCTCACAGACAGGTTCTTATGCAGGGTATTCGTTTGCTGTTCCGGTAAATATTGCCAAAAAGGTATTGGACGATTTAAAGACGTATGGGGAAGTGAAACGAGCCATTTTGGGTGTAAGAATACAGGATATAACCGCCGAATTGGCGGCTGAAAAAGGATTGAAAAACGTGAAAGGGGTGTTTATTCCGGAAGTGGTAGATGGTGGAGCCGCCGACAAAGCCGGAATCAAAAAAGAGGATGTAATCTTAAAAATAGATGGGGATGAAATAAACAAGGCCAGCGAATTGCAAGAAAAAATCAGCAAATATCATCCCGGCGACGAAGTGAAAGTGACCATCAGGCGAGATGGCAAAGAAATGGACAAAACCATAAAATTATTAAGCAAGGATGGTAAAAAGGAGATAAGTACGGCAACCGACCGAGAGGAAAAAACAGTGCTTGGCGGAACACTCGAAAACCTTAGCCACAGCGAAAAATTGGAGTTGAAATTAAGCAACGGCGTTCGAGTGAAAAAGGTAGGGAAAGGAGCGTTAAAGGACAAGGGTGTGCCGGAAGGATTTGTAATAACACAAATAGACAGGCAACGCGTTTATACTACTGCCGATGTGGAGAAAATACTGAAAGGCAAAAAGGGGTCGGTATTGATAGATGGCAAAAAGCCCGATGGTAAAGAAGAATCGTATGCCGTAAGAGTGGAATAATTTCTTGAATTTTAAACTAAATAAAAGAAAGGACATCGGATGGTGTCCTTTTCTTTTTGTCAAAACTCTAATTTTTTGGTTCAGACATCATAGGATTTTACCTGTCAAAAAAGGCAATATTATCTTACAAACCACTCAATTTTTTGTAACCTTGCATTTCAATTATTAAACAATGGCTAAAATTAAATTTTGTGGAGCGGCTCAAACAGTAACAGGAAGTTGTCATTTACTTACTCTCGATGACGGAACAAAAATTTTGTTGGATTGCGGGCTTTATCAGGGTAATGAAGAAAAATATGAAAACTTCAATCGAGAGTGGCTTTTTAATCCGCATGAGATTGATTATATGATACTTAGCCATGCTCATATTGACCACAGTGGCCGCATACCAAAATTGTGCAAAGACGGCTATCAAGGCGATATAATCTGCACCAGTGCCACCCGCGATTTGGCCGCCATTATGTTGATGGATAGTGCTTTTATTCAAGAAAAAGATGTGGTATATGTAAACAAGAGTAAAGAGCGATTGGGATTAAAACCACTCAATCCACTTTATACGGTAGATGATGCACAAGCCTGTATGGAGCAATTTGTTGGCATAAGCTACAACCGATGGTTTAGAATCAACAACACCCTGAGTGTTATGTTTAAAGATAGCGGCCACATTTTGGGAAGTGCCAGTGTAACCCTCAGAATCGATATGCCAGACGGATACAGCAAATTCATTGGGTTTACAGGAGATATTGGCCGACCAGACAGACCGATTTTACGCGACCCCCAACCAATGGATAATGTGGATTATTTGATATGCGAATCTACCTATGGTGGGGAAACGCATGGCGGTACGCCAGACAACAAGGCTGAATTGTTGGAAGTAATAAATTATACCTGCGTTGAGAAAAAGGGGAAACTGGTAATTCCTGCTTTTAGCGTGGGGCGAACACAGGAAATTGTCTATATGCTCGACCAGTTAGAAAATGAAAAAAAATTACCTAAAATACCAGTGTTTGTTGATAGTCCGCTGGCGGTAAATGCCACCGACATTTTTACCATGCATCCCGAATGTTTTGATGGCAGCATTTTGGAATATATGAGTAAAGACCCCAATCCATTTGGGTTCAATAATTTGAGATATGTTCGAAGCGTGGAGCAAAGCAAAAAAATAAATGAACTAAAAGGGCCGGCAATTATTATTAGTGCAAGTGGTATGATGACGGCAGGTAGAGTAAAGCACCACCTGGCGAACACCATTGAAGACCCTAAAAATACAGTTTTGGTGGTTGGTTATTGCTCTCCCGGAACATTGGGAGGCTATTTGCGAGATGGAGCCAAAGAGGTTCGCATTTTTGGATTAACGCACAAAGTAAAGGCCGAAGTAAAAGTGCTTGATTCGTTTAGTGCTCATGGCGACCAACAAGAAATGCTCGATTATTTGGATAATCAAAACCGGCATAAATTGAAAAAATTATTTTTGGTTCATGGCGAAATTGAGCGACAAGAAGTGTTTAAAAATGCACTAAGAGAAAACAAGTTTCAAAGTGTTGAAATTCCGCACTTGGGTCAAACGTATAATATTGATTTAGAATAAATTAGTGAATGTTATAATTGCCATCAGGATTAATTATTACATCTAACAATTCGCCTTTTTGTTCAAAATGTTCATACACTGGTTTTAGACTTTCCCAAAAGGCATGCAAATCTGTTTGAGGAAATTGTGTTTTTAAAAGAACCATGTTTGAATAATTTAAACGAGTTGGGAAAATATGCACAGGTATTAAATTTTGACCGCTATTTTTTGCCAAAACGAGCATCAGATATAATTCTTCAATACATGAGTCTGTAATGGGAATACAGCCCACTGTTTCACAACCTCCATGAATATATATATCTCCTCCAAGATTTTCCCTTTCACCTTTTATGCTGTCTGCTTTGTTTGGGTAGTTTACCTTTACCGACAGATGGTAGTTGCTCTCGGGGTTAAATCGTGAGATTTGATAAAATCCTTCAGGAATCTGCAAATCACCTTTTTTTCGTTTGGGTCCAGGAATCCCAACATTGCTGCAAAAATTGTAGGATTCTATTAGCCGATAAGTGTCCTCGTTTATGTTTTTGCCCCAGGCCTCAAGCACTCCTTCACGCTTAAAAATTCTTACATATATATCAAAACTGTCTTGATGTATCCGTGCCAGACCTATTTTAGTTTTAACAAGAATTTCTTTTGACTCAAATGCTTTTTTTACTCGGCTATAACGCATTTGTTTTGATTTAAAACTTTCGTCACAGACAAAGGCTAAGCTCAAAATGGAAACGAGAATTATTAAATAAGGTCGCATTATTTCAGTTCAATTTTATCTCCCAAAAAATGAGGTTTTTTGTTAAAAACGATGTCCAACACGGCTTTTACTCGGGCCAGTTTTTCTCGTGCATGAACCCGCAAGCCATACACACTTGTTATGTCTTTTGCATTGAGGCCATAGGCATCAATGCCTTTTTTTCGTGCCAAATAAACCGCTCTTTGATTGTGAAATTTTTGAGAGACAATAATAAAGCCATCTTGCCCAAAAATTTCTTTCATTCGCACAACGCTATCGAGGGTTCTAAACCCGGCGTAATCAATGAAAATAACTTCGGCAGGAATACCTCTTGATATTAGAGAGTCTTTCATGGCGGTTGACTCGTCATAGTCCTTTCGGCTATTGTCGCCACTCACTACAATGTATTTTACTTTTCCTGATTTGTAAAGTTTTACGGTGGCATTTATTCGGTAGGTAAAATACCAATTTGGCTTGCCACTTTTGAGGGTAGGCGAGGTGCCCAACACCAAAGCTGATTTACTTTCGGGCAATTGTTCAACCTCATCAAAAATGCGATTTTTTGCCAACGCTTTTACCTGAAAATCACTGTAAACGATGAAGATTGTTATTAAAATGGCGGCGGCAACAATCCATTTCAGATGCTTTTTTATTTTACTCAACATACATTTTTGGCAATGAATTTTTTGATTCCCGATTCACTATTAACAACAACTTATTGTTCAAATTAGTATGTTGAAATTGGCAAAGAAACAGATATTATTCGACCGTTACCGATTTGGCCAAATTTCTTGGTTGATCAACATTGCAACCACGCATTACGGCAATATGGTAGGATAACAATTGCAGCGGAATGGTGGCCAAAATGGGTACCAGAGTGTCTTCTGTGTCAGGTATTTCGATACTGTAATCGGATATTTCTTTCACTTTGTCATCGCCTTCAGTAACAATAGAAATGATGTTTCCTTTTCGGGCTTTAACCTCTTGAATGTTGCTCAAAACCTTTTCGTAGTAACCTCTTTTTGGGGCAATTACTACAACGGGCATATTTTCGTCTATAAGAGCAATGGGGCCATGTTTCATTTCGGCAGCTGGGTATCCTTCGGCATGAATGTAGCTGATTTCCTTTAATTTAAGAGCACCTTCTAATGCCACAGGAAAGTTTACACCTCTACCCAGATAAAGAAAATTGTTTACGTCTTTATATCGTCGAGAAATTTCTAATACTTTGTCCGAACATGATTTTAGAACTTGCTCAACTTTTTCGGGAAGTGTATCAAGTTCTGTGAACATTTCTCGCAAACGCTCTTTTGAAATTTTTCCGCGTATGTCGGCTATACCCAATGCAATTAAGGTTAAAACAGTAACCTGAGCTGTAAAGGCTTTTGTGGATGCCACCCCAATTTCGGGGCCTGCGTGTGTATAGGCTCCGGCATCAGTAAGTCTTGGAATAGACGAACCAACCACATTGCAAATACCATAAATGGTAGCTCCGGCTTTTTTTGCCAACTCCAAGGCTGCCAGCGTGTCTGCGGTTTCGCCTGATTGACTAATGGCTATTACCAAATCATCTGCTGTAATAATCGGGTCGCGGTATCTAAACTCGGAGGCGTATTCCACCTCCACAGGAAGTCGTGCAAATTCCTCAATCAGGTATTCACCTACCAAACCTGCATGCCAGCTGGTGCCACAACCTACAATGATTATTCGCTTTAAATTCTTGATTTTCGACTCGTATTCGTGCAAGCTACGCATGGCAAATCGCAAACTGTTTTTGTCGAAACGGCCACGCATACTGTCGTAGATTGATTTGGGCTGCTCGTATATTTCTTTTAGCATAAAATGCTCAAAACCACCTTTTTCAATCGCTTCGAGTGTTACCTCAAGTTTTTGGATATAAGGGGTTGTTTCAACATTTTGAATGGTTTTTATTTTAAGGTCATTACCCTGAATATGGGCTATTTCGTTGTCTTCAAGATAAATAACATCGCGGGTATATTCAACAATCGGAGTGGCATCGCTGGCAATAAAAAATTCGGAATTTGCTTTGCCAATACCCACCACCATTGGGCTACCTTTTCTGGCACCAATCAATGTGTTTGGGCTGTCGTTGCTAACTATCACGATGGCATAAGCACCCACAACTTCATTCAAAGCCAATCGAACCGCCTCTAACAAATCCACCTTTTCGTGTTCTTTGATGTCTTCAATTAGATGAATCAGAACCTCAGTGTCGGTTTCACTTTCAAAGGTGTGGCCACGCTTTAACAGGGCTTCTTTTAAGGTGGCATAGTTTTCAATAATTCCGTTGTGAATTACGGCCAATTTGCCACTTTGGCTTACGTGAGGATGGGCGTTTACTTGATTTGGCTCACCGTGAGTTGCCCAACGCGTATGTCCCATACCTAAGGTTGCCGACTGGTCGATGGATTTGGTCATATCTACCAAATCCTGCACCTTACCTTTTTGTTTATAAACGTGCATTCCGTCTTTAACCAAGGCAATTCCGGCACTATCATATCCTCTGTATTCAAGCCGCTGAAGGCCTTTTATCAAAAAAGGATATGCTGCATTGGGACCGATGTAGGCAACTATTCCGCACATAAAAGTTAAAAAATTAAGTTATTACAAATTAAAACTTGCTTTTACCTTGTCAACGTAATCAAGTTTTTCCCAGGTAAACAATTCTACTTCAACCTCGGTGCGTTGTCCGGCGTTTTCAAACACTTTTTTTACAATTCTCGATTCTCTACCCATGTGGCCATAGGCAGCAGATTCAGAATAAATAGGTGTTCTAAGTTTTAATCGTTCTTCGATGGCATAGGGTCGCATATCAAAAATTTGCTCCACCTTTTTGGCAATTTCTCCATCGGTCATGTTCACTTTAGCAGTACCGTAAGTGTTTACAAAAATGCCGCACGGTTTGGCTACACCGATAGCATAACTAACTTGCACCAACACTTCGTCGCACACACCGGCTGCCACCAAGTTTTTGGCAATATGTCGGGTGGCATAAGCTGCCGAGCGATCCACTTTTGAAGGGTCTTTTCCAGAAAAGGCACCACCACCATGGGCACCTTTTCCACCGTAGGTGTCCACAATAATTTTTCTTCCGGTTAGGCCGGTATCTCCGTGTGGGCCACCAATTACAAATTTTCCTGTTGGGTTGATGTAGTATTGAATTTGGTCGTTGAACAACGCTTGAATTTCAGGTTTAAGCTGAGCTTTCACTCGAGGAATAACCAAATTAATCATGTCTGATTTTATTTTGTTCAGCATGATTTCATCTTCCGCAAAATCATCGTGTTGTGTCGAAATTACGATGGTATCTATTCTCACGGGTTTATTATCGTCAGAATATTCAATAGTTACCTGCGATTTTGAGTCGGGTCTTAAATACGTAATGTCTTTATTTTCTCTACGCATATTGGCCAGTTCCATCAAAATTTTGTGCGACAAATCCAATGCAAGTGGCATGTAGTTGTCGGTTTCTCTGGTGGCATAGCCAAACATCATACCCTGATCGCCGGCACCTTGTGCATTGGCTCTTGCCTCAAAATCATTACCCGAAACGCGTTCAACGCCTTGATTAATGTCGGACGATTGTTCGTGAATGGCAGAAACGATGCCACAGCTATGGGCTTCAAACATATAATCGGCTTTGGTGTATCCGATTTTTTTTATCACCTCTCTGGCAATAGATTGAACATCAAGGTAAATAGACGTTTTTACCTCTCCGGCAAGCACTACCAAACCAGTAGTTACCAATGTTTCGCATGCTACTTTCGAGCTTGGGTCGAAAGCCAAAAAATGGTCAATTAATGCATCTGAAATTTGGTCAGAAACTTTGTCGGGATGCCCTTCAGAAACCGACTCGGATGTAAATAGATATGACATGTAAAAAAAATGTAGTTTTTAAAATTTGCTGCGAATTTAGAGGTTTTTTCTTTGGTATGGGCATGAGATATTAGACAGAAGATTTCAGACTTCAGTCAAAATTCCTCAATACTCCAACCAAAACTACTCCACCAGTTTTGCTTTTCGCAGTTTTTCCTTTTGTTCATCGCTCAATTGGCTCTGCTCAAATACGGTCTGAATGGTGTTTTTTATTGCATATTGCTGACTATACCATCTCAAAACCTCAGAGGCAGGAGAGGCCAATCTGCCATTTTTACTGGTGGCTGCATCCAACATTCCCTCAATAGATTCGGCACTCAGGTAGTTGAATTTTTTGATAACATTCATGGCATTTGTGCGAGTTCTAAACTCATACAAATTGGTGGTATATGAAGACAGCTCATTCAAATACGTGTAATAATTGCTCGTTTTGTCGTTCATCATTTCAGCCGAATCCGATTTTAGTTGGTCAATTTTATAGGCCAACCATGTGATTCGAATATTATGCGATTGACCAAGAATAGCCTTTGTTCTGTCAAAATAGGCATCTTTGTTTTTACTGTTTGTTTCGCAGAGTAGTTGCAAGGCTTTTTCTATATTGATGTATGATTTGTCGCTGAGTGAAGATTCAATGATGGTTCTATAAGTCTCAACGTTCTCCACATTTTGTAATAAAGTTCTCTTTACCCGCACGTCGGCTTTTGGTAAATTACTTATCAAAAAAGAGTTACTTTTTGCATCGTTCAACAGTTGTTTTACAATTTCAGATTGCATGGCATAAAACGTTTCCTTTTGGAAAGTCTCCTGCAAAGCCGAGCGTTTTGTTTCGATATCTACCTCTGCCAGACCCAATAGAGCATCGTATCGGTCAATCATGTTTTTTGCATTTTTCAATTGCTCAATCAGCTCCTCTGCCGATTTTTTAAAAGTAACTTGTTTTAAAATTTCGCTGTTTATGTCAAATAAAACGTAGGCTATTTGTTTGCCATTATCATGTTCAAAAACAATGCTTTCCGTTTGATTTTCAATCCATTCTGTTTTTTCGATAAATGTTCCGTCGGTAAAATAAACCCCACATTTTATGGGCATTTTAAATAAACCTGTGGTCATGTCTTGTTGTTGAATTTGCTCAATGGTCATTACTGTTTTTTGCCCATAGTTTTGATAGGAAACTTGGTAGTGTGGCTCCCCACCTCTGTAAAGCCATTGATCAAAAAACCAATCCAAATTCATCCCTAATACATCTTGTATGGCCTGCACCAAATCATTGGTTTCCACATTGCCAAAACCATGTTTTTGAAGGTAGTAATTAATTACACGTTTGTATTCTTCATCGCCCAACACATACCGAAGCATGTGCAGCACCGTGCTGCCTTTTGGATACACTCTTGCCGAACCCGAATGTGCATGAGCAATTGGGAAATTGTCTGATTTTGACGCATTTAATGCACTGTTTACCTCGCCTCTCATTTCCCAACGATATTCGTCCGGACCGTAAATGCTACCCATAAACAATTTGGCATAATAGGTGGCAAAGCTTTCTTGAAGCCATGTTCCGGTGTTGGAGCGGGCTGTCACCAAATCGCCAAACCACTGGTGGGTGGCTTCGTGGGCATTTACCGAAACATAACTTCGGTCGTTAAAACTGTATTCGTCCACATTAAAAAAATCGCCAAAAATGGTGGCCGAAGTGTTTTCCATGGCACCATACATAAAATCCTGAACCATCACTTGGCTGTAACTTCCCCAAGGGTAGGCAAATCCGGTTTCGTCTTCCAAAAACTCAATTATTTTTTCACTGTAAAGGCTGCTAAGTTCCAATTTTTCGGGATGTTCGGGATAATACCAAAACTGAATTGGTGTGCCATTTTTGGTTTTTGTTTCTTTTACTGCAAAACGGTCTATAGCCAACATTAGCAAATATCCGGCATGAGGTTTTTGCATTTTGTAATGCCAAGTTGTGGTGTTGTCTTTATTCTTCTTTTCGCTGAGTTTTTGACCGTTAGAAAGTACCTTGAACTCTGAGTTGAACGAAACAATTGTTTCGGTGGTAAACTTGTCGTTCATGTTGTCGTACATCGGTATCCAGTGGCGGTTGTCAATGCCCTGGCCCTGTGTCCAAATCTGTTGTCGGGTTTGATTTCTGGGGTCGGTTATTTTGGGTGAATTCCAGCCGATAAAATAAATTCCTTTTTGGGGAGTGGCATCGTATTCAAATTGCAACATATAGGTTGCATCCCATTTCAAAGGAGATGCAAAATAGGTAATCACACCATCGTCAGTCGTTTTAAACTTTAAGTCAATGGTTTTGTCGCCAACCAATTTGGCGGATTTTATGGCAATTTTTGGGGCATCCCAAAAAACAGAATCAACCGTTTTGCGAAGCGGGACGAAGGTATGTGTTACCACTCCGTGAACCATTCCTTTTTCGGGTTCAAACTTCACATTTACGGCCATGTGGGTTATATCCAACTGATGCTCTCGCACCCGCCCGTCAGGGTCGGCGATGTAATGATTGAACTGTTGAGCAACGGCCTGTGTGGCTATAAAAAAACATAAAACGAATGCCAATTTTTTCATGGCTCGAAGATAGGGGGAAATTTATATACGGAATAAATTCTTGAAACCACTTTCAGTAGGTGTCACAAATTGTGTATTTTCGAAAAATTATATAAGCGAGATGAAAGTTGAAAAATCAATTCTATTTTTTGTTCTTCTCACTTTGGTAAACACATCATGTCTTACTTTATGTGGTGGAGACGGAGATGATGTAATAATGGAAGGTGGATGTATGGGTCAGTATGTTCTGGCAAATCAGTCAGGTGCCGATTTATTTGTAAAAAATCACTTTGGAACCTTGGTTGAAGTGCTGCGAGGAGACACGGTTGTGTATGATTCGATTTGGGGATTTAATTCAATGGGCGAACCATGGATAGATCAACCGTATTTAGAACTCTACCAATCCAAAAACGATAGCCTGCTGCCCGTGTATGAAGCCTATTTTGATAAAGATACAATCTGGATTACCGAGCTGATAGATGGGCAGACTTACTGTGCCCGATATACCTTTCCGGTAAATGATTCGATGTTGAAGTAAGTAAGAATTGCCATAACCAATGACCTTTTTAAAAGCAGAATGGAGAAAATTGGCCATTGCCAACTACGTGGTGGATGCCAACGTGCTATTGGATTATATTCCTGCCGGAACCGAATTGGATTTGTGGAATGGCAAGTGTTACGTCAGTTTGGTGGGTTTCATGTTTCAAAACACCAGACTTTTAGGCATCAAAATTCCGTTTCATGTGCATTTTGAAGAGGTTAATCTTCGGTTTTATGTAAAACGATTTGATAACGGAATTTGGAAACGAGGTGTGGTATTTATCAAAGAAATTGTTCCGAAAAGGGCATTGACTTTTGTGGCAAACACCGTTTACAACGAAAACTACGAAATCCTGCCCACCCCAAAAGATGGCAGCTCTGCCAATGCAAATTCCAAAAGCGAACCTGCAGCAATGAGGTGCAAATTGGGCAATTTTTCATAAAAATAGCGTAGAGAGGAAATGGCAGGTAAACAGGATTGAATTTCATCAAAAAAAAGGAGGGTGTTCCCTTCTTCAATCGGAGTTTTTGTGAGTAAAGACAATTGCTCACATATTTCTATGGGGTTTTGTGTGCCAGAAAATAGTTTGCACAAATCCGCGTTTTCATCAAAATTAACCTCAATAAAATGGTCAAAATTCTGTGCAAAGTGGCGTACCACAGAAGATTTTCCAACTTGTCGTGCACCACGCAATAGAATGGGTTTTCGATTATTTTGCCCCTTCCATTCAAGCAATTCTGTTTCGATATTTCTTTGAAAATACATTTTTCCAAACCAATAATGACTCCAAAAATACATTTTTCCAAACCAATAATGAATGATAAATTGCAAAAATCCAAACCGAAGTGGGTCTAAAAATGTATTTTGTTATGAAATAATTGGCAATTTAAAACGGGACTCTCGATTATATTTGCACGAATTGCCTCAACAAAGAAAATATCGAAACCCTTCTCATTATTCTATTCGGGAAAAACAAATTTTGGAACAAAAGCATAGACCTCTGTTAAAAGCCGAGGCTCATGTTACCACTTCAATTTTCTTCGTAATAATTCAGTTAGTCGGAGGTGTTACCTTTACCTACATTGGTTATGATGTGTTTTTAAAAAATATTTTCGAATCTTACCCACAAATCTTTATTGTATTTTTAGGCAGTTTGTTCAGTATTTTAGGAATTTCTGCATTGCTCGGAATCTACTTTCTTCGAAACACTTACTTTTTTGAAGACAGAATTGAAGTGAAGCATATTTTTGGCTTTACAATCATAACCATAGCCTATAGCGAGCGAGTTAGTTGGGCAGAAGTAGAGGAAAGTTCGGATAACATAGAGTGGAAAAACCTGATAATCTATACAAAAAAGCATAAGTTTAAAATTTCTTCCTCGGTTCATTATAATTATGAATATGCAAAAAAAATACTTACTGCCGGAATACCAAGAGATGAAGTAAAGGAGCAGCGGTGGTATGACAAAAAGTTATTATTCTTCTTTGGTGGGTTTTCTCTGATGGCTGGGTTACTGTTATTGTATCTGATTTATTCAATGATTACAACCGACAAACAAATGAATTACAATGAGTTGCAGGAAATAAAGGAAGTGATTGTAAATGAAGCGAAAATCACAAGATTGAGAGCAGGTGCATATATTAAAATGGAACTAAAATCGTATCCAACTTTCTCTTTTAAAATGGATGAAGCACGATATTCTGCTTGCAACGCCCAAGATTATGTCAACAATGTAAAAACTGGAGATACGCTGACACTTTTTGTTTCCAAAAAGCAATATCAAACGAAATTGACCAAAGAAATTCCGCTTGATTTCTTTGGTAAAACGATTGGCTACCATCAAATACCGGTTTATGAACTCGAAGACAAGAACCAAACATACCTCAGCCTCCAAGATTACAATGCCGAAGCAAAAGGGCAGAGGATAGACCATATTGTGGTACTGTCAATTATAGGGTTAATCTTTTTGGTATGTTTTTCCATATTCGTTTATATTTTGATTGGAGAATTGAGAGGTAATTCGGAAAATGAAGAACCCATAAACACGAAATACCAATGACCTTTTTAAAAGCAGAATGGAGAAAATTGGCCATTGCCAACTATGTGGTGGATGCCAACGTGCTGTTAGATTATATCATGCCGGAACCAAATTGGATTTGTGGAATGACAAGTGTTACGTCAGTTTGGTGGGTTTCATGTTTCAAAACACCAGACTTTTAGGCATCAAAATTCCGTTTCATGTATATTTTGAAGAAGTTAATCTTCGGTTTTATGTAAAACGATTTGATAACGGAATCTGGAAACGAGGTGTGGTATTTATCAAAGAAATTGTTCCGAAAAGGGCACTGACTTTTGTGGCAAACACCGTTTACAACGAAAACTACGAAACCCTGCCCATGAGCCATGTTTGGCAAGAAGCTGAAACGGGAAACACAATAAAATACAGTTGGACTAAACAAGGTTTTGAAAATTCCATTTTGGTAAAATCTCGTTCAAATTCTTTAGAAATAGAACCCGACAGCGAAACCGAATTTATAACCGAACACTATTGGGGATACGCCAAAGTGAACAACCAAAAAACCAACGAATATGAGGTGACACATCCAAAATGGAAGGTGTATGACGTGATGGATTATGCCATACATGTTGACTTTGGGTTGGTGTATGGAAAACAATTTCAATTTTTGAACCACCTAAACCCGATCTCCGTTATGCTGGCCGAAGGCTCAGAAATAAGCGTGAAAGGAAAGAGGATTTTGGAGGTTTGACAACAGTTTTTTTATGTCATTACTAATCGAATTTTTGAATAAATATTTCCCCTTAAAGTAAATAATTATTTACTTTTGTTGAGCCATTGTGTTAAAAATGAAATGTTCCGAGCTATACAGACTTTTGATAAAAGATGGATGGTATCCAATTTCTCAAAAAGGTTCGCATGTTAAATTGAAGCACGATACAAAACCAAACGTTTTAATATTTCCAAATCATGGAAGCCAAGAACTTGGAAAAGGAATGGAAAACAAAATTAAAAAGGATGCAGGTATAAAGTAAAAGAATAAAATGAAAGACAAAAAAATATGCTTGATAGTTGAAAAAACGGACACCGGATTTTCGGCCTTTTGCCGAGATTACCCAATATTTACTACGGGTAAAACGGTTGCAGAACTATTTGAAAATGCACTTGAAGCATGCAATTTTTATTTTGATGAAAAAGCAGTTGAATTGACTCATGAAAATCTAAAATTTGAAATTGATTTCAAACAGTTTTTTCAATATTACAAAGTGTTGAATTCAAAATTTTTGGCCGAAAAGATTGGAATGAACCCCACTTTATTGTCTCAATACGTTCAAGGGCACAAAAAACCATCCAGCACCCAAACCGAAAAAATTCTATCCGGAATTCATAAAATTGGACAAGAATTATCGGAAATCAATTTGATATATAGTTAAACGAGGAATAATGCATTACCAAACTCATTTCGACCCTTTGTTCTCTTATTTTACCAATTTATTTCCGGAGCTGCTATCGGCGTATTGACAGGTAAATTGGAAACCACTTTTTTCTCTTTTCCATATTTTTTGCGAACCAGTTTGTTCAGGTATTTCTCATAAACTTCCCAAGTACGGTTGCCATTGCAGGTTCCACACCAATGAGGCATTTTTGATAGAAGCTTTTCGTTTTCAAACATTAAATTCCCTGTACACGTCGAGATGTTTTCGTAATAACTACAATATACTTTTCGGGTAGAACCGCGAAAATAATAAGATTGAATCTTGTACCCATAAACCATCCAAGGTGAATGAGATAAAGAATCCCATTTTCCAGAATAACCTCCAACTCGCGAATTGGATTTATATCCAAGAGTAATATTCCTAAGAACATGTGAATAGTAATAATTGGTTGAATATAGATTTATTTCTATTAACCGGTCTTTGTAAAAACTAAGGATAAACCATAAACCTTTGTAAATACAAGAGTCATAAAGCAAATAACTTTTGACATTCGGGTAAATCAAACCTGCTTCTTGAAAAACATTGTATAAATAGTCGGAATAGAGTGAATCAAAAAGATTTATAGTATCCGTCTTGCGAACAACAATTCCCGAATCATCAACCAAATACAAATTTTTGATGGAATCTTTATGCATCAGCAAATCAATGTTCTTGTTTTTTAAACAATCATCACAAAATCGGGTGTCCCATAATTGAGCAAAGCAATTGCTTGAGGCAATCAAAACCAAAAGAAGTATCAGTTTGGCTTTTTTCATTTCCATCTACTACTTCGTTGTCTTTCCGCCCATTGCAGTAAAAACGCTGTCAACGGGTTCCCAAAGCTCAATTTTGTTGCCTTCGTTGTCCATAATGTGAATGAACTTTCCGTAGTCGTAGGTTTCCATTTCGTCAACGATAGTTACCCCATTGGCTTTTAGTTTTTCAATCAAGCCTTCCAAATTATGTACACGGTAGTTTATCATAAACTCCTTTTTGGAAGGTTGAAAATAGGCGTTTCCGGTTTTGAATGGACTCCATTGCAAATAGTTTATTTCCTCTGGGCGGTGGGCATTTCTAAACTCAAAGCTCGAGCCGTATTCGCTGGTGGCAAGACCAAGATTCTTGGCATACCATTCTTTCGATTTTTCAGGGTCATCGGAAAAAAAGAAAATACCGCCAATTCCTGTTACTCTTGGGGTGGTGTCTTCTGCGGGTTGGTTTGAGGTTGGGTCTTTATCGTTCATTGTGTTCATATTTTTTGAAGATGAGTTGCAACCAAAAATGGCCGAGCCAAGAAGAAAAGTTAATATGAAATGTGCGATTGTTATTTTCATTGAATATTCCTTTTAAGTGGCAAAGCAACAAATATAACCCAGTGTTTTAAGAGGGCAACAAATTGTTAATCCAATGTTAAAGGCAGAAGTTAAGTTAATGTTTAAATTTGCTGCACTTTACGCATGAAAGTAGTATTTGTAGCTATTGTTTTATCATTTTCTGCTGCCGTTTTTGGCCAATCTTCGTTTGAAGAAAAAACCACAACGGCATCCAATGTTCGGTTAAATGTAACCAACGTTGGCACCTTTGGCAATGCCTTTCGGGGGTACAGAGATGGTAGCGGAAATCAAAGCTGTGAATATCCTGCCGGTTCTGGCATCGAGCATTTGTTTGAAGGTGGCATTTGGGTGGGCGGATTAATTGATGGCTCGTTAGTGGCGGTATCCACCTCGGCTTATGATGCTCCAAGTGGATATTCTACCGGACGGGGTGGTTTCGAGTTTACCGCAGAGGTTGGCAGCACATTGCGTCAGCGTTCCAGCTTGTTCGAAAGCCCTTTTTTCTCTCCAGATGCCGTATCGCACGAAGATTATGTGGCCCATTTTTCGGATAGCAACTTATTGGTGCCCGGCACAAATATTCCTATTAGCGGCCATTCTCAACCCTTAAAATTGGGTGTTAAAATGGAGTCGTTCAACTGGAACTATGCATTTAGCGACTTTTTTGTGATTGTTAATTTTGAAGTGACCAACAACAGCCCAAGCACCATAGATAGCGTCTATTTTGCACTTTGGACCAATACCGTGGTAAGAAACACCAACGTAACTCCAGCCGGAAGCGGGGGCTCGGCTTTTTACAACAAAGGTGGAAACGGCTTTTTGGATTCGCTTTTTATGGCTTATTGCTATGACAATGCCGGAGATGTAGGTTTTACAGATAGCTATATTGGTCAGAAATTTCTGGGTGCAGAGGATAAAACCGGATTTCGCCATCCGTTGATAACCCCCAATTTTAAAGTGCATTACAACGCATGGGAATTTAACAACGTGAGCAATCCTGTTTTCTTTTTCCCTTCTACCGAGCAGGCTCGATACATTAAAATGACGAATGGGTTAAATTTTAACCAATGTTGGGATAAAAACTCTACCCAAAATGCCAATTGCGGAAGCAAAAGTTTTAAGGAACAATTGAACGATGCCGGAAATAGGAGTGACTTGGTGTCGGTTGGGCCCTTTGCCTCACTTGCCCCGGGCGAGACCATTAAGTTGGCCTATGCCTTTGTGTTGGGCAAAAAATTGGAGGATGGGTTGCCAAACAGCGACAACAATCATTATCAGCAAACTATTTTAAGAGATAATGCCGATTGGGCTCAGGTGGCATTTAATGGGGAAGACAAAAACTTTAATGGTGTGTTAGATGCCGGAGAAGATGCCAATGGCGACGGAAAGATTACCCGATTTATATTGCCGGCACCACCCAATATTCCCAAAACCAAAATTGTGACCAATCAAAACAGTATAGATGTGTATTGGAGTAACAATTCGGAAGAAAGTATAGACCCGATAACGTTGGAGAAGGACTTTGAAGGATATCGCATATACAGCACGCAACTTGGCTTTGATGTAACACAGGTGCAAAATTTGGCCAACGATTTAAAAAAGATTGGCGATTGGGATTTGGCCGGAAACAACCTATTTAACGAAACCGGTTTTGAGAGCATTAAACTGGCAACTCCGGCAACGTTTGGTGGCGACCCAACCGTTTATCATTACAAATACACTATCAATAATATTCAAAACGGATGGCAATATGCCATTTCAGTTTCGGCCTACGATAGAGGCAATAAAAACAGCAATTTAGAATCTTTAGAAAGCAGTTTGTTGAGCAATAATTATCGTGCATTTGCAGGAAAACCGGCCAACGCCAATCTCAAAACCAATTTGCCTTTTGTATATCCAAACCCCTATTACTCTGGAGCGGCATGGGAAGGCAAAAGCAATTTTCAGGAGCAAAGCCGCAAACTCTATTTTGCCAATCTTCCTGCCCATTGCAGCATACGAATTTTTACGGTGGCCGGCGATTTTATTGATGAAATTGAGCATAATCAGGAATATAATGGTAACGACATAAGGTGGTTTTCCACCTTTGGGGCAGAGGATGCCGACAAAAATGTTTTTAGCGGAGGCGAACATGCTTGGGATTTGTTGAGTGGCGAATCGCAAATTATTGCTCGAGGGATATATATTTTTACGGTAAAGGATAACGAAACCGGAGAAATGTTTCAGGGCAAGTTTGCCATTATTAAATAGTATTTCAATAATTTGATTTTAGATAAAAAATGAAAAAATTAAGTTTCAAAATTAGTATGTTAATGTTGCTAATGGTAGGCGGATTGCACGCCATGGCTCAGTATCCAAAAATTACCATCAAGCAATTGCAGGAGGTTCCACAGGCAAAATTATTAGCCTGCAACGATTCATCCTCTTACTATGGAGATACCGTAACGGTTGTTGGCGTTGTAACTGCCGATGCCAACCTGATTGATGTTCCGTCGAGTTCTGTACAAGGTGGTTTTCGTCCGTTTGTGCATATACTTGATACAGCCAATAGCGGCATGGGAGGAGATTTTCATGGCCTTCAAGTAATGGGTGTTTATACTGATGCAGGAGGGGCTTCATTACCGGTAACCGATGTTTACAACCTTTATGCCGGCATGATAGTTGAAATTACAGGAAAGGTAAACCGCTATCTGGGCGAAACCCAGTTAGAAATTCTTAACAATTCATCCATGAATGTAATAGGCACACAAGCCAAGCCACAACCCGTTGTGGTTGATTTGGGCGATTTGAACGATAACACTCGAACCAATAAACTCCCCACAGGCGAGCAGTATGAAGATTCGTATATCGAATTGCAAAATCTGACGGTGGTGAATGTTCAGAATTTTAATGGAAACCGTGTTAGCTTTGATGTGGCAGATGCAAATGGAAATCTAATTAATGTTTCAGACCGATTTTTTGTTCAAAAAACAGCATCTTACACCACTACTCGAAGCAGTGCTCCTGTAAAACAAGGCTCGTTTGTGGCTCCGGTAGTTGGCACAAAATACGATTATATTAGAGGTATAATTATGCACAGCGAAAACGGTTGCACGGGAAACAGTGGAAGAGGATATGAACTAAACCCAACCGACATAAGCGATTATAAAAAGGGAAAAACACCTCCAAGCATAACCAATGTAGTTCGCACACCATTGGTGCCAAAAGATGCCGAAAGTGCGGGAATTACTGCAAAAATCATTGATTTTGATGGTACGGTGGCTACTGCTGATTTGTATTATAGCAGCAATATTAGCGACACCTACGATAAGTTTACGAAAGTTACCATGACCATAAAGTCAGGAACAACGGATACCTATGAAGCCACTATTCCGGGAATGAGCGAAAATACGGTGGTAAGATACTACATCTATGCAACCGACAATATTGCCCAAGGCAGCTATATGCCATATTCTGCAAGTGCAGCCACCAATCCCGACTTTATGTTTTATACTGTTCGAAACGGTGGTTTAACTATTTCGGATGTGCAAAAAGTGCTAAACGTGGCCAACGATGCTTCTCCGTTTAATGGTCAGGTGGTTACTGTTACCGGGGTGGTTACGGCCAGTGCAAAGCAATATGATTTAGAAAATATTTACATTCAAGACCCAAATGCAACCGAATATGCCGGTATAAAATGTCAGGGAAACAGTGATTTGATAAAGTTGTTTAGAGGACAAGAAGTTACCGTTACTGGCACCGTGGCCGAGAGCTTTGGTTTTACAGTATTGAATGTGACCAAAGTGGTAAAAACGGGAAATGTATTGGAAGTACCCATTACCACCATCGACCCAAGCGACAGTGCTTTTTACTTTAGCAAAGCCGCCGAAAAATATGAAGGCATGTTGGTTGGATTGGTAAATCCTGCCGGAGGAAAAGTGTATGTATCCAACCCAAGATTGAGCAATTTTGGTGAGTACTTGATTTCTACAGATGAAAACAATTCTTATGGAAAATCAAGAAGAGTACAGGCCGGAATTCAAAACACAAACAACCATAGCAGTTTATGGGTTTCCATCGTTTCGGATACAACATTAAAAGACGTTGATGGCGTGATGAATGTGGCTCCAATTAAAGCAGAAAAAGGAATGTCTTTCGATACTGTTGTTGGAGTTTTATACTATGGTTTTAGCAACTACAGTGTGCTTCCAAGAAACGATGACGATTTTAAAGGAGCGAGCGTTACCTTACCAGAAACAGACTATCCACCGATTGTTTCTGTTAAAAATGTCGAGGCTCAAACTGGGTTTGTTTCATTTTATCCAAATCCTGCCAACGAGTTTGTAACCATTGTTATTAAACAAAACGGAATTACCAAAGTTGAATTCGTAATTACGGACATTACCGGAAAGGCCGTGAAATCGGGCAATTTGGTGGATGCCGAAAAATGCGACATCAGCAATTTAAACGCTGGAGTTTATATGATTTCAACCAGCTCAAATGGGCAGGTTTTAGGTAATTTCCGATTAATCAAAAACTAATTTTAAGAGAGCAAGTCTTGTTCAAAGCACAAAAAAATAAGAAAGCAAGCACGGCAATTATTGCATTAATTGGCGTGCTTTTTGGCTTTCTGTTAGATGGTTGCAAAGAAGACCAATTGCTTGAAAATCAAACACCCGACACCCATCTGTCTATCGAAAAAATAAACCTCACCGGAGAAAATAGGCTGAATAGCAGCGTATATATAACTTGGTACGGCACGGATGTGGATGGAAGAATTATCGGCTACGAGTTTTCTACCGACAATTCCAATTGGTTTTTTACTACCCGTCGCGATAGTGTATTTCGCTTTGATATTGAACCGGGAAAAGATACCACTGATATTGATTTTTATGTGCGGTCTATTGATGATAAAGATGCCCGAGACGAAACGCCGGCTCATTTAAAAATACCTTTGCGAAACTCAGCTCCCGAAGTGCATTTCGATGACGAAAGTATGCCTGTTGACACGGCTTTTAGCGTGGTAACTTTCAGGTGGAATTTTAATGACCCTGATGGTAACCATACAGTGATAAAAGCATTGTTAAAAGCAAACAACGGCAGTTGGGTAGAAATTGACCGAAGCAAATTCATGCTCAGTATTCGACCACAAAATGCAAAGCAAACCGGGGTGGTTTCTGCCAATATTTATTACAATACCGATATTTCAAAAGTTGGAGCAACAATTGACGGCATTAACAACAACGGCAATAATACTTTTTATCTAAAGGTAATAGATTTTGCCGGAACCGAGAGCGTTGCAGACACCTCAGAAAGCATTTTTGTTAAAGCTCAAAATTCTGATTTACTGCTCATTAGTGGCCAGCCAAGCAACGTAAACCAGGCATACGGCAGATTGGTGAAAAACAGTTATGGTAGCTTTGATGCCATCGATTTTGCTGCCGACAACGGACAATATCAACCAAAATTTTGGAACCCGACTTTCTCTTTATTAACCGAGCTATATGACAAATTGGTATTAAATGCCGATCAAAGCTTGTTTACCAATTCCATAACCGGGCAAAGTGGATTGCTACTAGAATTTGCAGCCCCTGTATTGCAGAATTACAACAATAAAGGTGGGAAATCATTTATCATTACCAGTTTTCCTGCGGGTTATGTGCCAACCCCAATCAGCGGGGCGGTGCCTATAGATAGCTTGAGTACCACTAGTGGTCAGGCCGTTATTTATCGAGATTCAAGTATTTTCTCATCAGATGCCACTTGGCCAACGTTGCAGCCGGGTAACAACGTTATTTTGGGTCTCGACCCATTTGTACCGAGCGTGGATGGCGAAGCCATTTATCAAGCTCAAATTTCTACTTTTGGTGCATGGAAAGGGTCAAATGTAGTAGGTGCTGTCCGAAAAAGAAATGGTAAAATAAATCAAGTGTTTTTTAGTGTGGAGTTGTACTTGTTCAACAAAGACGAAGCCAAGCTGAATGCTCTTTTCGACAAGGTTTTAAACAAAGAATTTAATTGGTAAGATACGCACTCATATCGTTTTTTCTGTTGTTCTCATTTTTGGGAGAAGCCCAAACAGGTGTTTTGAAAGGAAGAATAACCGATGCCACGTCAGGTAAGCCGCTCGATTATGCCGGGGTTCAATTGGTGGGTAGCTATTTTGGTGCAAACTCTGATGCCGATGGGAATTATAAAATTGAAAAAATAAAACCCGGAGACTATTCCATTAAGGTAATGTATGTTGGCTATGTTGAGCAAATCATAACCGGAGTAACAATAAAAGCCAATGAAGAAACCACTTTGAACGTTAAAATGGAATCACAATCGCACTCTTTTGAAGTGGTTACCGTGACTGGAAGAAGAAGTGTTGTGAATTTGGACGATGCAAGCTCCAGTGTAAAAGTGGGGCAAAATGACATAAAAGATATGAACGTGCGAGACGTTCAGGAAGTGGTGGGATTGCAGGTGGGTGTTTCTAAAACCGCCGATGGACTTCAAATAAGAGGAGCCAGAGTGTATGAAACGCAATATGTGGTAGATAACATTACGGCACAAGACCCTTTGGCCGGAACTGGTTTTGGAGTGCAGGTTTCCAGCGGTTCTATTGGTGAGATGGAGCTAACAACCGGAGGCTCGGGTGCAGAACATGGCGATGGAAGTTCGGGAGTAATAAATACCACTATCAGAGAAGGTGGTGAAAAATTTGAATTGTCTGGTAGCTTTCAAACCGACAACGGCGGCGTTTATAATGGTGCAGGCCAATGGAGAACCGACCTAGGAGACTTGAGTTTTTCGGGAACCATACCGAAGACCAATAAAAAATTGACCTATTTTGTCAATTCTACCTTCAAATGGAGTGATACCTATTTTGGGGCAACTGCCAGTCAATTGCACAGTTCATTAAATCCTTCAAATGATTCGTTTTGGGCACCTCGACAGGACAATCAATACAGCAATACCATAAAAATAAGCTACGATTTAAGACGAGGAACAAAACTGACATTCACCAATCAGCACAGTTTGGCCATCAATCAAAATACCCGAACACTGCAAATTGTGGGGTTTGATGCCATTCTTCAACCTGGGTTTCAATTTGAAAGAAGCCTTAATTTAGATAATGCCACCACCTATACGCACAGTGCAAATCTTACGGCCATCAATTTAAAACATTCCATAAACGAAAAAACCATTTTGAGGTTTACTGTGGGAAGATTGTTTACCAACCTGCGTGCCGATGCCAATGGCAGACCCTTTAGAACCGAAACAGTTGACCAATTGTATGACGAATATTCGATTGTTACAGACCCTGTGCGGGTTTTTAATCCAAACGACAGCATCAAATATGTGTTGCCTGGTCCTGGTTTGATAAACAATGGGGGCATCAGTGGCACTTGGCACGACCACTTTGTTGAGGAATACACCATCAAAGGAAGTGTTAAATATTTTCCGAAGAAAAAGACCAACCAATACACCTTTGGTTTTGAGCAAAAATTCAACAATTATCAGTGGGTAGATGTCTATAAACCCTGGGTAGGGGCACCTATTTATGTAAATGATTCAGTTTCTACCCCATCTATTTCCATTGGTAGTAGCAACGATATTTGGAATGTAAAACCAAACTCAGGAGGCTTATATGCCATAGATAAAATAACCTACAACGGCATTGTGGCCGAGCTGGGTTTGAGGCTAAACTATTGGGCAGCCGGAAAATTTGCAGATGATGCAGTAAAAGCGGCAAACTCGCCGGTTATTGACCAAGTGAGGGAAGATTACATGCGAAAAACTTTCGGACTATTTGGACTGAGATACAAAATGCGAATGTTGCCAAAAATAAATGTGAGTTTTCCCGTTACCACCAACAACTCACTTTATTTTAACTACTCACATTCTATGCGACTACCGCATCCACGCTTTTTGTATGCGGGCTTAGATCCTGAATATCAAGACCGTTCGTTTTTGTCGAATATTGGCAATCCAGACCTAAACCCGGAGGTTAATGTGAGTTATGAAATCGGCTACAAAACCCAAATCAACAAGGACTTTGGAATGACATTCTCGGCCTACAACAACAATCGTTTTGATTACATCGTGAGCCGACGGGTGATAGTGAACGACCAAACGGGAAGGCCCGTAACCAAAGTGATGTACATCAATCAGGATTATGCAAAAATTATTGGGTCAGAGTTTAGCACCACCTATCGCGTAAAAGATTTTATGCGATTGTTTTGGAACGTGAGTTATCAGGTAGCCCGCGGAAAATCAAATTCAGCCAGAGAATCGAGCCTTCAAATAGAACAAACGGGAGAAGTGCCACTCAGCACCGAACAATATTTGGCTTGGGATAGACCATGGAATACCACTTTTGGTATTGCCATAACTTACGATACTTCTTTAAAAAGGCTACCCACTTGGCTCAAGAACACTCAGGTATTTTTATCCAGCAATTACCAAAGTGGCTATAGATATACGCCTCAGCGGCTGGATGGCTACAATGCCCTGGGCCGACCACAATATACACCCATTACCAGCCAATATTTGCAGAAAAGAGCCAAGCCATGGTTTAATACCGATTTGAAAATTAATAGAACAATTCGGTTTAGTGAAAAAGGAAAATCGGGCATGACCATTAGTTTTGAAGTTCGAAATTTGTTTAACAACAAAAACCCACAAATCATAAACCCCATTACCGGAAACGCCTACGAACCCGGTGATGATGTGCCAAACGATTGGAGAGATCCTCGTTATGAGAGCCCTGTGGAACGGGGTACACCACCCAACGATCCAAGCCGATATCTGGCTCCGCGTCAGTATTTAATAGGATTGAGGTTTAGGATTTAGAACTGTTTTGAGTTTAAGGTTAAAAGCCTTGCTATAAAAGTAACCCAACCTCAAAACTCCGCATTAAACTATAAACAAAAAAGCTACTTTTGCACACCTATTTTTAACGAATAACACAATGCAATTAAACGTTCATCAAATTGAGTTTTTCAAAACCAGACACAACAGTCCTACCGCACAAGAAAGAGCTGAAATGCTTGCCGCCATTGGGGTTAAAAACATCGAAGAATTAATCGATAAAACCATTCCGGCCAACATTCGACTCAATCGAGAATTGAATATTTCAGCCGCCGTAAGCGAGCAAACATTTTTGAGCAATCTCCGAAAAACAGCCGCCAAAAACAAGGTATATAAAAGCTACATTGGAATGGGGTATTACAACACGTTCACACCCAATGTAATACTTAGAAACATCATGGAGAATCCGGGGTGGTACACCCAATACACACCCTACCAGGCAGAAATTGCTCAGGGCAGATTGGAAGCTTTGCTCAATTTTCAAACTATGGTAATGGACTTGACGGGTATGGAACTTGCCAATGCTTCATTACTTGATGAGGGTACTGCAGCTGCCGAGGCCATGACCATGTTTCACAACGTGTGTAAACGAAAAGAAGCCAATAAATTTTTTGTTGATAACAACATTTTCCCTCAAACCATAGACGTAATAAAAACCCGTGCTGTTCCGGTTGGCATCGAATTGGTGTTCGGCGATTTTAATACGGTTAATTTGGATGAGTCGTTCTTTGGGGCTATCGTTCAGTATCCTGATTCAAATGGTGAATTAAGAGAGTATAAATCGTTTTGCGAAAAAGCACAAGCCGCCGGAGTTTTGGTAGCAGCTGCCGCTGATTTAATGGCACTTACCCTCATTGCACCACCTGCTGAGTGGGGTGCTGATGCTGTGGTGGGCAATACCCAACGCTTTGGTGTACCACTAGGATTTGGTGGACCACATGCTGCTTATTTTGCCACTAAAGATGAATACAAACGTCAAATTCCGGGAAGAATTATTGGTGTAAGTAAAGATGCAAAAGGCAATAGAGCATTGCGTATGGCATTGCAAACTCGCGAGCAGCATATTAAACGAGACAAAGCCACATCAAACATTTGTACGGCACAAGTGCTTTTGGCTGTAATGGCCGGAATGTATGGTGTTTACCACGGGCCGCAAGGATTAAAAAATATTGCCGGAAAAATTCATGGGTTAACTCAGGTGCTTGACAAAGCACTTGCCGAATTGGGTTATTCGCAAACCAACAAAAACTACTTTGATACCCTCAAAGTGACAAAATTGGACGTGGCTCAAATCGAAAAAATTATTTCTATTGCCGAAAGCAAAGGAATAAACCTAAGAAACGGGGGAGACTTTATTGGAATATCCATTGATGAAACCACCGAATTGGCCGATGTTCAATCAATTGCCGATAGCTTTGCAGAAGCCAAAAAAACATCAATTGATGTGAACCAGTTTGCTCAAAACCTAAGCCTTAATGTCGATAAAAGTTTTGTGCGAACAAGCGAATACATGACCCACGAGGTGTTTCATAAATACCACACGGAGCATGAGATGTTGCGATACATCAAATTGCTTGAAAATAAAGATCTTTCATTAACCCACAGCATGATTTCGTTGGGTAGTTGCACCATGAAATTAAATGCAACTGCTGAAATGATTCCGGTTACATGGCCTGAATTTAACGCTATTCATCCATTTGTACCCCGCAATCAGGTGGATGGATATTATGAGGTTATTGACGATTTGTCGAATGATTTAGCGGAAATTACCGGATTTGCAGCCATGAGCATGCAACCCAACGCAGGTTCTCAAGGAGAGTATGCCGGATTAATGGTTATTCGTGAGTATTTTAACGATAGAGGAGAAGTACATAGAAATGTAGCCCTGATTCCATCATCGGCACACGGCACCAACCCTGCAAGTGCGGTTATGGCCGGAATGCAGGTAGTGGTAGTGAAATGTCTTGAAAACGGTTACATCGACTTAGAAGACTTAAAACTAAAAGCAGAACAATACAAAGACAACTTGGCCTGCATTATGGTTACCTACCCCAGCACCAACGGTGTTTATGAGGAAACTATTAAAGACATTACAGGCATTGTGCATCAATATGGCGGACAGGTGTATATGGACGGAGCTAACATGAATGCCCAAGTTGGGTTGACCAATCCCGGCATGATTGGGGCAGATGTTTGTCACTTAAACTTGCATAAAACCTTTTGTATTCCTCACGGTGGTGGCGGCCCCGGCATGGGTCCCATTGGCGTAGCCAAGCATTTGGTGCCTTATTTACCGGGACATGCGGTTGTAAAAATTGGTGGAGATAAATCGATGTCGGCTGTTTCTGCCGCACCATTTGGCAGCTCAAGCATTTTGCTTATATCTTATGCCTATATTAAAATGATGGGAGCTAAAGGCTTGAAAGAGGCCACTGAAACGGCCATTTTGAATGCTAATTATTTAAAAGCAAGATTAGGAGAGGCCTATCCGATGCTTTATACAGGCAAAAACGGAACGGTAGCCCACGAAATGATTGTGGATACGCGAGTGGTTAAAGCCACATCAGGTGTGCAGGTAGAGGATATCGCAAAACGCCTGATGGATTATGGTTTCCATGCTCCAACGGTTTCTTTCCCTATAGCTGGAACCTTGATGGTTGAGCCAACCGAGAGTGAAAGCAAAGAGGAATTAGACCGATTTGTAGATGCTTTATTGTCTATCAGAGAAGAGATTAGAGCCATCGAAAACGGCACATACAGTCAGGAAGACAATATGTTGGTAAACGCACCGCACACAGCAGCGGTTGTTACTTCCAGCGAGTGGCCTCACAAATACAGCCGAGAAATGGCAGCCTATCCGCGTCCGTGGGTAAAAGACCGCAAGTTTTGGCCAATGGTTAGCCGCGTGGACAACACATACGGCGACAGAAACTTGGTGTGTGCATGTTTGCCATTGAGCGAATACGAAGAACAGGCAATGTAACATGTTAAGACCTAATGGGTTTTGAAAACCTATTGGGTAGTTAATCCAAAAATATGGTTGATAGAAGCCCCCGCCTGCGGCGGGGGCTTCTTGTTTTTAATCAAAAAAAAACATATTAAATGCGGGCTTATATAGAACCATTTTAACATAGATTTAATGCACTTTGAAACGGCTATTTAGTAGCTTTGAACCAGCAATTAATAGAATTTTAAAATGATTACAACCGTTGTGATTGGAGGCAGTTTTGCCGGAATGACCGCTGCTCTGGAATTAAAGCGTAAAGGCAAAGATGAACACAAAGTTATCTTAATAGATAAATCTCCGCTCTTTCTATTTATTCCATCCTTAATTTGGGTACCTTTCAAAAGGAGAGAGATGAAAGAAATTTCTTTCAAAAAAGAAGATATTCTAAGAAAGAAAGGAGTAGAATTTGTTCATGCAGAAGCCTTAACGGTGGATACCGACAAAAGAGTGGTGACAACCGCGGCGGGAGACTACACATACGACCATTTGGTAGTGGCCACAGGGCCGAAAGTGAATTTTGATATTGCACCCGGAGTGGCAGAATATTCCCATTATGTGGGTACACCCAACGGAGCCATGAAATTGAGAACGGCTCTGGAAGAGTTTAAGAAAAATCCGGGACCCATAGTTATTGGAGCCACACAAAACGCGGGATGTATGGGGGCAGCCTACGAATTTTTATTCAACGTTGAAAAATGGCTTCGAGAGCAAAAAATTAGAAAAAAAGTAGATCTCTATTGGATAACACCAGAAGATTATCTCGGACATTTTGGAATAGATGGTATGCCTTTTGGCGAAAAAATGCTCAAAACATTTATGAAAATGTTTAACATCCATTACAAAACACAAGTGGCCGTAAAAGAAGTTACCCCTACTTCCGTAATTCTTACAAATGGAGAAGAAATTAAAAGCTCACTCACACAGCTAATGCCACCTTTTGTAGGGGTTGATTTTGTTCAAAATTCCACTTCGTTGATGGCCAATCAAAATGGATACATACCGGTGGAAGATACCTACCGCCATAAACAATTAAAAAATGTGTGGGCGGCAGGCATAGCCATTCAGGTTGACCTGCCCTTTCAATGCAAGAATATTCCTTTCTCTGCACCCAAAACGGGATACCCATCAGATACCACCGGAAAAATTGTGGCCGAAAACATTATCCGTACTGAAAAAGGAAATACCAATTTGGTAAAAAAATCGTGGGGAAAAATACCGGGACTGTGCGTGATGGATGCGGGCAAAAAGGAGGTATTGATATTCTCAAATCACCTTTTCAAACCCCGAACATTTGCCATTATGATGCCGAACGTATTTTATGATGTTACGAAAGTTTTAATAGAAAAATATTTTCTCTGGAAATCAAAGAGAGGATATTCTTGGTTGCCCTAACATTGGGTATAAAGAATAAGTTATATTGAAAAGACTCCGCAAATAGCGGGGTCTTTTTGTTTTAAAAACGATTTGCCAACTGCAAAAAAAATTACTGTAAGAAGTGGTTTTTTTATTGATGACGATGTGTTAAATTGTGCAAGGAAATAAGGCAAAAAAAAAGGCGAGTTGCCCCGCCTTAAATGTTTTCACAACATTTCATCCTCAAAATCTCGCAAAAAGAAAGTTCCGCTAAAATACAATTTGAAAGCAATTCACAACGAGTACACTGTCTAAGGAAAAATAAAACTGTTCCGCTAAAATACAATTTGAATTGAAAATCGGCGAACCCCAACAAAATAGTCCAACGAGAGCTAAAGCAATTCGTAACAATAGTTGAAGTCCAATCAATTTATCCCGATTTTTGAGCAAAAAATATGAGCATTATTCCGCTATTGGCTACCTCACTAAATAGAAGAGACGAAGAGCCAAACATTCAGTTGGCCATAAAAATTGTGTCGGAAAACAATGCAATGGCTATAATAGAGTTGGTCGAAAATTTAGGCCAAAAGAATAAAAATATCCGGCACGATTGTATCAAAACGCTGTATGAAGCGGCTTATCGCAAACCGGAAATGGTGGCAGATTATTGGAACAATTTTTTGCCTTTGTTAGACCATAAAGACAATAGAATGCAATGGGGTGCCATGACGGCTTTGGCTGCTATAGTGGAGCAAAACACGGATGCGGCCTTAAAAAGTTTGCCCGTATTGGCAAAAGCTGCCGATGCCGGCTCGGTAATAACCAAAGATGGATATGTCGCAATTTTAGTAATATTGATAAAGGCTGGAAAACAGGAAGTGTTTGAAATGTTGAACGAACAATTGCTAAAAAGTGCCACCAACCAATTGCCCAAATATGCCGAAATGGCCTGTGCGGTAATTGACGACAAAGACAAAGCCAAATTGCGAGAAACGCTGCTTAAGCGACGACCCGATATGACAGTGGAGAGCAAACTCAAACGGTTAGACAAAGTTATAAAAAAGATAAGTTGAATAAGGTGTTTAGAGATAGAACAGCCCTGATTGAAAAGGGTAGGAGTGGAGTTGCGGCTAAAAGTCTTTCAGCAAATCACTTTCTACGATGTTTCTAAACTTAATAATTGGAGGCTCACCAATCTTAAATTTTTCGCGACTCATCATTAATTGTTCTCCCACTTTTTTGACGATAACTAAGGTAACTATTTTGCCAATGGGTACATTGTAAAAAACAGATGTTTTTTCGGAAGTAGAAGTATTGGGGGTGGCTCCCATAACCCCTTTTATATTATCAAAATACATCCTGATGTCTTTCTTTTGGTCAAATTCTTCGTCAATCTCGACCGAGGTCGTCTCTAATCCAGTAAATCGGTCGCAATTAATCCAATTATAGAGTGGCACTTTTAATTCGGTAAATTGTTCGGTGTCAAAATCAGGTATCAACCGTTTGAGGGTGTTTTCAATACTATCGGCGTTGTTTTGTGCTAGAAACGACATAAAATCCTCAGGAGTTTCAAATTTTTCGCCCAAATCATCCTTAAATAAATCGTAATAAAGTTTCATTTTGGGGTTGTTTCTTATAAAAGATTCAGTGGTGGCAGCAATGATACTAGCTCGTTGTTGGGCCAATTGATTGCGATATTTCGGTGAAAATTCCTTTCGAAAACCACACCAAAAAAACCTACAATAAAAGGCATCAGAAAGGCCATAATTAACGTCGTTCATGGATTGAGCAAAAATGTTTGATGGCGACAATCTAATACCTTCATCCTCTTGACTCCAGTGCGAAAGTCCATTTTTATCTTTTGCCAAAAACTGCTTGTAATCGGCTTTGTCAGCTTTTACATACACCGTAATGGAATTTCCATTTGACGAAGCGATTGCTTTGCCGTTTTGAAATGCTTCAAATCGGTACATACCTGCAGATTGGAGCATCTCTCCGCTACTAAAATCTTGGGTGGTCAGTTTGTTGAGTAGAAAGCCCACATTCCCATCAGCCACTTGGGCAACAATTGTTATATTACCCTCAGGAAATACATTTGGTGGAATAACAGCAATGGCTCCGTTAGGTAAGGTGATAGTGCCTCCGTTTTGTCCATTTATTTGGTAAGATGTGTTTTTGGAGGACGCCAATCGACTATAAATAGGAGCTAAGTCTGTCAGCTCTAAAGTTTCATTTTTCTCGCAAGTAAGCACCACTTCCACCCTTCTATTCAACGCCTTTTGGGATGGGACTTCACTGCTGGTTATCAATCTGGCCTCGCCATAAAACTCAGTTTCTTTTAGGTTAATGCAGGGATATTTGCCCTTAATGTAGTCTTTAACAGTGTTTAGTCGGTTTTTAGAAAGTGTCAAATTGTATTCATCTGTTCCATCGGCATCGGTGTGTGCACTCAACGCAACCGAACAAGACTCACAATCGGCAGTTTTTAGCAAACTGTCAATCTTTTTGGCTTCACTGTTTTTATTATCCAAAGGCGTAAGGACATAGCTGTTGTGGTCGAATAGTATGGAGACTTTTTGCTGACCAAACAACTGACAAGAAATTGCCAAGAAGAAACCGATTAATGTGAGTCTGTTCATAATGCTGCGTTTTAAAAGTTGAGTAAAAGCATTTTGGTGCATTGACGAATGAAAAAGTGTAAAGGTTGGTAGAAAAGTTAAAAAAAGTTTAAGCGAAATTCCCCTTTTGAAAATTTTTGTTGATAAATATCAGATATTAACATGAATTCAATCAACCAGCAAAGTTCATTTTTGTGGTTTATTTGGAACAACAAATTGTACGTTTTATGAAAACCATAGTATGTCCTACTGATTTTTCAGAAATTGCAAATAATGCTTTGGAGTATGCCTGCTATTTAGCCAAAAGCTTAAATGCCGAAATAATTGTTGCTCATGCCCAGCATGTTCCCATTATTGATCCAGCGGCTCCGGTTAATGCAATGAGTGCAATGTTGGAGGAGGCATTAGAGCAGGCAAACGAAAAGCTCACTAATTTGGCTGGTCGTTATACATTAATGACTGGTGTAGCCATAAAAACGCAGGCAAGTGTAGGGTTGTTGGTGGATGTCATTCATCAAATGCACCAAGAAAAATCGGTTGATATGATTGTGATGGGTACAAAAGGTGCAACCAACGCAGTTAGCAAATGGATTGGCACCACCGCAGCCAGCATTATTCAACGATGCCAGTTGCCCGTGCTGATTATTCCCGAAAATTCTGACTTTGAATTGTGGAACAAAGTGGCTTTTGCAACCGATTTTAGCCAAGAAGACGAAGCCACCCTGGGTTTGTTTGAAGATTTTATGGGTCATTTTAAGACAGAAGTACACATGGTTCATGTTTCAAAAAGCAAGGTTAACTCCGAGGAAATGTTGAGGGTTATAAAACATTACGAAGGCAAAGCCATTGTAGAAAATGTGGTGGGAGCAGACGTTGTAGAGGAGTTGAATCGATACGTGGGAAACAATGACATTGGCGTGTTGGGTATGAAACGCCACCATCGAGGTTTTTTCGACTCGTTGTTTCACAAAAGCATAACCAAAGAAATGGCCATGACCACCAAAACACCTATCTTAATTTTTTAACAGAACAAAAAAAATAATACATTATGACACAGAAATATATCACCGACTTGCACGCTGAATTTACGAACTGGAAAAAAGATTTGGATTTTTATCGAGACGAGATTAAAACGTTCAACAACAGATTGGGCGAGTTGGTATCTATGAATTCCAAAGTGGAAATTACCTCGCAAATTGAGCGTTTTCAAAATCAATTTATCCGCCAAAACGAAGTGATGGACGAGTTAATGCATGATATTAATGCAGCCCAACACGAATTGGTAGAAAATGCAAAATCAAACAATATTGCTACAGATCACAGAAAAGTAGAATCAGATGATTCTTTGGCCGATAGAATGGAAACATTTGTCAAATTGTATGACGAGATGAAATCAGAATTCTCTCGGTTTGCGGCAGAAGCCTATTAACTTTTAAAAGGTTATATAAAATGTCAACGCTATCAAATTTGGCGTTGGCATTTTTTTTAGAAATGACTGTTTTTTTTTGAAAAACAACTAAATTTGAGGTAAAAGCGAAACAATGATAAACATTTTAATACCCACCGATTTTTCTGACAATGCAAAGCAAGCAGCCGATTTTGCTTTTACTTTTTTTAACAAAAATGGAGTTCATTTTCATTTGGTTCACAGCGTTATTCAGCCGCGTTCTTCCACCGGCATGATGATAGACTTAAACCAAATAATGTTGGACGATGCCGATAAAGATTTAAAAGAAGAAAAAGCCCGATTGGAGCAAAAATTTGCTCCGGGTCATCCCATAAAGACAATTGCTAAACTGGGGTATTTAAAAGATGTTTTAAAAATGGCTTCTCGCGAGTATGGTGCCAAGCTGATAGTAATGGGTACAAAAGGCGAGAATAGCTTGTCGGACAAAATTTTGGGAAGCAATACCGAGCAAATTATTCGTAAAAACAACTTGCCTGTCTTGGCTGTTCCGGCGGGTTTTGTGCCAAACAAAAATCCAAATGTTTGTGTAGCCACCAATGAGGAAAATATTCCAAAAGCCGAGGAATTGAGTGCCATTTTAGACGCTTTAGAAAGTGCAAATCATTGTCATTTCTCGGTATTAAACGTGTTGACCAACGGTGCTGAAAGAGCAGCAAAGAGCATTAAACTTGGCAACATGCAGGTGGGCGTTCAGGCGGTTCATGCAGCTACACCCGAAGAAGGAATACAGGTTTATATTGAAAACAAACCTTTAGATATGTTGGTGGTTTACCATAAGCACAACTCGCGGTTTGACTATTTCTTTAGCAGAAGCACCACAAAGAAATTAGCCGGTCAGGTTGAAATTCCATTATTGGTAATTCCGTATTTAGATTAAAAAAGTAATAATTTAGTCCCATGCTTTCAAAACTAAGAGCGTTGGGGCCAGGATTGCTCTATGCAGGGGCAGCCGTTGGAGTTTCGCACATTGTGCAAAGCACCAAAGCGGGGGCATTGTATGGGTTTGTGCTAATTATTGCCATTGTGCTGGCACAGATTTTTAAATATCCTTTTTTTGAACTTGGCCCCAAATATGCTGCCCACACCAATCAAAATCTGCTTCAGGGTTTTGCCAAATTGGGCAAGGGTTCGTTGGTAGTGGTGGCCATACTTACAGTTGGCACAATGTTTACCATACAAGCCGCTGTCACGGTAGTAACAGCCGGTTTAGCCATTAAAATATTTGGTGTAAATGCTGCACCGTGGCTGGTGTCGGCTGGGTTGTTGCTGGTTTGTTTTGGCATAAGTGCAATCGGAAAATTTTCGGTGTTAGACAATCTCATGAAAGTCATCATGATTGTTTTGTCCATTACCACCGTAGTGGCAGTGGTTTCTTCGTTTTATGGAAGACCTGATATTGGCCAAATCGGGAATGTGCAAACCTTTGATTTCACTAAAAAAGACATCATTTTTTTGATAGCCTTTTTAGGGTGGATGCCGGCTCCCCTCGATATAGCAATATGGCACTCTATATGGGGTTTAAAAAACAAAGAAGCCAAAAGCACAAGTGAGAGCGACTCGATGTTTGATTTTAAAGTAGGATATTGGGGTACAGCAATTTTGGCGGTATGCTTTTTATTGTTAGGTGCAAATGTTATTTACGGCACAGATATAGTATTAGAAGATGCCGCAGGCAAATATGCAGGGCAATTAATTGATATTTACACCAGTAGCATTGGCAATTGGGCTTATTATTTTATTGCTATTTCGGCATTTACCACCATGTTTAGCACCACACTAACCTGCTTGGATGCAATGCCCAGGGTTATGCAGCAATTAGCCGTGGTTTGGAAAAATGAAAGCCAAGTAGCCACCATCCAAGAAGAGCGTAAATCAAGATTAATTTGGATGGCCATAATAGTGGTTGGTGCCGTTGTTTTACTCAGATTTTTCATTTCAAACATGACCCAAATGGTGTCAATAGCCACCAGTTTTTCGTTTTTAACCGCTCCCATTTTAGCCATACTCAGCATATTGCTGGTTAAAAAGCATTTGCCTCCAAATTTTTGGCCAAAATGGAAATATGTCATCGCCTGGATTGGCGTGTTTTTTTTGGTGCTACTTAGTGGTTTTTATTTATCTTATTTATAACCCATGAAACCAGAGGCCGGAAAAATATTAATATCAGACCCATTTTTGAGAGATCCAAATTTTGCTCGAACCATTGTATTGGTTGTGGAACATAACGACAACGGAACACTGGGTTTTGTGCTGAACAATTCTATTGATTTAACATTAAAGGCTGCCTTGAAAAATGACAAGCTGCCTGAAAAAGAAATTTATCAGGGTGGTCCGGTAGAACTCAATACCATTCATTTTCTTCATACCGTGGGACACATTATTGGCCAATCAATAGAGATACTGCCCAAAGTATTTTGGGGTGGAGACTTTAATAAGGCCATTAACATTTTAGAGAAAAACCCGCAAATGGCCAATCAATTTGTTTTTTTTCTGGGCTACTCTGGCTGGGGTGCTGGCCAATTGGAAGACGAACTACACGAGGGAGCATGGATTGTTGGAAACATTGGTGGTTCCACCGTTTTTAATAGTAATCTCGACTCAACCGAACTGTGGAAAAAGGCGATGCAAAACTTAGGTGGCAAATACGCTTTGCTGATTAATTCTCCGATAAACCCTGAATTGAATTAAAAAAATGGTGCTTAAATTTTAAGTATTCAAGCACCTTTCTGTTGTCTTTCAATGGCATTTTATCCCAAAAGAGCCAAATATTTTTTTCGGTTTTCGTAAATTATCCATAATAAAACAGCCCATAGAATCAGAGTTAAAGGCAATCCTTCGGGCATATTAATAATACTGGTCATCAAAATGCCAACCATTATGGGAAACACGATTAATGCACCCAAAGCTCTGGTTTTAGGTATTAAAATAAGAAGGCCTCCAACCAATTCGGCAAAAGCAACTAATGGGATAAGCCAAGATATTTCCATTAAAGAGGCATTTAGTTTTACCATTGCCTCGGGCAAGTCATCTGGTACGGGTATGTATTCAAAAAACTTGTTTAACCCACCATTAATCATTAACAAACCTAACAAAATCGAGAGTACGTTTAAAATCTTGTTTTTCATATATTTTTTACTTTTTGTTTTGATAACTAATCATCCAATTAATGCCATACTTGTCTTGGAATTCTCCGAAATAAGCACCAAAAAACATATCGGCCAAGGGCATTGTTATTTTTCCATCCGCAGAAAGTTCCTCAAACAATCGGGTAGCTTCCTCTCTCGATTCAGGCTCAATGCAGATATGCATGTTGTTTCCGATGTTTAGGTTAAAACCCATTTCTTTTGGAGCATCTGTGCCCATCAGCACAAAACCTTCGATGATAGGAAGTTCCACATGCAAAATCATTTTTTTAATACTTTCTGAGATGGTTGGATTTCCTGGTTCGGCAGGAATATCTCCAAATCGCTGAATGCCTTTTCCTGCAAATTCGGTTCTAAAAACGGACTTGTAAAAAAGAAACGCTTCCTCTGTTTTGCCATCAAAATTAAGATAGGTGGTTACCCGAGGTTTGTTATTTGCTTTATTTTCTTGTCTGAGCTTAAATTGGATTTCAAGATATTGATCAAGATTGCCCAAAGCCATGGTAAACCCTTCTTTAAACCCTAATTCAATAATTTTTTCGAGGTCGGCCAAACTATCATATTGGGCAACAATATTTACTATGGTGGTATTTTTTTCTTGGGTAAATGTATTAGTCCACAGTGTGCGGGGCATGTCGGTGTTTGTATTGCCCTTTTCATCGCAAAAAGCATCCAAACCAGAAAAACTTTTTTGATGTTCGATTTTTTCATAATCATTTTTGCACCAATGCATTTCATTTTCAGGGCTTATCATGGCATATAGCCATGTGCCACCTTCGCTAAAATTCATTGACTTGGTTTGGGTTCTATAAGGTTTTGGTGCCCACCATTGATCCAGAATGTCTGGATTTGTCCATGCCTCCCAAACCAGTGGTAGGTCGGCAGCAAACTCCCGTTTTACATGAACCGTGTTATTTTGTTTGTTTATAATAAAATCAAATTGCAGGTTACTATTCATTTTTTTTGCGTTTTTAATTGTTCTAATACAGCATCTAATTGGTTGAAACGTGTGGCAAGTAGTTGTTTAAATTGTTCGAGCCATTTTTCAATGTCTTTCATTTTTTCAGTATTTAATTGATAAAGAATTTCTCGACCTTTAAAATCTTGTTGCACAATTTCACATTCCGACAAAATTCTTAAATGCTTTGAAACCGCTTGTCTGCTCGAGTCAAAATGTTCAGCTAAAGCATTTGGGGTCATTGCTTGCACGGCAAGAAGCATGATTATAGCTCTGCGAGTTGGGTCGGCAATGGCCTGAAAAACGTCTCTTCTGGTACTCATATTCATTTTTTTGCTACCAATCGGTTGCAAATGTATGTGCAATTAATCGGTTGCACAAATATTTTTTAGAAAAATTATAAAGTTCGAAGAAGAGCCTCCAGCCGATCGAAGTTTTCTTCGTTTTTAGGAAGAGCAAATTTCTTGATTTTGGCACATTCTTCGGCAGTTCCAAAAATCATTCTAAAAGAAATTTCGCATGTCGTGATATCCAATTTTTTAAAACTAATCTCCATATCAAACAAAGGCTGCGACTGTCGAGACCATGAAACCAGTTGGTTTGGAATTATTTCTTTAAAGGTAGAGGCATTTTCATAATTTCCAGCTTCCGGGCCATGCATGGTTAATATCCATTTTCCACCGGGTTGGAGGTCAAACTCATGGATTGTATTGGTAAAACCATTTGGCCCCCACCATTTTTTTAATTGTTCGGGGTTGGCAAATGCCTCAAAAACTGTTTCCACCGGAAAGTTCAGAATTCGCGAGCTAACTATTTCTATATCAGTATTCTTATTCATTGTTAAATCTAAGAGATAGTAAAATATTTCAATTAAAGTTTAACGAATTTCAGTGTGGTAAAACTATCGTTTTCACTTTTCAAAAAATACATTCCTTCAGAAAGGTCTTCAATATTGATGTTTTGATTTTCGAATACCATCATTTCTTTCATCAAAATGCCATTGCTGTTGAACAGTTGTATTTTTTCAGACTGATTTTCGATTCCATTCAAACGAATAAAATGAATTGCAGGATTTGGGTAGAGGGTCCAGCTTTTGGCAGAATTTACGTCAGAAACCGAGGAAGTTTTAGTGTATTCAAACGCCCCAATATCAATTTGATCAAACGTATTTCGAGCTTCTACATTGCAAGTGTCTAAATAGCTTTTGGTTGGTATCAAGGATAAGCCCATAACCGTGAAAGATATGCTGATTCCGGCATCCACTGCTGCTGAGTTGCTCAACAATCTGTAATTGTTGGCATTCGCATTTTCAAAACCGCAATTCGCAATAATGTCGGTAATAAAATTGTTTGAAGAGTCGATTGCCGATGGAGAGCCGATAATTAATCCTCCGGTTTTTGCTCCGGCAAGGATGTTGTTTTTTAAGAATAATTTTTGGGCAGACGGATTGATGTCGATAAAACTACCTTTTGTGTTTTTGTTTACAAATGTGTTGTTGACTACCCAAAGTTCGTGATTGGCAGTGTTTGAAAGACCTTCTTTGCCATAACCCAATATGTTGCTGTTTGCAGAATTCGGGCCTTGTTCGATGATGTTTCCCATCACAACGGTGGTTCCCCCATTGGGTATGTCAATGTTTCTACTGTCCACCGTTTGATAGTTAGAAATGGTGTTGTATAGAATTAAATTATAGTTTGCCCGACTTTTAAATTCATGTCCTTGAGCAATGGCATTGTAACTAAAATTGTATCTAAATATCAGCGTATCAATGTGGTTGATGTATATGTTGTGCTGGTAGCCGGGATTTGCCGGGCTGCCTCCGTTTATAAATTCGCAGTATTCAACAACAGTCTTGCAATTTGAGATATTGCCGCTCAAAATGCCCATTTCATTGCCATCAAATTTGCATCGGTGCACGAACAGATTTGCACCCTCTTGGCGTATTCCTGCTCCGTTATGGTCAACCACCTTAGCATTTGTAAATTCGAGGTTTTCAATACGCACGTTAGAGCCACTCACCACAAAAATGCCTTTTCCATTGCTATTGTCATTGGCTATCACATCTCCCGCAACTAATTTTGGTCTTCCTCCCACGCCTATAATTAGCAAATTATTTTTATTCCAGGTCACCTGCTTATCGTTTGTGTAGGTAGCAAAATCTATGGTAACGGTGTCATTGTGCTGCACCTTTGCTGATACTTCGCTGCAAAACTTATAGGTTTGGCCGGGGCCTACTTGCCAAGTGGTGGCTAAAACATTTTGGGATAAAAGTATGGCGATAAATGTATAAAGGAGTTTCATAAAGCGAATAAATGAGTCAAATAATTACTCAAAATTACTCAACCAACTTGATTTCTCCCGAATTATAAAATTCTAAAAGGGTGTGATTAAAAATGAGTTGCATTTTAGCTCGCTCCAAATCAATTTCTGCCTGACTAAGGTTGTTTTGGGCAATTATCATTTCGGCGGCTGTTGCAACGCCAGCCTCATAGGTTTTTTTACTAAAATCGTAATTTTCTTGTTGAGCTTTTTTGTTTTCCAACGCCGATTGGTAGGCTGCTACTGAATTTTCAAAATCGCTGTACGATTGGATAATGTCTGCATTTAATTGATTTTGAGTTACCTGCAAATTATTTTGAGCCATCTCGGTCGATATTTTGGCGTTTTCTACACTTGTTTTCGCTTGATTGTTGTTGTAAATAGGAATAGACAAACTTAGCCCAATGGCCTGACCAAAGTTGTCTGAAAGTTGATTTCCAAAAGGGGAAGTTTTAGTTTGATAACTGGTAAACTGGCTCAACACTGGCTCGTTAGTGCCCTGCACATAGCCAATAGGCACCGTGTTTGTAGTTGGATTAAATTTTTCTAACCGCGATTCGGAATATAGAGTATTGACATTGCCAAAAAGCATAAGTCTTGGATACAGTGCAGCTTCCGCAATTTTTTCACTCAATTCGGATGCCTTCACTTGATTTTCAGCAATTTGCATATTGGGCAGTGCTTTTGAGGAGGCAGCCATCAAATCATTCATAGAATATGGCACGGCCAAAGGTACATTCGAAAACTGCGGAATATCAATTTGAAATGCTTCATTTGATGGAAGTTGCATCAGTTGTATAAGCTGCAAATAGACCATTCGAATAGTACTCTTTGCTGTTTGAATATTCATTTGATCGCGGGCATCTTGGGCTTTAAATGTTAAATATCTGCTTTGGTTGGCCGTGCCTCCTTCGTATAGTTTTTTTGCCTGATCCATTTGTGTTTTTGTGTTTTTGTTGGTTTCCTGAAGGCTTTCTAATTGTTTTTCGGCCAAAATAATTTGCAAATAGACATTCGCTACCGCCATGGCCAAATCATTTTCAGCGGCTTTTTTTGAAAGCTCGGCTCTTTCCATCGAATTGGCCGATAGGTTGATGTTGTTCCGAAGACGATACCCATTGTAGAGCGTTACACCACTGTTTAGCGAAAAATTGTTTGATTGAATGCTCTGATTTACAAACTGATTGGTAAACGGGTCGATAGTCCTACCAAAATTGTAATTGTGTGATGCAGAAGAGTTTAGGGTGGGGTATCTGTCTAATTTATCTTGCTGCAAATTGTTTGATGCCTGCTCAACAGTCAGTTGGCTATTCAATAAATTTGGGTTGTGCTGCAAGGCATATTCAATGCATTCTTGCAAATTCCAAGTCTTTTTATCCTGGCCAAAAACATAGCCAAATGCCAACAAACTAACTATCAGAAAAACACCTTTTTTCATATTATCAAATTTTTTGAAGCCAATGGCAAATCTAATTCTATCCGACAAAGGCCTATTGCACTTTCGACAAATTAAAATATTATTTCTATGGTTAATATTAGTTTTGAAGGGTGAATTCTGTGATTTATAAATCTCGTTTATACAAATGGGTATATCCGGGTTTGATATGGCAAAAAAAAGAAAATCAGAAAAAGGTTTATCTAACGTTTGACGATGGCCCAAATCCGGAAGCAACAGAATACGTGCTTGGCATTTTGGATGATTTCAATTTTAAGGCCACTTTTTTTTGTATTGGTGACAATGTGGTTAAGTACCCCTCTGTATATCAGAAAGTTAAATCCAAAGGACATGCGGTGGGCAATCATACACACAACCATTTGAATGGTATGCACACCAGCAACCAACACTATATTTCAAACATTGAGGAGGCAGCAAAACACATAGAAAGTAAACTTTTTCGGCCTCCTTATGGAAAAATTAGCCCAGTGCAAATTCAAAAAATCAAATCTAATTATGACATAATCATGTGGACCTGTCTTTCAGGGGATTATAAAAAAAATCTTGACCGAAAAGAATCGCTCGAAATTCTTAAATCGGCGGTAAAACCCGGTGCCATTTTTGTTTTTCACGACAGCCTAAAGTCATTAGAAAATGTAAAAGCTCTATTGCCCGAATTTTGCCAGTATTTAGTACAAAATAATTTCACGTCATGCCGCTTGTAGTATGGATTTGCATTGGGTTGGTAACGGTGTTTTTTGCCATTCAACTGGTTAGCTTTTTTGTCATTTTTAGGGAAGACTCGAAACCGGTTAAAAAGTTTAAAGAACAGCCCAGAATAAGTTTACTCTTAGCCGCCCGCAACGAGGAGAAACTGATAATTCGTAGCTTAACAGCCATTGCCAACCTCAACTACCCAAAGGATAAATTGGAGGTATTGATAGGAAACGACGACAGCTCAGACCGAACAGCGGAGATGGTCGAAAATTTCATAGCTCAACATTCTAATTTTCAACTCATTAACATTCATGAAAACATGGGAAAAGGCAGAGGTAAGGCCAATGTTTTGGCACATTTAGCCCACAAAGCTACCGGAGAGTTTTATTTTATAACCGATGTTGACGTATTGCTACCAAAAGAATGGATAAATGTGTTGTTGGCTCAATTTGACAGCGAAGTCGGGATTGTATCGGGTACAACAACGTGCCAAGCCCAATCTTCGCTATTTTCTAAAATGCAATCTATTGATTGGCTGCATTTTATGGGCTATATTCAAAGTTTTGCCAACATGGGTGTTGCCTGCACCTCGGTTGGAAACAATATGGCCGTTAGAGCGAAAGCCTATTGGCAAACCGGAGGTTATGAAAATATTGATTTTTCAATAACCGAAGATTACAAATTATTTAAGGAAGTGACCCGAAACGGTTGGCAGTGGCGTACCATTTTTACAACTGATAGTTTGGGTTTGGCCTCGCATATCGACACCGTTTTAGAAATGCTTCATCAACGAAAACGCTGGCTAATAGGGGCTAGAGAGCTACCTTTGAATTGGAAATTTTTAATAATTCTGTACGGCTTGTTCACCCCGGCATTGCTTGTTTTAGCTATATTTAATCCAATGCTGGCTTTGGGTATTTGGTTTACCAAATACGCCATACAATCGCTCTATATCCAGTCGTTGTTTCTTTTAATGAAATTGCAAAAACCAAGTTTGTGGCAACTATTTCAATACGATGTATATGTGCAAATAAATACTTTAGCCACTGCCATTTTTTACTTTCTCCCCATCAAATCGGTGTGGAAAGAGCGAACATACGATGCAAAGTATTTGGAGTAGTTGTGAATTTT